>JAJOIN010000117.1 GCA_021209335.1 Aeromonadaceae bacterium
CCGGGGCGTGTCGCCGAGTTGGACAAACAGGCGGAGCAGTTCAAGTTACCCGCCCGCCGAGAACGAAGTTACCCAAGGTGCATCAAAGCCAAACCACAGAAGTATGCGACGAGAAAACCTAGTAAAACAATAGCGCAGTCAGGCTTAACTGACTGGCATTACGGCCAAGTGCCGGGGCTTTTGTTTGCAGTCGCTGAACTCAGGCCGAGGTGCGGATCAGGCTGGCCGCATGGCCCGCCTGGCCTCGGATCAGTGCCTCGCCCAGCAGCAGGGTGACGCCCAGGCCCAGCAGCAGGGGGCCGCTCTCCTGCCAGTCGATGATGCCGTCGGCCAGCTGCGGGAAGATGAACAGCAAGAGGGCGCCGAGGATGAAGCTCAGGCTGCTGCCGGTGAGCAACCAGGCCAGTAGGCGGTTGCTGAGCAGCCGGAAGGGGCGCGGATGCCGGGCATCCTTGATGCGCAGGCGCAAGAAGGCGGTAAACATCAGCAGGTAGGGCAGCAGGAAGACGCAGCTGGAGAAGGCAAACACTGTCCAGAACAGTTCGTCGTTGCTGCTGGCCAGCAGGCCATAGCAGAGGATCACGGCGGTGGAGACCAGGCCGGTGAGGCAGTTGGCGCCCACTGGGGTGCCGAGCCGAGGATGACGGTAACCCAGCACAGCCGGCAGTTCGCCCGCCTGGGCGGCTTCGGCCGCGGTGCGGCTGGAGCCCATGGTCCAGCTCACCATGTTGCTGATCAGCGTCAACAGGCCGAGGATGCCCAGACCCAACACCCAGAACTGGCCGTAGGGCAGATCGGCAAACAAGATAGTGAGGGCATCGGTGAGCCCGGCCACCAGGCTGACCTCGTCCACCGGCAGGGCGACCAGGATCCCCAGGGTGCCGAACACGTAGAGCAGGGCGATGGCCAGGCTGGCCAGCAGCATGGCCTTGGGCATGCTACGCACCGGCTCCTTGAGGTTACGTCCCAGACAGGCTACCAGCTCCAGCCCCAGCAGGTTGTAGATGATGGCGGGCAGGAAGCCGACGCCGCCTTCGAACGAGGGCAGCATGCTCTGCCAGCTGAGCTGATTGGCCATGCCGTGTTCTTGGGCGTAGAGGAAGCCGGCGATGCCCAGGGCCAGGATCACCGCCACCTTCAGCAGGGCGCCGAGCTGGCTGATCCCCACGCCTATATCCACCGCCACGTTGCAGAACCAGACGGTCAGCCAGGTGAGCAGGATGCACAGCGCCACCTGGGCGGTCAGGCTCAGTTCCAGATCGAACAGCTCGGAGGCCATGCCGGCAAACAGGATATAGACGGCGGGCATCCACAGGCCGACGTTGATCCAGTAGAGCCAGGAGGTGCGGGCGGCCATCTTGTCACCGAAGGCCCGCTTGACCCAGTCATACAGGCCGCCGTCCGCCGGGTAGGCGGTGCCCAGCTCGGTGGCGATCAGGGCATAGGGCAGCACGAACGCCAGCAGGGTGATCCCCCACCAGCCGATGACGCTGGGGCCCAGGGCCGCTGCTGCGGTCAGGGTGTCGATGATGAGCACGGCGCAGAGGATGAAGAGGATTTGGCCGCCGAGGCCTATGGTGTTGCGGGACTGGTTCATCGGGAGGCCTCCTGCCATTGGGCGGAATAATGGCATGGAGGGATGGCGTTGCGTGTTCGTCCTGACATGAAGGGGTCCTTGATCACTGATCTCTTGAGCCTTCAGTAATACCTCGCCTAAGATTATGATTTAAATGCAATGTTCTAATAAAACCATGAGTGCATTTCATTTTGCTGTCTATAGACTTGAATTTATTGAAGCTTTTATTGGTGTTGTCCGAGGAACGCAGCGTGACCAAGGCGGCGGAGCGGCTGTTCATCAGCCAGTCGGCCTTCAGTCACGCCCTCAACCGGTTGCGGGAGCAGTTGGGGGATCCGCTGTTTGTGCGCACCAGTCAGGGGATGGAGGCGACGCCCCGCGCCCAGCAGTTGCTGCCGGTGATCCGGCGCAGCCTGGGCCAGCTGGAGCGGGGGTTGCAGGGGGGCGGCCCGTTTATCGCGGCGGAGTCGGCCCGCACCTTCTACATAGGGGCGGTGGACTACTTCGAGTTTCTCGCCTTACCCAGGCTGGTGTCGCGCTTCAAGACGCTGGCGCCCAACGTCCGGCTGAGCGTGGATATTCTGGCGGAGAAGATACAGGACACAGGGGTGGAGTCGGGTCAGCTGGATGTGTTTGTCGGCATCGAAGGCTTGCAGCATGTCCCCCATTACTTCAACAAGCGCACCTGGCTCACTGACCGCTTCGTGGCCATCACGGCGCGCCAGCGCAGGGATCTGCCAGACAGGCTCAGTCTCAGGCAGTTTCTGGCAGAGCCCCAGGTGCATCTACCGGCGGTGATCTCGGGGGCGGATCTTATCGAGCGCTGGCTCAGCGCTCAGCACCAGTCGCGCAGCCTGGCCACCATAGTGCAGAGTTATGCGGTGGGGGGGCGGGTGGTGGCCAGCACTGGCTATCTGATGTGCGTGCCCCTGCGCATTGCCCAGGAGCTGGTGGAGATGCTGCCCCTGCGCATCGTCGAGCTACCGGACGGCGCGCCTGAGCTGACCCTGACCATCCTCAGCCATGCCCTGTACGACCATCAGGCGGATATTCGTTGGCTGATTGACGAGATAAGCCATTGTCACCTTGACGGCGGCTAGGCGGCGGGGGGGTTGGTAAGCCGCACTACCGCACTGACTGGGGCCGTGCGGCCCTGTTGCTTGTGCGCCTGATCTGCCTGCAGGCGGAAGCAGGCCAACATCTCCTGCAGGCGGGCCGCTTGATCCTCGATGGCGCTGGCTGTCTGTGACAGGTTTTCAGCGGCGCTGGCGCTGTGTTGGCTGAGTTGGCTGAGCTGATTCATGGCGATGTTGATCTGCTCCACCCCGGTGCTCTGTTCGGTGCAGCACAGGGCTATCTCCTGCACCAGGCTGGAGGTGCGGGCTATGTCGGGGGTCATCTGTTCAAACAGGTGGCCAGCATTTTCGGCCATGGTCACGCTCTGGCGGGCCACCTGACCTATCTCCAGGGCAGCGACCTGACTGCGCTCGGCCAGCTTGCGCACCTCGGCGGAGACCACGGCAAATCCCTTACCATGCTCACCGGCGCGGGCCGCTTCAATGGCGGCATTCAGGGCCAGCAGATTGGTCTGGTAGGCGATGTCGTCGATGATGCCGATCTTGCTGGCGATCTGTTTCATGGCACTGACGGTCTGGCGTACCGCCTCCCCGCCTTGTTCGGCATGCCGGGCCACCTGAGTGGCCAGTTCACCTGTGAGTCGGGCGCCATCGGCATTTTGACTGATGGAGGCCCCCATCTGTTCCATGGCGGCGGTGCTCTCCTCCACGCTGGCGGCCTGGGTACCGGCGCCGCGGCTGAGTTGATCCGCCGTCTTGGTCAGGTTGCCCGAGGAGTGTGACAAAGTTCCGCAGGCCTCGCCGAAGCGCCCGAAGATGGCCAGCAGGCGGGATTGGATCATGCGCACGCCCAACAGCAGCTGGCCCAGCTCGTGTTGTGGCAAATCCGGTAGCTGGGCGGTGAGATCGCCGTTGGCGATGCGGATCAGCTCGCGCTGACACAGTCGCAACGGGGTGAAGATCTGGCGGTGCAACAGCAGCAGCAAGAGCAACATGGTCAGCAGATTGATGAGGTGCAAGATGCTGGCGGCGACCTGGCCAAGCCCCAGCCCTTCTGTCAGGCCGGGCCAGAGATCGTCCGCCAGCAGCAGGGCGGCGCTCACCACCGCCAAGCCCCCCAGCCACTGGCTTTGGGTGATGAGGGAGAGGCACTGCCAAGCGGCAGGCTTGGGCAGGGATTGTTCGGGATGAGCGCGCAGTTGCCGGTAGCGTGCCTCCGCTTCGGCCACCTGCTGACGGCTGGGTTGACTGCGTACCGACTGATAACCAATGGTCTGACCGTCTTGCACTATGGGCATCACATAGGCGTCTACCCAGTAGTGATCGCCGTTCTTGCAACGGTTCTTCACGCAGCCGCGCCAGGTGCGACCGGACTGTATGGTATGCCACAGATCGGCAAAGGCGGCAGCCGGCATATCCGGATGGCGCAGCAGGTTGTGATGGCTGCCCAGTAGCTCCTGCTCGCTGTAGCCGCTGATCCGGACGAAATCCTGATTGACGAAGGTGATGTCCCCCTGCAGATCTGTCATGGAGACCAGACGTATCTCAGGGCTGAATGAGACCTCCTGCTGGGTGACGGGCTGATTGTTGCGCATCCGCAGACTCCTTGACCTGCTGACTAAAGGGGCATTGCCAAGCCATGATTTTGGGTCACGGGGAGGGGGCGTGTGGCAGGCCTGTCAGATTTACCAGCGGCAAGGGCGGCAAATGGCTGCCGTCCGCTCCACTGTGGCCCTGTGGCTAAGGCTAAACCTGAGCGGCCAAGGGGAGTCGGATGGCGGCAGACCCTGTTCGCTTACTCAACTTAACGTCCGGCTTGAGTAACTTTGCGTAAGTTAACCAAAGATGACGCCCTTATGGTCAAGGCTTTGCAAGTTACAGCGGTTGTGACGCGCCTGGGTGGAATTAAGTCGGATCGCTTGGGTCGCCATGTCCCTCAGCCTATAAGGAGATGCCCCATGTCCATCAGTTCCGTATCCAGCAACCTTTACAGCTCGCTGGCCCAGCTGTTCCAACGTGGTTCCGAACCAAACTCGTCCGTCGCCGATGAGACGCTCAAGATGCCGCCGCCACCCAAGGAAAAGAGCGGTATGCTGCAGGATCTGCAAAGTACCCTTGCCGATCTGGGTATTACCAGTAGTGACGACTCGGACAGTGATGACCAGTTGCAGTCGTTCATGGACACCCTGATGAGCACGCTGCAGGCGCAAGGGGCCGGTGGCAGCCCGGCCAGCAGCGGCACCCATCCCATGAAGAGGGATCTGCAGAGCTTGCTCAACAAGCTCAACTCGGGGGATACCGACAGTGACAGCGGCCTGAGCCAGTTGCAAAGCCAGTTTTCCTCCTTGCTGGATAGTCTGGGTGCCTCGGACAGTGACGTTAGCCTGACCCAGTTTTTGCAGTCCTTTGCTGACCAACTGCCGGATGGGTCGGTAAAAACAGGCAGCCTGCTTAACCTGACCGCCTAGGGGCGCTGATGTGGTTGGTCAGTGCCAGCGGGATCCAAGATGGGCCCGCTGGTGTTTTTATCCGGTTGTGTTACCGTGCTGCCGCAGCCCAGGCCGGGCCTGTTTACCCTGTTTGTTGTGGTGCATGCGGAGTCTTTGATGTTGCAACCCCTCTATCGTTTTGTGTCTGGGCGCCTGCTGGCGCTCTTGTTGTGCCTGACGGTGTCAGGTTGTGTGGCGCCCTTGCTGGTGGGAGCGCAGAGTCAGCTGATGTGGGCGCTGCTCAAGCCCCTGGTGGGCTTTGATCCCAACGAGGTGAACCTGTTTGAGAATTCCCTGATCAAGGATCGGATGACGGCCCTGCTGGGCAATGAGAATTACGACACCGCCTTGCGCCTGCTAAAGACGGCCGATGAGATCCAGCAAGAGGGGCCCCTCTTCTATGTGCTGTCGCGTTATTCGCCCATCCCGGAAGTGGCGGAGCAGGCCGGCTTTGTCTGGAACAGCGATACCAACCAGATGGCGGTCACCCTGATCTCGGGGGGGCGCGCCCAAGGTGTTTGCCGAACAGGTGTTGCAAAACAATCTGCCGGTTGCACCCAGTTGGCCGTCGGCGCTGCAGCCTGTGATGGCGGCGGCCCAGGATCCCCAGGCCCAGCTCCAACAGGCGGCCGACAAGGTGGTGGGCGCAGCGATCAGTGGGGCGGCGATGACAGTGCAACAACAGACTGATGGCCTGGTGAGCGGTGCTCAGTCGGCTGTGCAGCAGCGGCTGGATCAGGCGGTCAGCGGCGCTAGCGGCAGCGTGCAATCGGCGATCATGGCGCCGTAACGCAGCGATTGCGGCCCTGAGCCTTGGCCTGGTAGAGGGCATCGTCCGCCCGGGCCAGCAGCTGCTTGGGGCTCTTGTCTGCCGAGTTGGCGGATACCACGCCTATGCTGGTGGTGATGTGCAGACTCAGGGACTGTCGGCCCACCACAAAGGGGGTGTTGGCGATGACCTTGCGCAGCTGCTCCGCCTTGAGGGCCGCCTCTTGCTGTGTGGTGTCGGTGAGCAGGATGGCGAATTCTTCGCCACCGATGCGGCCCAGCTCATCGATGCGTCTGAGCTGGCCCTTGAGGCGGCGGCCAAATTCCACTAGCACCAGATCCCCCACCGGATGGCCATGCCGGTCGTTGACGCGTTTGAAGTGATCTATGTCCAGCATCAGCAGGGCCAGGGGGTGGGGATGCCGCCGGAAGCGGGCAAACTCGCGACAGAACACCTGAAAGAAGGCCCGTCGGTTGTGTTGGCCGGTCAGATGATCGGTGCGGGAGAGGCGGCGCAGCTGCCATTCGGCAGCCTTGCGCGCCGCCACTTCCTGCCGCAGGCGTCTGTTGATCTTCACTATCCAGCCTATGATGCTCAGCAGCCCTAGCGCGACCAGCGTGAAGACTCCCGTCATCAGCCAGAAGCGGCCGTCGCTCGGCGGACTCTCCTGATAGATGAAACCGGCCAGTTGCGACAGAGCGACTGGCTGGCCATTGCCTTGCTCTATCTCGGCGATACGCGCCCAACGGCCAGGATTGATGTGGCCCAGGGCGACAAAATCCGGCTGGATCAGCTTGATCAGGGCCTGTGCTTCAAACAGCAGATGATCCCGGCTTTTGTGCGGAGCGTAACGCTGGCGAATGAGATCCACCATCTCATCCACATGCGCCAGGGCGTAATGCCAGCCCTTGAGGGTGGCCTCGCGAAAGGCCCTGACCCGTTCCGGGTGGGCGTCCAGTTCCTGGCGCGAGGTAAACAGTACATCACCATAAAAATCGATGCCGTAACTGCGTGGATGGATCAGCCGGTAGGGAATGCCCATCTGCTCCAGCAGGTAGGGTTCGTTACTGACGTAGGCATCAAAGGCATCCACCTTGCCCGCCAGCAGATCCCGCAGGTCGTGGGTGGTTGGGATCAGGTTAAGTTGCTCTACCGCCACGCCTTCGGCGCGAAACGGGGCTAATAGCTCGTAGCTTTCGTTCACCGGCAGGGCCGTCATCAGCCGGCGGCTACTGAGGTCATGGAGGGTCTGGATGCCGGAGCGCTCCAGCACCAGCCAGGTGACCGCCGAGTGTTGCAGTATGGCCGCCAGCACCACCACAGGTTGGCCATCCATGAAGTTTTTCACCAGGCCGGAGTTGCTGATGCCGTAGTGGGCCCGTCCGCTCACCACCTCCTCTACCGGCGAGACAGAGCGGCCATCCTGGCCGTTGGCCATGAGCTGCACATCCAGCCCTGCCTCTCGGTAGTAGCCCTTCTCCAGCGCCGCATAGTAGCCGGCAAACTGAAATTGGTGGGTCCACTTGAGCTGGAGCACCACGGGCTCCAGTGCCATGGCCGGCCACCCCAGGAGCAGGAGAAAGCCCAGCAGCCAGCACCGGCAGCAGCATAGCGGGCTTGGCGGTCTGGTCGGGCGAACTGGCATAGGCCTCCGGCAGAGAGGTGAAGTGGGGCTCAAGCCTAAGCATAGGCTGGATTTGGGAATTCTTGAGCCGGCCACTGGCAATGCCTTGGCCGGGTTTCTAGCCTCAACCTATGGCTAGTCATCCTAAATGAGGCCCACCATGACCTATCCTCGCATCTTGTTGGCCTTGAGTCTGGAGCGGGATCCTGAGCCCTTGTTGCAACGGGTGGTTAAGTTGGCCAACCGCTGGGCGGCGGTGGTGGATGTGGTGGCGATTTTGCCACTGGATGAGACGCAGGATCTGATGGCCCAGGAGGCCCATCTGGCGGCTCTCAAGGCCACTGAGTTTGAGGCCTTGCAACGCCACATGGCGAGTCTGTCCATCCCGACCGGTCGCTGTGATATCTATTGTGGCCAGGTGGTGGAGGAGTTGGTCCGGCGCTGTCAACAAGGGGATACCAGCCTGTTGGTGCTGGGGCAACATGGTGGCGATGGCCAATTCTGGCACCCTCATCTGGCCAGCAAGATCGCCGCCCGCATTGCCTGCGATCTGCTGGTGCTGGATCCGGAGCGTGCCTATTGGCCGCGGCAACCCCTCTGGTTGCTGGCGCTTCCCCTGGATGACTCGGCGGCCATGCTGTTGGAGGGCGCCGCCACCCTGACCCGGGAGATGGGCGCCAAGCTACAGCTGTTGCATGTGGTGGAGCCGGTGGCCGTGGCCCACAGCGGACTGGAGCTGGAGTATGCCCCGGAGGGTTGGTTGGCCGAGTACCAGGAGCGGGCGGAACGGCAACTGGCTGCCTGGCACCTGGCTTATGGCGATGTCGTGGTGGGGTGGCAGGTGGTGACGGGCTCCGTGGCCCATGAACTGATGCGATTCGCAGAGGATCCAGATCTGGCCTTGCTGATCCTGGGGCGGGACGCGCGCCTGCTGAGCTTTCTGGTTGGCTCGCCCATGCACGGCCTGTTGGCCCATGGGCGAGGGGATCTGCTGATCCTGTCGGTACCGCCTTACCCCAGTGAGTAGGGCAGGGACCGCAGCGTTAATTGACTCTGTTCATCCTGCTTGAGGCGCAACCGGGCAGAGGGGGCCAGATCCTGCGGTAGCACGGCGGATAGCAGCAGATCAGTGCCCTGCTGCCAGACATCCAGCACCAGCCCGGTGCGCTTCCAGTGCCCGTCTTCCAGCGCCAGCTCCAGCGCATCACCGGGCGAGACGGGTTGGCTGGCCTGGCCCTGCAGGCAATACAGGGCGCGGTTGTTGGCCCCCCGGTACTTGGCTCGTGCGACTATCTCCTGACCGGTATAGCAGCCTTTGTGAAAGCTGATGCCGCCTAAGGCCTGCAGGTTGATCATCTGGGGTATGTATTCACCCTGGTGGATGGCGCTCAGGTGCGGTAACCCAGCTAAGATCTCCAGGCCCCACCAGTCCGCCTCAGGGGCGGCGGGCAAGCTGTGATCCACCGCCAGCCCGGCCAGCAACCAGCGATCCGCCGCCAGACGGCAGGCCATGCCGTCCTCAATCAGGCCAGTGTCATGCAGCCCCCATTGCTCGGCGATCCAGGCATCGCTGCCGGCGCCGGCCAGGCCCCATAGCGGCAGTTCGCTGAGCGGGGCTATGGTCAGCTTGGCGAAGATGGCGTACTTCTTCAGCTCCGGCAGCTGGCGCGTCAGCAGATCCTGCTCCAGCAGCATCAGCAGGCGCTCCGGTTGGCGTAACAGGCGGAAACTGGCCCATAACTTGCCCTTGGGATCGCAGTGCCCCCCCAGGGTCTGACCGCCCACCGGCAGGGCAGCAACGTCACAGGTGACCTGACCTTGCAGGTAGCTAAGGTGATCCGGACCGCTCAACGACAGGGCGGTCAACCGCGTCAGCGGGTAGTGGTGTGGGCTGGCGGGCAGGCAAGGCAGTGTGGACATGACGACTCCCGATAAGACTGTGATAAGCGCAATGCCAAGGGCGGCGCGAATGCCCTATGGTAGAGGGCCGGGGGGCGTTTGTCAGCCCTGCCTGTCCCGGTTACCATGGCGTCCGGTTAAGGAGAACCTCAATGAATGATGCAACTGAATTGGCGCGACTGCGCTGGGCCTGCCGGCGCGGCATGCTGGAGTTGGATACCTTGTTGACCCCTTTTTTGGATGAGGTCTACACAGCGTTGTCGCCGGCGGCACAATCGGCCTTTGCCCGCTTGTTGCACAGCAGCGATCTGGAGCTGTTTTGCTGGTTGTTGCGCCGAGAGACACCGGCGGATCCGGAGTTGCAGTCGATTATAGGAGCCATTCTTGCCTTCCATAGAGCATAAGATACGGGTCGGCGCCTCCCGCTGGCACCAAATCCTCTTGCTGGTGGGGCATCTGCTGCTGTGCTGGCCCATGTGGTCTCTGCTGCATGGGGCTTATTGGCTCTGGTTCTTGCTGGCGCTGGGCATCAGCCTGGTGGTTTCCCTCTACCAGGCGCATCATCGCCAACTGCTGCTGGTGCTCTGTGGCCAGGAGTTGCACCACCAGGGCCAATGGTATCGCCTGGGGCATGGTTCGCGGGTCGGGCAGGGATTCCTCTGGCTGGATCTGGAGGGTGAGCAGGTGATCCGCTTGTGGATCTTTGCCGACAGCGTATCCGAGGCTGATTTTCGGCTGTTGGCGCGTCAGATCACGCTGCATTAGCGCCACCGCCGCTGGGTTGTCTTGCCAAAAAAATGCCCCGTCTAAGACGGGGCGCAGCAGGGGCATCAAGGCCCCATCTACCAGGGCAGAACCGCCCTATCGAGAGACCTTAGGCCCAATCGGCTCAGACGGTCCCGGTAGGGACATTCTCAGTCGCGGGGGATGGAACGGGTCGCGAGCGACCTCTTTGACCCTAGCAGCACGTCGCTGAATTGGTAACGAATCGCCCTTTGCCTGTTGGATCTGTCAGGCTCAGGCCTCGTCACGCAGCAGGGCGGTGAGCAGGTGATCCTGCCAGTGGTCCGCTATCTTCAGATAACGGCGGGCATAACCCTCCCGCTCGAAGCCCAGCCGGCGCAGCAGGCGGCCGCTACGGCCATTACTTGGCATGTAGTTGGCCATGATGCGTTGCAGGCTGGTTTCTTCAAACAGGTAGCCGATGGCCGCCTGGACGATTTCCCGCATCAGCCCCTGGCCTTCGTGATCCTTGGCGATCGAGTAGCCCAGGTAGCAGG
Organism: Aeromonadaceae bacterium; assembly: GCA_021209335.1. Classification (GTDB taxonomy): domain Bacteria; phylum Pseudomonadota; class Gammaproteobacteria; order Enterobacterales; family Aeromonadaceae; genus Pseudaeromonas. The sequence goes on from JAJOIN010000117.1 coordinate 10,714, forward strand.
CCTCGAAGGCGCCATGCTGCAGGCCAGTGAACTGGCAGAGCCCCAAGACGTGGCGGCGATCCAGACTCAAGGCGACGAAGTGGTATTCCCGGCCGGCGACGAAGGCCTCGGCCCAGGCGGTCAGTTGCTGCTGCCAGTAGGCCAACTGGTAGTAGTCGGCAGGGCGCTCCGGCTCCCAAGGTGCCAGGTGGTCGCGGTTGGCCAACTGATAGTCCAGCAGCAGTTGGGCGTCCTGGGGGGAGAGTATCTCCAGGCGGGTGCGGTGAGTGTGAATGATCATCAACAAACGTCCAGTGGCAGTGCGCAAGCAGGGGCCGGCGCCAGGCTGATACCATAACTGAAAGCGTTTTTTCCTTCCTGGCTCACTGTGATTTTTTGTTATCCCTGTCAACAGGTTACGCAAAGGTTAATGGGTTGTGTTGTCTCGCGTGGGCTGAACTACCCGGCTGTGGTGCTCCAGGCGATCGGTTGGCCGCCCCAGGGCGGAGCGATTTGCCGCCACGGTCAGCCTGAGGCAAGCTTAGGCCGTGTGTGTTATCGATTATTTGTGCGCCTTAGCTCCGGAGAACGGCATGCCCTCGATTCCGCCCCTCATCGACACCCATGTGCACCTGGACCTGCCCGAACTGGCGCACCAGTTGCCGGCGGTGCTGGCCCGCAGTCGGGCGGCCGGCGTGACGCGCTGGCTGGTGCCGGCGGTGGATGGTAACCACTGGGCTGGCCTGGTGGCGCTGGCGGCGCGTACTCCCGGGCTCTATTACGCCCTGGGATTGCATCCCTGGAGCCTGGGCGCCTCGCCGACGGCACCGCTGGCGGAATTGGCTCACCGACTGGCCAGCCGAACCGGGGCGCCGCCGCCGGTGGCCATTGGCGAGTGCGGTCTGGACGGGCTTATCGACACGCCATTGGCCGATCAACAGTGGGTGCTGGAGGCCCAGCTCCACCTGGCCTGTGATCATGAGCTGCCCCTGATACTGCACAGTCGCAAGACCCACTCCCAACTGCTGGGGCTGCTGCGCCGCTACCGGCCGGCGCCGGCGGCGTGATCCATGGCTTCTCCGGCTCGCTTAAGGAGGCCGAGGCGTTCTGGGCGCTGGGCTTCTGCCTGGGAGTGGGCGGCGTCATCACCCATGCGCGCGCCGCCAAGAGCCGTCAGACCCTGGCGGCCATGCCGGCGGAGGCTCTGTTGCTGGAGACCGATGCTCCCAGCATGCCATTGGCCGGTCGCCAGGGGGCGGTGAACGAGCCGGCGTACCTGCCCGAGGTTCTGCACTGTCTGGCCAGCTTGCGGGGTGATGAACCGGATGACCTGGCCCGGCAACTCAATGCCAATGCCGTCCGTCTGTTTCGCCTGCCACCGTTGCCGGAGATTGGGCTCGATACAAATGACGCCCCGGCAGGCTCAAGAAAATCGTTTTCGCCTTAAATTGCAGTAAATTTGCAAGAAAAACAGGATAAAAATGTGATTTTAGAGACGAAATTCTGAACTTGCGCCGCTACAATGCGCCCCCACGTTGACCCGCCATGCTGACGGTTGGGGACGAGACCTGGGTGCTAGATAGAGGAAACTAGAATGAGTCTGATCATGAGTCTGGTGGGGATGGCGACGCTGATCCTGATCGCCGTACTGTTCTCCAGCAATCGCAAGGCCATCCGCCTGCGTACCGTGGCCGGGGCCTTCGCCATTCAGGCGGCGCTGGGGGCCTTCGTGCTCTATGTGCCAGTGGGCAAGGATGTGCTCAAGGCGCTCTCCGACGGGGTGAGCAGCGTGATTGCCTTCGGCCAGAACGGCATCAACTTCCTGTTTGCCGGCCTGGTGGGGGATGCGGCCTTCAGCAGCGGGCTGGGCTTTATCTTCGCCTTCCGGGTGCTGCCGGTGATCATCTTCTTCTCCTCCCTCATCGCCGTGCTCTATTACCTAGGGATCATGCAGTGGGTGATTCGTCTGCTGGGCGGCGCCCTGCAGAAGTTGCTGGGTACCTCCCGTACCGAATCCCTGTCGGCCACCGCCAACATCTTCGTTGGCCAGACCGAGGCGCCGCTGGTGGTGCGTCCCTACATCGCCCGCATGACCGACTCCGAGCTGTTTGCCATCATGGTGGGCGGCTTGGCCTCGGTGGCCGGCTCCGTGCTGGCCGGGTATGCCGCCATGGGGGTGAAGATGGAATACCTGATCGCCGCCTCCTTCATGGCCGCCCCCGGGGGGCTGCTGTTCGCCAAGTTGCTGATGCCGGAAACCACCCCTGAGCGGGTGCAGGATGCGGATCTGGCCGAGGTGGCAGAAGAGAAGCCGGCCAACGTCATCGATGCCGCCGCCGCCGGCGCCTCGTCCGGTCTGCAACTGGCCTTGAATGTGGGGGCCATGCTGCTGGCCTTCATCGGCCTCATCGCCCTGGTGAACGGTCTGTTTGGCAGCGTTGGCGGCTGGTTTGGCATGCCGGAGCTGAGCCTGGAGCTGATCCTCGGCTGGCTGTTCTCGCCGCTGGCCTATCTGCTGGGGATCCCCTGGAGTGAAGCCTCGGTGGCCGGTTCCTTCATCGGTCAGAAGCTGATCTTGAACGAGTTTGTCGCCTACTCCAACTTCGCGCCCTACCTCAAGGACGGCGCCGAGGTGCTGGCCGCCGGTCTGCAGCCGCTCTCCGACCAGACCCGAGCCATCATCTCCTTCGCCCTGTGCGGTTTTGCCAACCTCTCCTCGGTGGCCATTCTGCTGGGTGGCCTGGGCAGCATGGCCCCCAATCGTCGCGGCGACATCGCCCGCTTCGGCCTCAAGGCGGTGTTGGCGGGGACCCTGTCCAACCTGATGTCCGCCACCCTGGCGGGCTTCTTCCTGGCCTTGTAATACTCTGGGTCACGGCATTTGCCGTGACCTTTTTTCGTTGCCGGGTCAGGCCTGGCGCGTTTGCGCAAAAAGCGTTTGCCTTCGCAGACACCCGGAGGACAGGATGACTATCCTGCCTCCCCAGGATAACTTGGTGAGCCACGAGGTAGCGGATGAATGAGCTAGTGTTGGCCCTGGTGGCCGGTATGGTGGTCGGGGTGCTATTTTCCCTGCTGCGGCTCCCCATACCGGCGCCGCCCGTGCTCTCCGGCGTCATGGGCATAGTGGGAGTCTATCTGGGGGCTTTGGGATACCACTGGCTGGTGGACCGCTTTTTCTCCTGATGGGCCCCTGCCCAGACGGTGGATCCGGCTTGGCCGGATCTGACATCCAACTTGGCTGGTCAGCCAATTCCAACGGAGTGAGACATGAGTGATTTGCAACAAGCGGCTCGCCGCGCCATCGGTCTGATGGACTTGACCACCCTGAATGACGACGACACCGACGCCAAGGTGGCGGCCCTGTGCCGGCAGGCTCTGACCCCCGCCGGCCGCACCGCCGCCATCTGCATCTATCCGCGCTTCATTCCCGCCGCCCGCAAGGTGCTGCGGGAGCTGGGGGCGGCGGATCTGCCCATCGCCACCGTCACCAACTTCCCCCACGGCGACGATGACATCGAGATCGCCGTGGCTCAGACCCGTGCCGCCGTGGCCTACGGCGCCGACGAGGTGGACGTGGTGTTCCCCTACCGAGCCCTGATGGCCGGTAACCAGACAGTGGGGCTGGAGCTGGTGCGCGCCTGCAAGGCGGCTTGCGGCGCCAAGGTGCGTCTGAAGGTGATTCTGGAAACCGGCGTGCTGCAGCAGCCGGCCCTGATCCGTCGGGCCAGCGAACTGGCCATCGAGGGGGGAGCTGACTTCATCAAGACCTCCACCGGCAAGGTGCCGGTGAACGCCACCCTGGAAGCGGCCCGCATCATGCTGGAGGTGATCCGTGACAAGAATCCGGCGGTGGGCTTCAAGCCGGCCGGCGGGGTCAAGGATGCCGCGGCAGCGGCCGAGTTCCTCGCGCTGGCGGAGTCCATCCTGGGGGCGGACTGGGTAAGTGCCGAACGCTTCCGTTTCGGCGCCTCCAGCCTGCTGGGCAACCTGCTGGCCACCCTGGGGCTGGCGGATAAACCGGCCGGCGGCGGTTACTAACCCAGTAGGAGGCGGGCATGTTTCTGGCGCAGGAGACCATACGCCGCAAGCGTGACGGGCAGCGGCTGGACGAGGTGGAGATCCGCACCTTCATGGCCGGGGTGGCGGATGGCAGCATCAGCGAGGGGCAGATCGCCGCCCTGGCGATGGCCATCTTCTTTCGCGACATGGACGAGGCGGAGCGCATCGCCCTGACCTGCGCCATGCGCGACTCCGGCGATGTGCTGAGCTGGCCCGGGCTACAGGGCCCCGTGCTGGACAAACACTCCACCGGCGGGGTGGGGGACGGCACCTCCTTGATGCTGGGCCCCATGCTGGCGGCCTGCGGCGCCTATGTGCCCATGATCTCCGGCCGTGGTCTGGGCCATACCGGCGGCACCCTGGACAAGCTCGACGCCATCCCGGATTACCAGACCTCGGTGAGCGTGGAACGCCTGCGGGCCGTGGTGCAGGAGGTGGGGGTGGCCATCGTCGGCCAGAGTGCCGATCTGGCACCGGCGGACAAGCGCTGCTATGCGGTGCGGGATGTCACCGCCACCGTCGAGTCCATTCCCCTCATCACCGCCTCCATCCTGTCCAAGAAGCTGGCCGCCGGCCTGCAGGGACTGGTGATGGACGTCAAGGTGGGCTCTGGTGCCTTCATGCCCAGCTACGACAAATCCCTCGAGCTGGCCCGGGCCATCGTCAGCGTGGCCAACGGTGCCGGTTGCCGCACCCGGGCCCTGCTCACCGACATGAACCAGCTGCTGGCGCCCAGCGCCGGGAACGGCCTGGAGATCTGGGAGGCCATCCGCTATCTCAAGGGCGAGGCCAGACCCGAGCGTCTGCATCAGGTGATCCTGGCCTTGGGCACCGAGCTGCTGCACAGCGGCGGATTGGCCTGCGATCGCGAGCAGGCCCGCGCCTGGTTGGAGGGAGTGCTGGAGAGCGGTGCCGCCGCCGAGTGTTTTGGCCGCATGGTGGCCGCCCTGGGGGGGCCGGCGGATCTGCTGGAGCGGCCCCATCGGCATCTGGCACCGGCGCCGGTATGCCGCCCCCTGCTGGCGGGGCGAGACTGGGTTATCTGGGCCGCCATGCAGACCCGGGCCCTGGGGCTGGCGGTG
>JAJOIN010000077.1 GCA_021209335.1 Aeromonadaceae bacterium
GGCCGCCAAACCTGCCCGAGGCGAGGGTCGCGCCGAAGGCCGTCGTACATCTCGCCGTTCCACTGAGGAGGCCTCATGACACTACGCGCGCCCCATGCCCACGAGGGGATCAGCATCCCCACTTTGATGTTCAAGGTGATACTGGCCCTGCTGCCAGCCGCCTTGCTGGGGGTGCTGCAATTTGGCGTCCCCGCCCTGCTGCTGCTCATCACCTGCCTGCTCACCGCCGTGCTGTGCGAAGGGTTGTGCCGCAAGCTCAACCCGCAAGCCGAAGGCCGCGTCAACGACGGTGCCGCCTTGCTCACCGGTTTGCTGCTGGCCATGAGCCTGCCCCCCCACCTGCCCCTGTGGCTAGGCGCCCTGGGCACCGCCATCGCCATCCTGTTTGGCAAGCAGATCTACGGTGGTCTGGGGCAGAACCCCTTCAACCCCGCCATGCTGGCCCGGGTGGTGCTACTGATCGCCTTCCCGGTACAGATGACCCACTGGGTGGATCCGGCCGCCTTCTACGATGGGCACTGGTATACCGCCGGGGTGGATGGTCACTCCGGCGCCACCCTGCTGGGCGGTTTCAAGGAGGGCGGTCATCTGAGCCTGAGCCTGGTGGGCCAATGGTTGGGCACCGCCCGTGGCAGCATGGGGGAAACCTCGGCCCTGCTGCTGATCCTGGGCGGCCTCTGGCTCATCTGGCAGCAGGTGTTCAGCTGGCATGTGCCGGTGGCCACCTTGCTGGGCGCCCTGCTGCCCGCCACTGCCTTGTGGTGGATGGATCCCACCTTGTTGCCGGATCCCTTGAGCCAACTGACCGGCGGCGGTCTGCTGCTGGGCGCCTTCTTCATCGCCACGGATCCGGTCACCAGCCCCACCAGCAGCCGGGGCAAGCTGTGGTTTGGCGCCGGGCTGGGTTTCCTGGTGTTCGTCATCCGCACCTTCGGTAACTTCCCTGAGGGCGTGGCCTTTGCGGTGCTGATCATGAATGGCGCCACACCGCTGATTGACCACTTCACCCGCCCCACCATCTACGGCCACAAGGTTCGCAAGGAGGAGCAGGCATGAGCACCACCACCCTGGATTGGAAGCAAAAACCCCACTTCATGGGGCTGCTGCTGGGGGGCTTTGCCCTGCTGGTCTGTGTGCTGGTGGCCACTGGCGCCCACCTGACCGCCCCGCTGATCGCCCTGCGCACCCAGGAGGACACCCAGAAGCTGCTGGATCAGGTGATCCCGGCCGAGCTGTATGATGGGGTGCCCAGTCAGGAACCCTTCTCCCTGACCCTCGACGGCCAGACGGTTACCGGCTTTCGCGCCCGCAAGGGCGGTGAGGTGACCGCCGTGGCCCTGTTTGCCGAGACCCAGGGCTATAGCGGCCCCATCCGCCTGCTGCTGGGCATCGATGCCCACGGGGTGCTGACCGGGGTGCGGGTGCTCAGCCACACCGAGACCCCCGGGCTGGGAGACAAGATCCAGACCAACAAGAGTGACTGGATCCTGGGCTTTGCCGGCCTCTCCCTGGGGAACCCAGACGAGACGGGCTGGCATGTGAAGAAGGACGGCGGCCAGTTCGACGGTTTCACCGGCGCCACCATCACGCCCCGCGCCGTGGTCAAGGGGGTGCATGAGAGCCTGACCCTGTTTGCCAAGCACAGCGCCGCACTGCTGGACAGCAAGGAGTAACCACCATGAATTTTTACCTCAACCTGATACGCGACGGCCTGTGGCGTAACAACGTCATCTTTACCCAGATGCTGGCCATGTGCCCCCTGATGGCGGTGACCACCAGTGCCACCAATGGCCTGGGGATGGGACTCATCACGGCGCTGGTGCTGATGTGCTCCAACATCCTCATCTCCTGCATCCGCCAGATAGTGCCGCCCCAGGTGCGCATTCCCATCTTCACCCTGGTGATCGCCTCCCTGGTGACCCTGGTGGACATGGCCATGAACGCCTGGCTGCATGAGCTGCACAAGGTGCTGGGGCTGTTCATCTCCCTCATCGTAGTGAACTGCGCCATCCTGGGACGGGCCGAATCCTTTGCCACCAAGCATGCGCCCCTGGCGGCGGCGGTGGACGGTCTGTTCATGGGCCTGGGCTTCACGCTGGGGCTGGTGGTGGTCGGCGGCTGCCGGGAAGTGTTGGGTAGCGGCACCCTGTTCGCCGGCGCCAGTGAGCTGCTGGGCCCCCATTTCACCTTCATGGAGCTGACCCTGCTACCCGGTTATGACGGCTTTTTGCTGATGCTGCTGCCCCCGGGAGGATTTGTCATGTTTGGACTCATTTTGAGCGCCATTCGTCTGGGCGCCAGATGGCGGCAAAAAGCGGCCGTGCCCGTCGCCCAGGCCAATGCCATTGGAGGATGTCAGCCATGAGAGTGAGTGTCGCCCATGCCCGGGGAGAACAGGGCGCCTGGTTTCAGCTGGACCTACCTGCGCCCGTGACCGCCGGGGAAGCCCTGCTGGCCTCGCCCCTGCTGGGCCGCTTCCCCGATCTGGATCCCACAGTCCACCGCGTCGGCATCTTCGGCAAGTTGTGCACCCCCGATACCCAACTCAAGGAAGGGGACAGGGTGGAGATTTACCTGCCGGTCTCCCGGGTGGCCAGTGAAGACGAGGATGACGAAGAGTAAGCGCAGGCTGGCCCTGCGCGACACAACACCGGAGGCCCAGGCCTCCGGATTTTTTATCCTAGCGACAGGCTTAGAGTGGATTGATCTCCAGCTTGCCGTCGATGCATTGGATCTGGCTGGGCCCGCCATCGCGCTGGGTAGTGAGCTTCTTACCGGCGATCTCCATGCGCAGGCCGCTAAAAAACTTCTGCCTGGCCAGGATCCGTGCGCTAGCCAGGAAGGTCTCCTGCTGCGACTTGTTGCCCGCCAAGCGTGCCTCGTGTTCGGCCAGCTGGGCCTGATGATGCTCCAGGGTGGCGGTGAGCTTCACCATCAGCTCCTCCTTCTTGGGGCCGGCGGGCATCAGCACCAGCTTGCTGTGGGCCTCCTCCACCTGTTTGATCACATCCTGGGTATTGGCCACCTGCATCTGAATGCCCTTTTGCTGCTTCTTCAAGGCGCCGAAGATGCCCTCGATCACCAGCTCTGTGCTGTTGTCGGCCTGGGCCCCCAGGATGGCCGCCTCGATCTGCTCGCCGGCCTGGATGCGCCCCCCCACCAGAGTGCCCTTGCGACCACCGGGATCCAGCACCCGCACCGAGCCCAGGGCCGTCACCTGACTGTGCAGCATCTGGCTTTCCACCAGCACGTCCTTGTCGGAACTCAGCTGGGCGTACTGGACAAACTTGGCGCCTATGTTGCCCAGCGCCCGCACCACACAGGAGCAGCTCTGGCCCACCCCGTTTTGTTGATGCCCTATGATGCCGCGGCCCACCACTATGTCGCCACCGGCCTCCAGGCTGGCGGACTCCACGAAGCCTGCCACATTGATGTCCCCACCGGCCTTGACCTGCATGCCTTCGCAGACGTTGCCGCTGATCACCACGCTGCCGGTGAAGTTCACATGGCCGTAGCGGGCATCCACCACCTTGATCACCAGCACCTCATCCACCTGCATGCCCCTGTCCTGGGCGATGGGCATGCCTTCCTGGATGGCCAACAGCTGATTGGGGTTATCGGGGTTGATCTGGGTGCCCTTGCCGGGACTGAACTGGGCATCCTTGCCCGGCTCGGCAGGCAGCTCCTCGCCGGTCACCAAAAAACCGGGCGTCCCCTGGGTGAAGGGCTGCCGCACCATCAGCACCTGACCGACCGTGACCGTGGTGATGGCCCCCAGGTTGCGCAGATCCACCCGGTCGGCACTGCCTTCCACCTGCTGGGGCATCATGGCCCGACTGGTGGCCACCTTGGGAATGAAGCGGGTATCCTGCCCCTTGACGGGTTCGCGCCCCTGGGCCAGCAACCAGTTGATGCGTTTGCCCGGCGGCGCCTTGGCCATGGTGGTCACCAGGCTGTCCAGCACAGTCTCATCCACCCCGCGGCAGATGCCGGCCTCTTGGATCGCGTGTTCCAGATCGGCCCGGCTCAGACTGCGGCCACCAAAGGCCGCCACCAGGGTCGCCTCGGCACTCATGCGATCTTCGGCCACCTCTATGGTGAGCTGGGCATCGAGCCGCTGGGCCAGCACTATCTTGGAGCTGCCCAGAGCGGCCTTGCAATCGGGATGAGTCAGGGTCTCGTTAAGCGCCTCGACGGCCTCACGAATACCGGCGTCATTCACCTTGTAGAGGCGATAAGGTGACTCGGCGAGCAGTTGACGCAGGCGCGTCTCGTCGACGGCCTCACGAATGGGACGCGCCTTGAGCAGGACGAACTGCCGATCTGACGAGACGGCAAACAGATCCACGGCGGGCATGGGCGACTCCTGAACTGGCTGAGGTACTGCTTAATTACCAGATAATTAACAGGAAACGCCGCCTGACAACAAGCCTTACCGAAAGGGGGCGATCCCCCTCCTCGGGCTTTGTACCGGTTATGTCGTCAGGATCACATGCCGCCCTGTCTGACCGGCGTCAATCAAGCCCCTCCTGCGGGCCCCCTGCCGCGCTCACGCCCGAACGCTCCGTCACCCGATAGGCAGACGCCAGCTGACTGATGCCCAGTCCCGGCAATTTCTTCACCTGGATCTGCACCGGGATCCGCTCCTTGAGGGCCGCCACATGGCTGATGATGCCGATGGTCTTACCCGAGGCGTTGAGGTTATCCAGGGCATCCAGCGCCACCTCCAGGGTCTCGTTATCCAGGGTGCCGAAGCCTTCGTCCAGGAACAGGGAGTCGATGCTGGTCTTGTGGCTGACCAACTCGGATAAGGCCAAGGCCAGGGCCAGACTCACCAGGAAGCTCTCGCCGCCGGAGAGGGTCTTGGTGTCCCGCTGGGCATCCGCCTGCCAGGTGTCCACCACCCGCATCTCCAGGCTCTCGCCGGGTTTGCGCTCCAGGCGATAACGGCCATGCAGCCGGCTGAGCTGAGCGTTGGCCAGGGTGATGAGATGCTCCAGGGTCAGCCCTTGGGCAAAGCGCCGGAACTTGTCCCCCTCTTTGGAGCCGATCAGCTGGTTGAGCTGGGCCCACTCGTCGTAAAGCTCCCGCGCCTGGGCCAACTCGGCCAGCAAGCGACCATGGGTCTGGCGGCGTTCCGTGTCCGCCGCCAGCCGCTCCTGGCATTGCCCAGCCGTTGCTGCACCTCGCCCTGTTGGGCCTCCAGCGCCGCCAGCTGCTCGGCCAGCGCCGCCGGGTCTTGCAAGTCTGTCGGCCGGGCGGCGGACAGGGCATCCAGCCCCGCCTGACACTGCGCCAGCCGCCCCTGGGCCGCCAGGCGCTGGGTTTCGAGATGGCGTCTGAGCTGTTGGAGCTGCTGGCGCACCTCATCAGGCAGACAGGCCGCCAGGAAGGCCGCCTCATCGGCAAACAGGGAGGCGTCAAGCGCCGCCTGCCACTGCTGCCTGCGTTGCGCCAACAATTGCTCAGCCTGCTCAGTGGCCTGGCAAGCCGCCTGCCACTGCCCCTGCAGTCGATCCTGCTCGGTCTGAACCGCCGTCAAGGCATGCCGGGCGGTTTGGACATCCGCCTCGGCCTGCTGCAGCTGCGCCTGGGACTCCGCCTTGAGCTGGTCTATGCTGGCCGCTCCCACCAGCGCCTGCCGGCGCGCCAGCAAGTCCTGCCGTTGTTCGCTCAGCGCGCCGAGCCGTTGCGCCTGGCGGGCCTGCTCGGCCTGCAACTGGGACAGGCGGGCCTGTTGCAGTGACAGCTCGGCCGCTTGCGCCGCCAGCTGTGACCGCGCCGCCTGCAATTGCTGCTGGAGTGCCTGCAACCGTGTCACCCCTAGCTGCAGATCGGCCAGCCAGCCTAGTGGCGCCTGCGCAGGCATGCTCAGCCCGACCTTGGCCAATGCCTGAGCCAATTGCGTCTTGGCCTCCTCCAGCGACTGCTGCTGCGCCCTTTCCTGCAGCAACAGGGCCTCCTGCTGCTGGGTGAGCTGCGCCTGCTGCGCCGACAACTGATCCCACTGCTGCTGCAGCCCTTGCTCCTGCTGGCGCGCGGCACCTAAGCGTCGCTCCGCCTGCAATAACGCCTGTTGCCACTGCTGCCATTGGCGCAGCGCCTGCTCGCTGTGTTGCAACGCGGCGGTGGCCTGGGCCAAAGCCTCATCCAGACCGGCACGCTCTTCCAACCCCAGGTTCAGATCCTCCGGCCGCAGCCGCTGCCACTGTTGCGCCAGGGCCGCCAGTTCGCCTTGCCAGGCCGGCGTTCTGGCGGCCTCCTGCTCCTGCTGCTCGGCCAACCACTTGAGCTCGGTGCTCAAGGCATTACCACTATCCTTGAGTGCCTGCAGTTGCTGCTGCGCCGAGGCCAACTCGGCCTCCAGATCGGCATGGGATTGACTGATCGCCACCTGGGGCAACGGATGCTCGGTGGCACCGCACACCGGACAGGGACAGCCGGGCGTCAAGGCTTGGCGCAGGGCCGCCAGCTGGGCGGCGGCCTGGATGTCATGCTGACGCTGCGCCAGGGCCTGGCAGTGTTGCTGCTGCTGACGATACTGCTCCCGCAGCGCATCCCGCTCCTGTGTCAATGCCGTCAGACGCGCCTGGCGTTCGGCCTGCTGTGCCGCCCCTTGACAAGCCTGCTCTTGCAGCTGCTGATACCGAACCTGGAGTGGTGGCAGCTGCAGCAGGCGGGCCTGCCGTTGCTGCGCCGCCTGCTGTGCCAACAACAGCGGCTCGCCGGCTTCGGGGGATTCACCCTGCCCCTGAAGCTGGCGCAAGGCCGCCAGGGCGTCGGCCGTCGCGGCCTGCGCCGACGACAACGCCTGGTGCAGCGGCGCACCTTCAGCCGCCAACTGCCGCAGCCGGGCAGTCTGGGTGGCCCGCCGTGCTGTCAGCTCCTGCAGATCCACCGCCATCTGCTGCTGCTGCTCAAGCTGCCACTGCCACAGCGGCAAGCGATCCGATAAGGGCGCCAGAGGCAGCAAGGGGGTCAGCTCTGCCTCCAGCTCCCGGATAACCTGCTGGCTCGCCGCTTGCTGCTGCTCAAGCGCGGCCACCATTTGGGCCTGCTCGCGACAGGCCGTCTCGCTTTGCTCTGCGTCCTTGACAAGCACCGCCTGCTGCTCAGTCAGTCCCTGATACGCCAGTTCCAACGGCAGCAACTCCTGCTCGATCAAGGTCTGTCGGGCTTGAAACGCCGCCTGGGCCTGATGCAGCCGCGCCTGCGCCTGTTCAACCGTCTGCGCCTGCGTAGCAGACGCCTGGGCCAGCGCCTGCTGCCGCAAGGCCAATGCCTCCCGCGATTCTGACTGTTGCTGCACCCGCGTCTGCTGCTCCTGCCAGCGGCCGTAGTCCAGCATCAACTTCTGCGCCGGCTCATCCTGGGCCAGTCGAGCCAGTTGCGGTGCCGCCTCAGACTCTTGTTGCGCCAGGGTCGCCAGGGCCTGCTCAGCCTGCTGCCGTTGCTGCTCGGCTCGCCGCCAATCCTGCCACCATTGGCTGGCTTGCCGTACTGCTCCCAGCGCTTGCTGTAACTGGGTGAGTTGCTGCTGCTGAGCGGTCAGGTCGGCCTGCAGGGCCAGGCGCGCCGCCTCCGGCAACAGGGATACGCCCTCCAGACGAGCCTGCAGGGTGTCACAGGCCTCCTTCTTCTGTTTACTTTTGTCAAACACGGCGCAGGAGAGGCGACCATAGATTTCGGTACCGGTCAGCTCCTCCAACAGCTCGGCCCGCTCATTGGCCGGAGCATGCAAGAAGGCGGCAAACTCGCCCTGGGAGAGCAACATGGATTTGGTGAAGCGGGCAAAATCGAGACCGGTGAGGCTGGCCACCGCCTCCAGCTTGTCCCGCACCTTGTCCGCCAGTATCTGGCCATCGGTCAGCCGCGCCAGCTCCACCTGGGGAGGCTGCAGATTGCCATCCGGCTGCAGGCGCGCGCGCCGCTGACTCCAGAAGGCCCGATACCCCACCCCCTTGACCTCAAACTCCACCTCGGCCAGCGATTCGGCACAATGGCGGGTCATCAATTCGTTCTGAGTGGGGCTGACCTGCAGCCGCGGTGTCTGGTGATACAAGGCCAGGCAGATGGCATCGAGCAGAGTGCTCTTGCCGGCGCCGGTGGGACCTGTGATGGCAAACAGGCCGCCGCCGGCAAAGGGGGGCTGGCGAAAATCTATCTTCCACTCCCCCCGCAAGGCATTCAGGTTCTTCAGCCGCAAGCTGAGTATTTTCATTCCATCGTCTCCTGCGCCGGATCTTCAAGTTCCTGCAGCACCTGAGTGAAATGGTCCGTCAGCCGTTGGCGGCGTCCAGCCTGGGCCTCTGCGGCCAGACTCGCCTCTTGCGCCAAGCGTCGAGCAAACACCTCCTGGGGTGTCAGCTCGCTCAAGGTTTCAGTCGCCGGCCCTTGCCAGAGAGGGTCAGGCGCCCGTACCCGCCGCAGCAGCAACACCTCCACAGGCAAGCGGCTACACACCTGCTCGATCCGCGCCTGCAGATCGCCAAGATAGCCTTGCTCAGTCACCTCCAGATCCAGCCATAGCCGCTGCCCCGCGGGTACGCTCAAGTCTGCCAACTGGCTACAAAGGGCTGCGACATCACCGCTCAAACGAGCCATGGGTTGCCAGACAGGCACGGGTAAAGGCCTGATTGCCAGAGGCGCATCCTGGGCCCAATCCAACAGCAGCACCTGCTTGACCTGCTCCAGCTCATCAAAGCTCATGGCCAAAGGAGCCCCGCAATAGCGCACTGTGTCCCGGCCGCCAACCTGCTGCGGCCTGTGAATGTGCCCCAGTGCCAAGTAGTCAAACTCAGGCAGCACAGACAATGGCAAGGCATCCAGCGTGCCTATGTAGAGATCGCGCACCGACTCGCTGCGACTGGCCCCCACCAATGTCAGGTGTCCGGTGGCCACTATGGGTAACCTGCGCCCGCTCGCTGCAAGATGGGCGGCTTGCTGAAGGGCTGCCTCCTGATAGAGTGCAAGATAGGTGCTGCTCAAGGCCTGTTGCAGGGCCATTTGCTTGTCTTGAGCCGACTCGCCAGCCTCCGATAACAACAGATCCCGGGGGCGCAGATAAGGTACGGCACACAACAGTGCTCTCGGCTGGCCCTGGCGATCCCGGAGCGTCAGGACGCGCGTCTGCACCGGTGCCGGTCCTGCCACAACCTGGGTGTTGAGGCAGGCCAGCAGCTCACGGGACTCGTTCAGGGTGGCTACTGAGTCATGATTCCCCCCCAGGATCACCAGTTGGCAACCCGTCTGCTGGAGAGCGACCACGAAACGGTTATACAGGCTGCGGGCATAGCTAGGCGGCGTCCCGGTATCGAAGATATCACCGACCACCAGCAAAACATCCACCTCAAGCTGTCCTATCTGCACCAGTAGCCAGTCGAGAAAGGCCCGATGCTCGGCAGCCCGACTCTTGCCGTAAAACGACTGGCCAAGATGCCAATCAGAGGTATGAAGGATGCGCATGATAAACCTGACAGCTTCAGAGACATAAGGTGCATGCTATCACAGGTTCGCCTGGTGGTGGGGCCAACCGCCACTGAGCAGAACTGGCGCAAACCCTTGATGAAACGCTAAAAATGATGGTAAATCGGCAGGGGGTAGCGGCTATAAAGAGGGGCCCAAAAGAAGCGCCACCTTGAGTGACGCTGTCTTGGTTTACTTGCTGTATTGTTCCGGGCTGATCTGGCCAATTTCTGGCGCCACCTTATCAGCCAACAACCACAACGTGAAAGGGTGAAGCTGCTCTTGATGAGCCAGAGACACCAAGAAGGCGCCCCCCACTTCGCGATAGCCTAATTCGTAATTCTTGAGCGTGGTGGGCGGCACGCCCAACAGCTCAGCAAACTTAGGCCGGCTCAGACCGATAGTTTCACGAATTTGACGAATTTTCTGTCCAACGGAGAGATTGCTGGGATTCATACGATTCCTCACACATCCAGCGGTTTTACCGCGTAGGGTTAGTAGTGATTGCCATGTATCAGTTTTATCCGGCTCCGTTTGTCTTTTTTCTGTCTTTATTATTGATGTTGTGGTTCAACCAGCACCCTGGCGGGGCGCATATTAAACCGTCAAACATATCAGGTAAACCAATTAATCATCCTCTGATATTGTGATCCATTTCACCCTGCTTTGCCATCTGGAACCTCAACACATCGAACCCGCCAACGACGGACTCATTGAGATCTTTTTTGCCATCCAAACTCAAGATTAGGTTGTCAGATTTCAATCTTCCAAGGTAAAAACTGTCAGATAAGACCCATTCAATGCCGCACCAGCTGACACCTAGTCCCTAACCATTTGGCAACCAAAGCGCTCTCACACTCCGACACTTGGTGAGAGATGCATCACACCCTTAACTCAACCTGAACCTAGCGCCGTTCGTTGGTAAAAAATATCGATCCCTATCATAGATGTGGTCTAGAATCAGATCGAGAAAGGCTCATACGGCAACCTGACGGTTTGTCCAGATGAGTACTTTATTTTTGTTCCCCTCTTTATTTGTGGCTTTGCACTGACAGATAATGTGGGTCGCATCACAAATCCGGCCAAGCCGGTATTCCCAAGTTGAGGAGATAACAATGCAAAAGACAGTGGCATCTACTCTGGTGGCAAGCGTCATCGCCGCCTTGACCTTCGCATCAAGCGTTCGAGCTGACGACGCCGAAGGCGCCTTTGTGGGCGGTGGCCTGGGTTGGAGCAACTACGCCGATATCGACGGCCTGGGCTTGCCCACCGACGACAACGCAACCTCCTATCGTCTGTTTGGGGGTTACACCTTCAACCAGTACTGGGGTCTGGAGGCCGGTTACAACTGGCTGGGCGACGCCAAGGTCAATGGTGATACCTACCGTGCCAACGGCGTGAACCTGTCCGTGATCCCCCGTTACCCATTGACTGATAAGTTTGCCGTTTTGGGGGAGCTGGGTGTCATGTTCTCCGATGTGAAGAACGACAACTTCGGTACCAGTGATAACGGTACTAACGGCGTATTTGGTCTGGGCGCTGCCTACCGCGTATCCGATCCGCTGGATCTGCAACTGCGGTACCGCATCTATCAAGATCTGGGCGACAACGCAACCGGCAACACCAACGTCCACAACGTGAGCCTGGAAGCCGTATACTACCCAACTCGCACTACTTACGTGGCGCCGGCCCCCGCTCCCGAGCCAGCACCGGAGCCTGCACCTGAGCCAGTTATCGAAACCAAGACCTTCACCCTCTCTTCTGATGTCATGTTTGACTTCAACAAGGCCTCATTGAAGAGCGAAGGTCAAGCCGCACTGACGCAACTGCTGGCTAACATCAAGGCAGAACAACCGACAGATGGCACCATCGTTGTTTACGGCTATACCGACCGTATTGGCTCTGAGCAATACAACCAAGCCCTGTCAGAGAAGCGTGCACAAACTGTTGCTGACTTCTTCGTACAAAAAGGTGTTCCTGCTGACAAGGTTTCCGCAGTGGGTCGTGGCGAAGCCGACTCCGTCACCGGTAGCAGCTGTGATAGCATCAAACAGCGCAAGGAGTTGATCGTTTGTCTGGCTCCGGATCGTCGCGTGAACATCGAAGTCACCGGCACCAAGCAAGTGACTGTCCAGCCCTAAGCGCTTTTTGAAAATGGCTAAAAACCGCCTTCGGGCGGTTTTTTATTGTCGATGCCAGAACGGCAACGCACATTGAAGAGTCCACAGGCAAATCCCAATGGAGATCTATGGTGAACAATCGTCAGCCCATCGATAAAGTCAGCCTACTAGCAAAGGCCAATCAGCTCATCCAAGCACATCAAGACTACCAGGAAGGTATGCAGGCCAGTGACGTAGAACAAAAAGCAGATGTCTTGGTATTTAAGGGAGACTATTTCTTGGATGAGAACGGACTGCCGACGCCTCGCACCACAGTCGTATTCAACATCTTCAAACAGCTAGCAACGCAACTCTCAAAGGAGTACCACCTCGACTAAGCGGTGGGTTGCAAAACAGCGTAACAATGAGTTATGCCAATCCTTATGGCTGGCATAACTCTGTTTAGCGCTAAATATTACTCTGGACTTTTTGCTGCAAATCGGATGCAAAAGCGAGCATACGATTTAATGGGATCAGCGCCTTTTGCCGAAGAGTCTCTTCAACCTGGATCTCATGTCCCTGCCCCTCTTCCAAGGCTGAAGTGATCGCCACCAAGCCATTCATGGCCATCCAGGGACAATGAGCACAGCTGCGGCAGGTAGCACCATCACCACCGGTCGGTGCCTCAAGCATCTCCTTGTCAGGACAGGCCTGCTGCATCTTATAGAAGATCCCGCGGTCGGTGGCGACGATCAGGCGTTTGTGAGGAAGCGACTGAGCTGCCTTGATCAGCTGACTGGTAGAGCCTACTGCATCCGCCATTTCAATCACGGCCGCCGGTGACTCTGGATGCACCAATACAGCCGCATCCGGATACTGAACTTTAAGCTGTTGAAGTGCCTTGGACTTAAACTCATCATGGACAATACAAGCCGCCTGCCAACGCAGCATATCTGCCCCTGTCTTATTCGCTATATAGGCCCCCAAATGCCTATCTGGCGCCCAGATGATGGGCTTACCTAAGCCATCAAGGTATTCGATCAAATCCACAGCAATACTGGAGGTCACAATCCAATCCGCTCTTGCTTTCACCGCCACGGACGTATTGGCATACACCACCACAGTATGCTCAGGATGGGCATCACAGAAAGCGGAGAACTCATCAGCAGGACAGCCTAAATCTAATGAGCACTCTGCTTTTAGGGTGGGCATCAGCACCTGTTTCTCTGGACTCAGGATCTTGGCGGTTTCACCCATGAAACGAACTCCGGCCACGATCAGTGTTTTGGCTGGATGCTGCTGACCAAATTTGGCCATCTCAAGCGAGTCCCCGACAAAACCCCCTGTCTCCTCGGCTAAAGCCTGGATTTGTGGGTCTGTATAGTAGTGAGCAATCAGCACCGCATCACGCGACTTAAGCAGTACCTTGATCTTATCGCGATAATCAGCCTGCTGCTGCGACGTCAATGGGGCCGGTTTGGGCGGAAATGGGTACTCCATCTCGGCGACAGAAATTTGGCTCATCCGTTAATTACCTCTGACATGGCCCAGGTCGGCGAATTATACCTGCTCAAGAGTGCTAGCCCAAGGATTCAGGCAGGAGTAGTCGGCAACCTATCAAACCATTGGCTAGGATTTAACTACTGATGCCAAGGTCAAGGATGTGTCATGAAGGAGTTATCACTGAAAAACAAGCTGTTGCTGTTTGTCACTGCCATCTTGCTACTGAGCAGCCTACTGACGACCTTATTTTTGTGGTTTGGCTTACAAAAGGCCAATCATGAGATAGTGAGCAAAACCCAGGAGGCATTAACAAGTGAAATCAGCCAACGGCTAGCCGGCCAGGCCGGACGCTATGGCGAACAAATTGCCACCTTTATCAATCAGGCCTACCGGGTACCACTGACTGTGGCAGGTATGCTAGCAGAAGGAGTAGCTCGACCAGATAAAGCACCGACAAGACAGCAAGTAGAGCTTCTTTTACAAGGCATCATTCGTCACGAAGCTAACATCAGCTCCATCTATGCGCAGTTTGAACCCAATGGGTATACAGATGATGATGGCAACTGGCAACAAGGGGCCAGTCACTCCGTCCAGGGCAAGGGAACACTTGAGCTCTATTTTACCCGCGACGAAGAGGGCAACACGACACAGCAAACCGTCGATCAAGCCGCGAGTGATGGCAAATATGATACCAGCCTCAATGAATTTGGCATTCGCAACGGGGAATGGTACCTGTGTGGTAAAGAGCAAGGCAAACCTTGCCTGATGGAGCCCTACGTGTACGAAATCAGTCCAGGGCAGCAGGAATTGATGACCAGCCTGACGGTGCCACTGAAGCGAAATGGTCAATTCATCGGAATCGCCGGTGTGGATCTCAACCTGCCGCTATTTCAGCAGCAGACGGTGAACCTGGCCAAAGCCCTTTATGCTGGACAAGCCGAGGTGTTGCTGCTAAGCAGCAAACAACTCATCGTCGGCAGCAACCGGCACCCAGATTTATTAGGACGGCCCCTGAGCGAACTACCAGACGAGGAATACCAGCGCTGGCAGAGCCTGCAAAACAGCGCTGACAGCGCCCTGAACCGCCCTGCTGAATTGCTGGTTCGCTATCCAATCCGGATCCCTGTGGCAGAACAAACCTGGTTATTGCTGATTTCTGTACCACGCGCTGTGGCGCTTCAGCCTGCGGATGCTATATCCGAAGATCTCAATAGCCTGGTCAAGGGCGTTGGTATCAAGCAGATCATCTTAGGTGGCATCATTACCCTGGTCGCCCTCACCCTGCTCATCATGTTGCTCAGTACCATCGCCAAGCCATTACGTATGATCACCTCGCATGTAGCAGCCCTTAGCAGCACAGACGGGGATCTGACCCAGCGCGTCGTGGTGCATACGCATGCTGAGCTGATCGATCTCTCACATAGCATCAACCGTTTCATTAACAAACTCCGCGATATGGTTGCAGAGCTCAAAACAGTTGAGCATCAAGTTTCTGGTGAGGCAGAACAAATCGGCGCAATTGCAAATCACATCAACCAAAGTGTGGCAGTGCAGTACCGCGAAATAGACAGTGTCGTGACAGCGATGCAGCAGATGAGTACCACCGCCATGGATGTTGCACGCTATGCCGCCTTAACCGCCACAGAGGCCGAACAGGCAACGAGCAGAACCCACCATGCCCAGCATAGCCTGGAGCAAACCAAGCAGGCTATCGGACGACTTGCCGGCGATATGACCACCGCAGACAAGGCTATCAGCCAAGTTAGCATCAGCAGTGACAATATCAGCAGGATCCTGGATGTGATCCGAGCCATCTCTGATCAGACCAACTTGCTCGCCCTTAATGCTGCGATTGAGGCTGCACGAGCCGGTGAAATGGGCAGGGGTTTTGCGGTGGTGGCAGATGAGGTCCGGGCCCTAGCGAGTAAGACGCGAAGCTCTACCGATGAGATCGGCCAGCTCATCAGCACACTGCAAAGTGAAGTAGGAAACACCAGCCAGATCATCAACAAGGGCGTAAGCCGTGCAGATGAAACTGTGCAATTGGCTAACACTGCCTTTGATAGCCTGTTGGAAGTCGTGGCCCAGATCCAATCCATGCACGACCATATCACCCAGGTTGCCACAGCGGCAGAAGAACAAAGCGCGGTCAGTGAAGAGATCAATAAGAACCTGACCCAGATCGGCGATGCCGCCTCAGCACTGACTGAAATGGCTACACGTGCCCACCAGGGCAGTGACAGGCTGCAACTGCAAGTTGCAGCACTGGAATCACATCTCGGAAAACTAAGAACATAAAAAAGCCCGCGAAAGCGGGCTTCTTGTTCTTGGTGGGTCGTGCAGGATTCGAACCTGCGACCAATTGATTAAAAGTCAACTGCTCTACCGACTGAGCTAACGACCCAAATAGATGGTGGACGCTACAGGGATCGAACCTGTGACCCCCTCCTTGTAAGGGAGGTGCTCTCCCGGCTGAGCTAAGCGTCCGGGTATTTGGTGGGTCGTGAAGGGCTCGAACCTTCGACCAATTGATTAAGAGTCAACTGCTCTACCAACTGAGCTAACGACCCAAAGTAAAACTTTGGTGGACGCTACAGGGATCGAACCTGTGACCCCCTCCTTGTAAGGGAGG
>JAJOIN010000079.1 GCA_021209335.1 Aeromonadaceae bacterium
CGCTATGACGGCCACCTGGTGGGGGTGGGTAACTACAACCCGCAGTCGGCCGCTGAGGCCATCGGCGCCGGCCGTTTTGATCTGGTGGCCATCGGCCGGCCGCTTATCGCCAACCCGGACTATGTGGCCCGGCTGCAGCAGGGCGCCCCCCTGGTGGCCTACGACGAGAGCATGCTCACCCGCCTGGAGTGATGCAGATAAGCCATCTCAAGGCGTCCTGGTGACGCCTTTTGGGTTTTCTTGCCGTGCCCGGCTTGACCTTGACAGTGTGGTAAGGTTCATCCTTGACATACAGGTTAAGGTTTTGCGCTGGTTTCACCCAGACGGCGCAGCAACAGGACAGACAAGCATGCACACAGCCAGCCCCTCCCCATATCAGATCCCCATCCGCGGCATGACCTGCGCCAGCTGTGCCAACCGCATCGAGCGCCGGCTCAGTAGCCTGCCCGGGGTGAATCAGGCCAGGGTCAATCTGGCCACCGAGCAGGCCAGCCTCTGGCTGACCGATGCGGCCAGCTTGCCGGCGGTGTTCGACGCCATCACCCAGGCGGGCTTTGAGGTAGCCAGCCAGCCGCTGAGCCTGGGGATCGGCGGCATGAGTTGTGCCAGCTGCGCCGCACGATTGGAGCGGGTGCTGGCGCAGAGCCCTGGAGTGCTCTCGGTCAGCGTCAATCTGGCCACCGAGCGGGCCCAGCTCAGTGTGCTGGCCGGGCTACCGACGCAACAGATCGACGAGGTGGTGCGGCGGGCGGGCTTTGAACCCCGCTGGCCGCAGACAGCGGAGGCGGGGCCGGTGGCAGCGCCCAGCACGGCTGGCCTCTCTGGTGGCCCGTGGCCCTGGCGGCGCTGCTGAGCCTGCCGCTGGCCCTGCCCATGCTCGGCGCCCTGGTGGGCTGGCATTGGCTGCCCCATCCCTTGTGGCAATGGCTGCTGGCCACCCCGGTACAGTTTTGGTTGGGGGCCCGCTTTTACCGGGCCGGCTGGCGCGCCCTGCGCGCCGGCAGTGGCAACATGGATCTGCTGATCGCCCTGGGCACCAGCGCCGCCTACGGGCTGTCGGTCTATCTGCTGTGGCAGGGGGAGCAACATCTCTATTTTGAGGCCTCTGCCGTGGTGATCACCCTGGTGCTGCTGGGCAAGCACCTGGAGGCCAGGGCCAAGCACCAGACCAGCTCTGCCATCCGGGCCTTGCAGGCGTTGCGGCCCGAGCTGGCCTGCCGCCTGACCGAAACGGGGGAGGAGCGGGTGCCGGTATCGGGCCTGCGCCTGGGCGACAGGCTCAAGGTGCGCCCGGGTGAGCGGGTGCCGGCGGATGGCCGGATCGAGCAAGGCGAGAGTGCCCTGGATGAGAGCCTGCTCACCGGCGAGAGCCTGCCGGTGAGCCGCGGTCCCGGCGATGTTGTGACCGGCGGCGCCATCAATCAAAGCGGCCTGCTGATCCTGACGGTCACGGCCCTGGGAGCCCAGAGCCGCCTGGCCCGGATCATCGCCGCCGTGGAGCAGGCCCAGACCGGCAAGGCACCGGTACAGCGGCTGGCCGACCGGATCAGCGCCTTGTTTGTGCCCCTGGTGCTGGCCATCGCCCTGCTGACTCTGCTGCTGTGGTGGACGCTGGCCGGCGATCTGAGTGCGGCCATACTGCACGCCGTGGCCGTGCTGGTGATCGCCTGCCCCTGCGCCCTGGGGCTGGCGACCCCCACCGCCATCATGGCGGGCACCGGGATCGCCGCCCGGCAGGGGATCCTGATCAAAGATGCCGTCGCCCTGGAGCAGGCCCACAAGATCAGTATTGTGGCCTTCGACAAGACGGGCACCCTGACGCAGGGCCGGCCGCGGCTGCTGGCTTGGCAGGCGCTGCAGGGCACGGATGAGGCGCTGCTGACGCTGGCGGCCGCCTTGCAACAAGGCAGCGAGCATCCCCTGGCCCGGGCGGTGCTCGCCAAGGTGAGCCCTTGGCCTGCGCCGGCGGAGCAGATCCAGGCCCTGGCCGGGCTGGGGGTGCAGGGGCGGGTGGCGCAGAGCCACTTCCTGCTGGGCAACGAGCAGGCCTTGCTCAATGCAGGGCTGAGCGTGCCCAGCCTGGCGGAGGTGGTGGCCCAACGGCAGCAGGGGCGCACGCTGGCCTGGTTGGCCAACCTGCAGTCAGGCCAGATCCTGGGCTGGCTGGCGTTTGGCGACAGCCTCAAACCCGAGGCGGCTGCCGCCATCGCCAGCTTGCAGCAGATGGGGATCCGAACCCTGCTGGTGAGTGGTGATCATGCATCCGCCGCCCGGCAGGTGGCCAGCCAGCTGGCCATGGATGAGGTGTATGCCGAGGTGTTGCCGGAGCAAAAGGCGGCGCTAATCCAGCAGCGCTGTGAGCGCGGCGAAGTGCTGGCCATGGTGGGCGACGGCCTCAACCGATGCCCGGCCCTGGCGGCGCGACGTGGGCATGGCCATGGCCACCGGCACCGACGTGGCCATGGAGGCGGCACCCATCACCCTGATGCGCGGCGATCTGCGCCTGGTGCCCCAGGCCATCGACATCGCCCGGCGCACCTATAGCACCCTCCGCCAGAACCTGTTTTGGGCCTTCCTCTTCAACCTGCTGGGCATCCCCCTGGCGGCCCTGGGGCTGCTGAGCCCAGTGGTGGCCGGCGCTGCCATGGCCTTCTCCAGCGTCTGTGTGGTGAGCAATGCCCTCTGGTTGAGCCGGTGGCGCCCGCAGGGCCCCGCCAAGGAGCCGGAACGATGAACATAGGCGAGGCGGCGCGGCGCAGTGGCCTGACCCCCAAGATGATCCGCCATTACGAGCAGATCGGGCTCTTGCCGGTGAGCGCACGCAGTGCCGCGGGTTATCGGGAATATGACGAGACGGCGCTGGCCTGGCTGCGCTTTATCCACCAGGCCCGCCAGCTGGGGTTTTCCCTGGAGCAGATCCAGCCGCTGCTGGCCCTATGGCAGGATGCCGGGCGCAGCAGTGCCGAGGTCAAGGCGTTGGCCACTGAACATATCCGCGAGCTCGATGCCAGGCTGGCGGCCTTGAGCCAGATGCGGGATCAGCTGGCGGGCCTGGTGGCATGCTGCGCCGGGGATGACAGGCCGGCCTGTCCCATTCTGGATCACCTGGCCGGCAAGGATACCGACGCCGCCGGCTAGCCGGCCAAGGGCGGTGCCAATGCCATCAAAGGGTCACAGGCTTGTCACCCGGGCATCATACGGCTGTCGCAGCCTGAAGGAGTATGCCGCCAGCCAGGAGATGCCATGTCTGCCATCAGCCCCCTCTATTTTTGCCGTGCCCTGTTTTTGTCCGATCTGCATCTGGGCAGTAAGGACTGCAAGGCCGATTACCTGTTGGATCTGCTCGCCCAGGTGCGTCCCGAGCAACTGTTCTTGGTGGGGGATGTGGTGGATCTGTGGTCCCTCAAGCGCCAGCCCTTCTGGCCGGAGAGTCATCAGGCGGTATTGGTGGCGCTGCGCGCCCTGGCTCAGCGTGGCACCCGGGTGATGTATATCCCGGGCAATCACGATGCGGCGCTGCGGGAGTTCGTCGGCAGCCAGCTGTTGGGGGTCGAGCTGCAGGAGGAGTGGGTCTACACCACGGCCCAGGGCAAGCGGCTGCTGCTCATTCACGGCGATCAGTTTGACGGCGCCGTCATGGTGGGGCGCTTCACCAGCTGGCTGGGGGACAGAGGCTACGATCTGCTGCTGTGGCTCAATCGCTGGAGCCACTATGGCCGGCGGCGCATCGGGCTGAGTTATTGGTCCCTGGCCAGTTTCCTGAAAAACCGGGTGCAGCTGGCCCAGCAGGCGGTGGAGCGGTTTGTGCGCGCCGCCGTGCATGAGGCCAAAGAGCGGGGGCTCGATGGCATCGTCTGCGGTCACATTCACGCGCCGGATCTGCGCACTCAGGCGGGTATTCTCTACTGCAACACCGGCGATTGGGTGGAGAACTGCACCGCCTTGCTGGAGCAGCGGGACGGTCAGCTCACCCTGTTGCACTGGAGCGAGGTGCAGCGCCAGCTGGCGGTGCATCAACAGCCCTCCGCCGCCTGAGCGTTCAGACTGGGAGCGGGTGGTCCGCTGGGGTACAATCGCCGCCTTCGTAGTGACAGGAGTTGGTGATGCAAACCTTTATGCTGGAGGGACACCCCCATGTGGCCCTGTGTGATCTGCTCAAGCTGCTGGGCTGGAGTGACAGTGGCGCTCATGCCAAATCGGCCATCGCCGATGGTCTGGTGACGGTGGACGGTCAGGTGGAGACCCGTAAGCGCTGCAAGATAGTGGCCGGGCAAGTGGTGGGCTTTGAAGGCCAGTCGGTGACGGTGAGCCAATAACTCAGTTGCCAGACCAAGCCGTGGCCACGGCTTGGTCTGGCCCAGATCAGCGCTCTGTCTGGCGCAGGCTGAGCCAGATGGCATGAAAGCCCAGCAGCAGCAAGCCGGCCAGTAATCCGGTACTCAGGTTAAACAGCAGGCTGGTGAAACTGGCCAGCACACTCCCATCCAGCTGATGCGCCTGTAGCCGCTCCAGGCCATGGTGCAGATGGGGGCTGCCGTGGGCCAGGATACTGCCCCCCACCAGGAACATGGCCAGGGTGCCCAGCACGCTCAATACCTTCATCAGCCGCGGTGCCAACTGGATCAGGCCTAGCGCCAGCGTCTGAGTGGCCTTACCGGCACCCGGCCGCTGCTGCAACCAGAACCCCAGATCGTCGAGCTTGACGATCCCCGCCACCAGGGCATACACCCCGATCGTCATGCCAAGGGCGATGAGGGAAACCACGGCCAGTTGCAGCCAGAAGCCGTTGCCCTGCACCGTGCCCAGCGCAATGACGATGATCTCCGCCGACAGGATAAAGTCAGTGCGAATGGCACCCCGGATCTTCTGCTGCTCCAGGCTGGGCAGATCCGTCTGCTGTGCCTGTGCCTGCGCTTGCATGCGGGCCAGCGCCGCCGCCGGCGCCTCCGCCTTGGGCCACAGGGCATGGGCCAGCTTCTCCATGCCTTCAAAGCACAGATAGGCACCGCCCAGCATCAACAGCGGCTGGATCAACCAGGGGGCTATTGCGCTGATCAGCAACGCCAGGGGCACCAGGATCAGCTTGTTGCGTAGCGATCCCTTGGCCACCGCCCACACCACCGGCAGCTCCCGCTCGGCGCGAACCCCCGACACCTGCTGGGCATTGAGGGCCAAGTCGTCGCCCAGCACGGCGGCGGTTTTCTTGGCACCCAGTTTGGTCATCAGGGCGATGTCATCCAGCAGGGTGGCGATGTCATCCAAGAGTGCGAGCAGGCTGGTGCCGGCCATGGGGGAGACTCCTCATTCTAAGGGGGCGATCAGTATAAGGCCCGGATCCAGACAATCCAGATCCCAGCGCTGCTATGCTGGAAAAATGCCCCAAGAGGAGTGGATGCCATGGCCCAGCCAGAACACGACAACCCATTGCGCGAGCAGGTCACGCCGGAGGCCCTGTTTCACGACCGGCGCCGGGTACTCAAGGCCCTGGGCCTGTTGGGGGCCGGGGCCAGTCTGGCGCCTGTGGCCCAGGCGGGCCTGCTGGATTTATTCTCGACCCCAGCCAAACCGGATGGCCGCTTACCGCTGCCCCATGCCAAGCCGGCGGCCTATCAGACAAACCTGCCGCTGACGCCGGAAGACAAGGTGCTGGGTTATAACAACTATTACGAATTTGGGACCGGCAAGGGAGATCCCGCCAGGCTGGCCCAAGGGTTGGTCACCCAGCCCTGGACCCTGACCCTGGACGGCCTGGTGGCCAAGCCGCTGACCCTGACGGTGGATGAGCTGACCGCGCGCTTTACGCTGGAGGAGCGCATCTATCGGCTGCGCTGTGTGGAGGCCTGGTCCATGGTGATCCCCTGGCTCGGCGTTGAGTTGAACCAGCTGCTGGCGCTGGTGGAGCCCTTGCCGACCGCCCGCTACGTCGCCTTTGAGACCCTCTATGATCCCAAGCAGATGCCGGGCCAAGCCAGCTCCCGTGTCGGCGGAGGCCTGGCCTATCCCTATGTGGAGGGCTTGCGGCTGGATGAGGCCCGCCATCCGCTGACCCTGCTGGCCCTGGGGCTTTATGGCAAACAGCTGGCGCCACAAAATGGCGCCCCCGTACGCCTGGTGGTGCCCTGGAAATATGGCTTCAAAAGCATCAAGGCCATAGTGCGGATCCGGCTGGTGGCCAGTCAGCCGCCCACCACTTGGAACCAGGCGGCGCCGCAGGAGTACGGCTTCTATGCCAACGTCAATCCGGCGGTGGATCATCCCCGCTGGTCTCAGGCCAGTGAGCGGGTCATCGGGCCCGGTGGCCTGCTGGATATCCAGCG
Source organism: Aeromonadaceae bacterium (assembly GCA_021209335.1). GTDB lineage: Bacteria > Pseudomonadota > Gammaproteobacteria > Enterobacterales > Aeromonadaceae > Pseudaeromonas. The sequence continues at coordinate 6,318 of JAJOIN010000079.1, forward strand.
TCAAGCCACACTGCCCTTTAATGGCTATGGCGATCAGGTGGCGGATCTGTATCGCGGCATGGATCTGCGGCAATGGTTTTAGACCCTATCAGGCGCCTCAAGTGGCTGTTGCACCTGATCTGCCTGGCGCCGCTGGGCTGGGCCTGGCTGCATCTGTTGCAGGGGGGCTTTGGCGCCGACCCGGTCAAGGAGCTGATCCATTTTGGCGGCAAGACCGCGCTGCAGCTGCTGATCCTGACGTTGTCGGTCAGCCCCCTGGCGCGGTTGTTGCGCCAGCCGGCATTGATCCGGGTGCGCCGCCTGCTGGGGCTCTGGTGCTTTGCCTGGGCCTGTGGTCATGTGATCGCCTATCTGCTGCTGGAGCTGGCCGGTGATGGCTGGCTGCTGCTGAGCGAACTAGGCCGGCGGCCCAACCTGCTGCTGGGGGCGCTGGCCTGGCTCATCCTGCTGGCCTTGGCGCTGACCTCCAATCGCGGGTCACAACGACGACTGGGGCGGGCCTGGCAGCGGCTGCACTGGGGGGTGTATGCCGTGGCCATCTTGGCCTCCTGGCATTATTTGTGGTCGGTGAAGAGCCTAAGCCCAGAGGCCTGGCTCTATGCCGGCCTGCTGGCCGGCTTGCTACTGTGGCGTCTGTGGCGACGCCTCACCCCAGCGCCTTATGCAACAGGGCCTGCTGCTCGGCGGTGAAGGGCAGCGCCAGGGCGGCGGCGTGGCCGGCAGAAGACATCTTGCGCCAGGTCTTTTGCAGTATGTCGATAAGCTTGTCTTCGCTCTTGCCCTGGGCGAACTCATCCAGGTAGTAGCGCAAAAACACCAGGCAGACCACGTCTTCGAGCGTCTGACATTCCGGATCCCGCTTCATCTGCTCCTTGCGCAGCAAGGCGCCGACCTTGTCTATCATCGGCGGCTCATAACCGGCCTGGGCCAGAATTTCGCCAGCCCGTTGGGCATGCATGGCTTTGAGAGCGGTGCGCCAGGCCAGGTAGCCGGCCCGATCCATGGGGTAATCCTGTCGGGGGATGCGCCAGCGCTCTATGTGCTGGGCACGGGCCGCCAGTTGCAGCGCCTCGCTGGCCTGCGGGCAAAAGGCGGCCAGCTCATCGCTCATGCGTCTGGCGTAGAGCAGCTCTGTGGGGTGGGCTTGGCCCTGGGCGTCCAGGCTGTGGCGGGGATCCTGAGCATTGGCCTGATCCATCGCCTCCAGGGCACACAGCAGGCGTTGATTGTCACTGTCTCGGGTCATGGTGTCTCGCTGGCAGTTGGGCTGCGGTAGGGGATTGGGTTGACGCTGTTATACCAGAGTTTGCCCCCCGGCCTCAAAGCGTGGATGCACAGCCGGCGGCTTAGCCCGGCTTCGGCAGGCCGTCTGCCGCCGATCTGCCCGCCTGCGTCACCGTCACGATTGCCTGGGGATTTTTTGTTTTGCTTCCAGTAACATGGGTGCGTTTTTCTCCTGCAAGGAACCGTCCATGTCCGCGTTGTACGCCATTTCGCCACTCGACCGTACCGCTCAGGCCCAGATCCAGGCCCGCCTCGATAACAAGACCAAACCCCGGGGGGCGCTGGGGCAACTGGAGCAGGTGGCCATGCAGCTGGCCCTGATCCAGCAGCGGCCCACTTTGAGTCTGCCCAAGCCCACCCTGCTGGTGTTTGCCGGGGATCACGGCGTCGCCGCCGAAGGCGTCAGCATAGCACCGGCGGCCGTCACCCGGCAGATGGTATTGAACTTCCTCGCCGGCGGCGCCGCCATCAACTGCTTCTGTCGTACCCTGGGCTGGCAGCTCAAGGTGGTGGATGCGGGCATACTGGAACCCATAGACGATCCGCGCCTCATCCAGCAGCGCCTGGGGGCCGGCACCGCCAATCTGGCCCGGCAGGCGGCCATGAGCCAGGCGCAATGCCAGCAGGGGCTGGCCCTGGGGGCGGCGCTGGCACGCGCCCAGATTGCCGACGGCGCCGGTCTACTGGCCTTTGGCGAGATGGGCATCGCCAACACCACCTCGGCCACCGCCTTGCTGGCGGCCCTGACAGGCGCCCCGGTAGCGGAGTGCATCGGGCGGGGCACCGGCATCAATGACACTCAGCTGGCCCGCAAGCAGGCGCTGATCGAGCAGGCGCTGGCACGGGTGGCGGGGCAAACCGATCCCCAGGTGCTGCTAGCGGAGCTGGGTGGTTTTGAGCTGGTGCAGATCTGTGGCGCCATGTTGGCGGCCGCCCAGGCCCGGGTGCCCATGCTGATCGACGGCTTCATCGTCTCTGCCGCCGCCCTGGTGGCTTGCCGGCTGGCGCCGGCGTGCCGGGATTACATGCTGTTTAGCCATGGCTCCGCTGAAGCGGGCCATGCCCGCTTGCTGGCGGCCATGCAGGCCCAGCCCCTGCTGGATCTGGGGTTGCGCCTGGGCGAGGGGACGGGGGCGGCGCTGGCGCTGCCGCTGTTGCAGGCGGCGGTGAGCTTTTACAACGACATGGCGAGTTTTGAGTCCGCCGGAGTCACCGTCTAATGGGTTGGTGGTGGCGCCTCACCAACGACTTCTGGCTGGCGCTCGCCTTCTTCAGCCGCCTGCCGATCCCGGCGGGTGCCCGCTATAGTCCAGCGGCGCAGCAGCGGGCCATCGGCTACTTCTCCCTGATCGGCTGGTTGCTGGGAGGCATACAGGCCCTTGCGCTGTGGGGTGCCTGCCAGATCTGGCCGCAACCTGTGGCCGTGGTCGTGACCCTGGCACTGGGCCTGCTGCTGACGGGGGCCTTGCACGAGGATGGGCTCAGCGACATGTGCGATGGTCTGGGGGGCGGGTTAGATCAGACCAAGAAGTTGGCCATCATGAAAGATTCCCGGCTGGGCAGCTATGGCGCCCTGGCCCTCGTCACCAGCTTGTTGCTCAAGTTCAGCCTGTTGGCCAGCCTGCCGGCGCCCTGGTGGGCCCTGTTGCTGGCCCAGCCGCTCTCCCGCAGCCTGGCGGGCAGTCTGGTGTTTGTGCTGCCCTATGTGCGCGATGCCCGTGCCGCGTCTGCCAAGGCCGGGGCCGTAGTGGGCAACCAGAGCCGGTGGCAGCTCATGGGGCTACTGAGCGGCGGCGCCCTGGCGCTGTGGTTGTTGCCCTGGCCCCTGGCGGTGGCCGCCGCCTTGCTGCTGGGGCTCTTGTTTGTCTGGCTGGTGCGGTTTTTCACCCGCCATCTGGGGGGGCTACACCGGCGACTGCCTGGGCGGCGCCCAACAGCTGGCGGAGCTGCTCATCTATCTGCTGCTGGCCACCCAGTTATCCGGAGGTAGTCCATGGCTGACGTGACGCTGATCCTGGGCGGTGCCCGCTCCGGCAAGTCCGCCCTGGCCGAACGATTGGCGCAAGACAGTGGCCTGGCGGTCACCTATATCGCCACCGCCCAGGCCGGCGACGCCGAGATGGCGGCGCGCATTGCCCACCATCAGGCCCGGCGGCCCGCCGATTGGCGTCTGGTGGAGGCGCCCTTGGCCCTGCTGCCGACCCTGGCCCGGGAGGCCGCGCCCGCTAGTCTGCTGCTGGTGGATTGCCTGACCCTGTGGCTGACCAATCTGCTGTGTCAGCCACAGGCACCGACGGATGCCGAGTTGGCGGCGCGCTGTGCCGAGCTGGTGGATGGTCTGGCCGCCTTGCCCGGTGAGGTGCTGCTGGTGAGCAACGAGGTGGGGCTGGGCATAGTGCCCATGGGGGCCTTGTCCCGTCGCTTCGTCGATGAGGCTGGTCGGCTCAATCAGGCCCTGGCGGCCCGGGCCCAGCGGGTGGCCTTTGTGGCGGCAGGGCTGCCGTTGTGGCTCAAGGGCGCGCCGCCATCACACACAGGAGCGCCCCATGTCTGACCGACCCGGCTGCGTGCATCTGTTGCGCCATGGCCCTGTAGCCGGGGCGCCGGCCCTGTATGGCCGCACCGAGGTCGGGCTGGCAGCGGAGGCTGAGAGCCTGCTGGCACCGCGTGTTTGCCCAGACGGGTCCCTATGACCAGATCATCAGTTCGCCCAGGATCCGCTGCCGGCAGACGGCCCAGCGGCTGGCCAGCCACTGGCAGGTGCCACTGACGGTGCGGCCTGAGTGGGCGGAGCTGGACTTCGGTGACCTCGATGGTCGTCCGTTTGCCGCGCTCACCGAGCATTGGGCCCTACTGGAGGCCTTCTGGCAGGCCCCCGCCATGCAGACCCTGCCGGGGGCCGAGCCCCTGGCCGCCTTTCATGACAGGGTGCTGGCCGCCTGGCAAACCCTGCTGGCGGAGCTGGGCTCCCAGCGGCTGCTGGTGGTGACCCACGGTGGCGTGATCCGTCAGCTTGTCGGCCATCTGCTGGGCGCCGACTGGCGCAGCGGGGCACTGCAACAGGCGCTCCATCTGCCCTATGCCAGCCTGACGCGCATCTGGTGCTGGGCTGGCGAGCCGCCCGTCTGCCAGATCCGTCAGTTGGCGGCCCCGCCTCAACATCTGTGGTGGCAAGAGGAGGACGCATGGTATCAGAGGGCGTAACCCCGGTGGCTCAGGGCCATACCCTGATGGTGCAGGGCACCAGCTCAGATGCGGGCAAGAGCCTGATGGTGGCGGGCCTGTGCCGTCTGCTGGCGCGGGAGGGCAGCCGTGTTGCCCCCTTCAAGCCGCAGAACATGGCGCTTAACAGTGCCGTCACCCCGGACGGGGGGGAAATTGGCCGGGCCCAGGCGGTGCAGGCTCTGGCGGCGGGGCTGTCACCCCATACGGATTTCAATCCAGTGCTACTCAAGCCCGCCTCAGACACCGGCTGCCAGGTGATCTTGAACGGGCGGGCGGTCAGCAACATGGAGGCGGTGGCCTATCACGACTACAAGCAGGTGGCCATGCAGACGGTGCTGGCGGCCCATGAGCGGCTGCGCCAGCGCTTTGAGCTGATCCTGGTGGAGGGGGCGGGCAGCCCGGCAGAGATCAATCTGCGCCAGGGCGACATCGCCAACATGGGCTTTGCCGAGGCGGTGGACTGCCCAGTGATACTGGTGGCCGACATCGACCGTGGCGGCGTGTTTGCCCAGCTGGTGGGCACACTGGCGTTGATCAGCCAAAGTGAGCAAGACAGGATCCAGGGCTTTATCATCAACAAGTTCCGCGGTGACGTCGCTTTGCTGCAGCCGGGACTGGACTGGCTGGAGCAGCATACCGGCAAGCCGGTGCTGGGGGTGGTGCCCTTCTTGCCGGATCTGGAGATCGCCGCCGAAGACGCCATCATGACCCGGGATCACACCGCCGAGGCGCGGATCCGGGTGGCGGTGCCGGTGCTGGGGCGGATCAGCAATCACACTGACTTTGATCCCCTGCGCCTGCACCCCCAGGTGGAGCTGCTCTATGTGGCTCCCCATGCCCCCTTGCCGCCTTGTGATCTGCTGATCCTGCCCGGCAGCAAGAATGTGCGGGCGGATCTGGCACACCTCAAGGCCCAGTGGGGAGAGCAGATCGCCCGCCATCTGCGTTATGGCGGCAAGCTGCTGGGGATCTGCGGCGGCTATCAGATGCTGGGAGAGCGGATCAGCGACCCCCTGGGGCTGGAAGGGCCGGCCGGGGACAGTGACGGCCTGGGCTATCTGCCGGTACACACCACCCTGGCCACCGATAAACAGCTGCGCCACAGTCAGGGGCTGCTGCAGCTGGGCGACTACCAGGCGCAGGTCAAAGGCTACGAAATTCACCAGGGCCGCAGCACAGTGGGGAATGCCGCCGCCGTGCTGCGGCTGGCTAACGGTGAGCTGGATGGTGCCCAGAGCGCCGATGGCCAGGTGGCCGGCACCTACCTGCACGGCCTGTTTGATGAACCGGCCGCCTTGCAGGCCGTGTTGGCCTGGGCCGGAGCCCAGGTGGTCCGGCCACAGGATTATCACACTCAGCAATTGGCCGCCCTGGATCGGCTGGCGGATTGTCTGGCGCAACAGCTGGACATGGCGCGCATCAAGGCGCTCCTGTCCCCACAGTGGAGAAAGACGCATGTTAGATGAACAGCAACAGGCCGAGCGCCACAAGGCCCGGCAGCAACGCCTCAAGGCCAAGGTGGATGAGCGCATCGCCGCCGCCCAGGAGGAGCGGGGCCTCATCCTGGTGATCACTGGCGATGGCAAGGGCAAGAGCACCTCGGGCTTTGGCACCGTCTGTCGTGCCGTGGGCCACGGTCGGCAGGCGGCGGTGGCCCAGTTTATCAAGGGCAGCTGGGCTTGCGGCGAGCGCACCCTGCTCGAAGGCGCTGGCGTGCCCTTCGCCGTCATGGCCACCGGTTTTACCTGGGAGACCCAGGACAGGGCCAAGGATACGGCGGCGGCCCAGGCCGTCTGGGAGGTGGCCAAGGGTTGGCTGGCGGATCCGGCCATCGATCTGGTGCTGCTGGACGAGCTGACCTATATGCTGGCCTATGGCTATCTGGATCTGGATGAGGTGCTGGAGACCCTGGTCAACCGGCCGGCGCGCCAGCATGTGGTGGTTACCGGCCGCGGCTGCCATCGCGCCTTGCTGGAGCTGGCGGATACCGTCAGCGAGGTGAAGAAGATCAAGCATGCCTTTGATGCCGGCATCAAGGCGCAAGCCGGCCTGGATTGGTAAGGAGTCCTGGATGAAGAACAAACTGAGTCCCATCGAGCTGAGGGTGATCGCCTGTCTCATCGAAAAGCAGGTGAGTACGCCGGATCAATATCCTCTGACCTTCAACAGCCTGCTCAATGCCTGCAACCAAAAGAGCAACCGCGAGCCGGTGCTGACGCTTAGCGAGATCGAGTTGCAGGCGGCCCTCGATGGCCTGGTGGCCAAACGGCTGGTACACAATGTGGCGGGCTTTAACGCCCGGGTGCCCAAGTATCAGCACAGATTCTGTAACAGCGAATTTGGCGAGCTGCACCTGGATGCGCAGGAGCTGGCGCTGATCTGCGAGCTGATGCTGCGCGGTCCGCAGACGCCGGGGGAGTTGCGGTCCCGCACCGCGCGGCTCTACAGCTTCAATGAGGTGAGCGAGGTGGATGCGGTGCTGGCGCGCCTGATGGCCGCCGGCCAGGTCCAGCGTCTGGAGCGCGAGCCGGGCAAGCGGGAGAGCCGCTATTGCCAGCTGTTTGGTGCCGAGCCCCTGGCCTCGCCGCTGGCGCTGGGCGTGGCGGGGGATCGGGTGGCTGAGCTGGAGGCCGAGGTGGCCCGCCTGCGCCAACAGGTGGCGGCACTGGAAGCCGAGCTGGCACGTCACCACGCCTAATTGGACATCAACGACAACACGAGGAGAGCAAAGCGTGCAGCCTTTTTCATTGTGGCGGGGCCCCTGGCTGGCCTGGTTCAACAAACCCTTCTACCAGTATCTGGGCCGCCATGGCCGCGGACTGGGTTTTGTCTACCTGCTGGGGCTCACCGCCCTGTGCAGCCTGCCCAGCTACTGGTTTATCCAGACGGCGGTGGATCGGTTCTACGATGAGCAGCTGGACGGTTATCTGCGTCAGGTGCCCACCCTGCACTTTCGGGATGGTGCCCTGTCGATGGAGCGGGCTGAGCCGGTGGAAATACGCGACGGCGATCTGCTGCTGGTGGTGATCGATCCCCAAGGCCACTATCAATCTGTGGATGAGGTCGATGCCCCTGTGCTGGTCACCCGTCATGAGCTCATCATGCGCAAGGGGCAGGGGCGCACCGAGCACATGGCGTTCAGCCAGTTCCCCGACATGGTGGTGGATCAGCCCATGCTGCGCCGGCTGTTTGATGAGGTGCGGCGGATCGCCGGCAAATTTGTCTACCCAATCATCTGGCTCACCGACTGGGGCTATCGTACCTTCCAGGCGCTGATGCTGGGGGCCTTCGCCTTGTTGCTGGCACGCCGGCGCAACCTGGCCATCACCTATGGCACCGGCATTCGCCTGGCCGCCGTGGCCCTGACCCCCGCCATAGTGCTGCAGGCGCTGCTGGTGTGGCTGAATCTGACCCTGCCGGCGGCCTGGCTGCTGTTTTTGGCGCTGGAGCTGGGCTATGTCTATTTCGCGGTGGCCCAGCAAACTGGCGACGATGAAGGGCCAACCGATACCCTGGTGGTCTAGGCTCTAGGCAAATAGACAAGGAGCCGGAGCAAAGATGATCAGTTGGGCGCTGTGGGTGGCAAGCATGGTGCTGCCGATTGAGCAGCAGGGCATCATGGCGGAGCAGACTTGGGTGACGGTCAATCGGAGTGCCTTGCCCTATGCCCCTGAGCCGGCGGCCCTGTCGCTGTTCACCGATAACCGCAGCCTGCAGCCGCTGGAGGTGCAGGCCACCGACACAGGGTGGCGTATGCTGTTTCGCGAGCGGATCCGTGGCCCCATCCGCCTCTATCTGGACGAGTCGCTGCCACCGGCGCCGACGCCACCCCAGCCAGCGGCCGACGCCTCAGCGGCGCCAGCTCTGTGCTATCGGGTCACCCGGCCTGGCGACACCCTCTGGCATGCCGGACAAAGTCTCACCGCGGCCGGTCAGGATCCTTACCTGATGGTGCTGGCGCTGTTTGCCAGCAACAAGGAGCGGCTGGGCCATGATCCCGATGGCCTGCGCCTGGGGGACGAGCTGGCTTGCCCCTCGGCAGAGGTGCTGGCTCAGCTGGCGGCGCTGGATGCCGAAGCGCGTCGGCAGCTTTACCGGCGCCTGGAGGCCTATGGCCGCCGCCTGCAGCGTTAAGCTTGGCTTGTCAGGCCAGGCCGGCGGTGATAACATCCGCCGCTGCTTTACCCGAGGTGCCGGACGGTCGCATCCGACACCAACATTCACTTAGATGATAAAAGAGAGAACGACTATGTCTTTCGTATTTGAAGCTCAACAACGTACCGACCTGGGGAAAGGTGCGAGCCGCCGCCTGCGTCGTGACGAGAAAGTGCCTGCCGTGGTTTACGGTGGTGACGAAGCCGCTGTGTCCGTGACCCTGAACTTCAACAAGGTGAACGTGGCACAACAGCAAGACGCTTTCTACAACGATGTTCTGACCCTGAACATCGATGGCAAGGAAGTCAAGGTGAAGCTGGCTGCCGTACAACGTCATCCGGTTAAGACCCAAGTGGTTCACCTGGACTTCGTGCGCGTCTAACTGCGTACCGCTTCAAAAGAAAAGGCGCTCGGTTGAGCGCCTTTTTTTTGGGTTCTTCGCGGAAGCGTGGGGAAAGGTAAGTTGACAGACAGGGATCGGGTAAACTGGCAGTCGCCAAACAAACCGGTTCCTTCACCCTGCTGTCGCTATGCATCATATTGATTTTGCCTCGTTCTG
>JAJOIN010000009.1 GCA_021209335.1 Aeromonadaceae bacterium
CGGCCAGGCCGCCGAGCCACGGCCCGGGGTGCGATCCGGCCACATGCCCGGCACCTTGAACCTGCCGTTTGCCGATCTGCTCGACAATGGCCGCATGAAGCCGGTGACCGAGCTGCAGGCCCAGTTTGCCGCCCGGCTGGCGCCGGAGGCCAAGCCGGTGTTCAGTTGCGGCTCCGGCGTCACCGCCTGCATCCTGGCCCTGGGGGCCGAGCTGGCCGGCTGGCAAGGGCTCACCGTCTACGACGGCTCCTGGAGCGAATGGGGGGCCGATCTGAGCCGCCCGGTGGTGCAGGATCCGGTCTGAGCACCGGCGGCTAAACTGGTGAGGTAGCTCAGTGAACCCAACCCAGCTACCTCAACCAGGAGTCGTTATGAACAAGCAAATTCTACCGCCCATCGGCCTGGCCCTGTTGCTGGCCGGTTGCGGCGGCGGTGGTGACAATGCCACCGCCACCAGCCAACTCAGCCTGACTCTGTCGGACGCCCCCGTGGATGGCGCCAAACAGGTGTGTATCGCCATCAGTGCCTTGCGCCTCAAGGCCGAAACCGACCCAGATGATCACATCTGGCAGCCCCTGGATCTGCTGGCCACCGGCGACGATGACGGCTGCCTGCCCACCGGCTACCAGATCCCCTTGGATGACAATGGTGAGCCGCGTTTCCTTTATCTCGATCTGCTGCACTACCAGAACGGTCTGGGCCATGCCCTGCTCAGTGGCGAGACCATCCCCAGCGGCCACTACGCGCAGCTGCGCCTGATGGTGGAGGATGGCCGCAGCCACGTCCTCGACGGCCCCACCGCTGACTTCCCCAGCTCCTATGTGGTGGACGAGAGCGACACCGTGCTGCCATTGGAGGTACCCAGCAGCGAGGTGAAGCTGCATGGCTTCAGTGCCGCTGCCGATGCCGTGCTCAGCTATCAGCTGGAGTTCAACCTGCGCCATGCCATGGTGCTGCCGGGCCACGGCCAGTACTACAAGCTCAAGCCCAATGGTGTGCGCCTGCTGGATGCCACCACCCTGGCCAGCCTGACCGGTCAGGTGGACGACAGCCTGTGCGACGGGGATCTGAACCAGGCGGGGGTCTACCTCTACCCGGCGCGGGACGGCAGTGAGCTGGCCTATCTGGGCATGGCCCAGGACACCAGCAGCGGCGGCCCCAGCCTCACCACATTGCTGACGCCGGCCAGCGACAGCGAGGCGGCCCACTATCGGCTCGACTATATCGAGCCCGGCAGCTATGACCTGCAACTGGTGTGCAACGCCGCCACCGATGCGGTACCCGAGGAGGGTGAGAGCGACAACTTCGTGCCGGTACTGGGGGCCGGGAAACTGGATCTGAGCTTAAGCGGCGGCAGCCTGACGGTGGATTTCACCCCCTAGCCGATTTGCACAAGCGGGGGCCGAATGGGAAGATAGCGCCCCCGCCCTTTCGGAGAACCTGCATGTACCCCTTAACCGACACAGAGCGCAACGCCGCCCTGCAACTGAACGCCGACTACCGCTATGACCATTTCATCAGCAAGGTGGCCCAGCACGGTCTGCTGTGGGTGCTGAAGAACGAGCAGGGGCTGCTGCTGCTCAAGGACGAGGAGGAGACCTGTCTGCCGGTGTGGCCCCATCCCGATTACGCCCAGACCTGGGTACAGGGTGAGCTGGCAGCCTATGTGCCCCAGTCCATCACGCTGGAGATCTTCCTGGAGCGCTGGGCCGATGGCCTGACCCAGGACGGGGTGGCGCTGGCCGTGTTCCCCCTGGTGGATGCGCCCGGCACTGTGGTGGATGCCGCCGAGCTGGCCGAGGCCCTGGCGGACAAGCTGGATCTTGCCGACGACGAGGAGGCCTGATGAGCGAGCATGATGATCCCCTGAGCCTGGATGCCGAAGGGCGCTACGCCTACCTGGTACGCGAAGCCGTGACCCAGCAGACCCTCTGGATCCTCAAGGATGCTGGCGGCAGCATGCTGCTGGTGGCCGATGGCGAGGAGTGCATTCCGGTATGGCCCAGCGCCGAGCAGGCCCAGGCCTGGGCCGATGGCGACTGGAGCCAGGGCGAACCTCACGCCATCCCGCTTAAGACCTGGCTGGATCGCTGGGTCAAGGGCATGACCGAAGACGGCCTCTGTGTGGCCGTGTTCCCCCTGCCGGACGAAGCCGGGGTGGTGGAACAGCCCCAGGACTTTGCCGACAGCCTGCTGCGCCGTCTGGCCAAGCAGAACCAGCGCCGCTAGCCCCCTGACGCAGGCCGGGAGGTGTCCTGGCTTGCGCATTCGACAGCAATTGACACCTTTAACCTGTTTTTTTATACAGGTTTCGTTATGCTCAGGCTTCCACCACAGGAGGAAGCCGGATGCGCCACCCAGAGGAATACCGCCGTCGCCTGACCCGGGCGCTGCATCATCTGCTCCGTCACCTGGCCCAGACCCCCAGCCTGAGCGAGGTGGCGGCGGTGGCCTGCTTCTCTCCCTATCACTTTCACCGTCTGTTTGCCGCCGTCATGGGCGAGACCCTGGCGGAGTATGGCCGTCGTCTGCGCCTGGAGTGGGCCCTGTTCCGCCTGCTGGATCCCAGCCGGCCCTCGGTGGCTCAGGTGGCCGGTGAGCTGGGCTATGCCAGCCCACAGAATTTCGCCAAATCCTTCAAACAATTTTTCGGCCACACCCCCAGTCAGATCCGCGCCTGCGGTGCCTTGACCAGGGTGCGCCAGTTACTCACGGCCCAGGCCCCCGGCCCCTGGCTCACCAGCCTGGAGCAGTTGGGCCCCCTGGCCGCCCCCTCCCCCCAACCATCAGGAGACCACCCTATGGATGTCACCCTTGTCCAACGCCCCAGCCAACTGCTGGCCTATATCCGCGTCGTCGGCCCCTACGCCCAGACCATGCCCGCCGGTTTCGAACGACTGGGCCGCTGGAGTCAGGAGCGCGGCCTGTGCGACGGCGACTGGCTGGCGCTGTACTGGGATAACCCGGAGCAGACACCGGAGGAGCAGCTGCGGGCCGATGTGGCGCTGAGCGTCCCCGACGGCACCCAGGTCGGCGGCGAAGTGCAACTGCAGAGCCTGCCGGCCGGCACCTACGCCTGTTACCGCTGCCGGGTGACGGACGGCGACTTCGCCAGCCCCTGGCAAGCCCTGTTCAGCCAGTGGCTACCCGACTCCGGCTACCAGCCCGCCGAGGGGCCCTGCTTCGAGCAGTACCTCAACGACGGACGGGAGTCCGGCATCTGGGAGCTGAATATCTTCACCCCGGTCAAACCCCTGACGGCGGAGGCGCTATGACACTGATCCGCAGTGATATCAACGAGGAGAATGCCTACTCGGGCTGTGTCCAGGCCGGGGACTTCGTCTATCTGAGCTTCTGTGTCGGCAATGTGGATCAGGCGGTGGAGGCCCAGGTGCACGGTGCCCTGGATGACATGGAGCGCCGTCTGAATCCCCTCGGCCTGGGGCTGGCGCAGGTGGTGAAGGTGGACGTGCTGCTGCGCGATGCCTGGAACATTCCCATCATGGAACGGGTGTTCAAGGCGCGTTTCGCCGGCCAGTACCCGGCGCGCAAGACCATCCAGACCCTGTTTGCCCATACGGGGCTGGAGGTGCAGATCGACGCCGTGGCCTATCGCCAAGCCTAAAGGCCTGATCCGGCAGGGCGGCCGGATCAGGGCGACTAGGATTGGAAGTAGCGCTGGGCCAGCTCGGCCGGCGGCAGGGGGCGGGAGAGGTGATAGCCCTGCAGCTGCTGACAGCCGAAGCTGGCCAGGGTCTCGGCCTGGCCGGCGGTCTCCACCCCCTCAGCCACCAGCTGCAACCCCAGACTGCGGCCCATGGCGATGATGTGCAGCACCAGATCCCGGCAGCGGCGGCTGGTCTCCAGCTCGGCGATGAAGGAGCGGTCCATCTTGAGGGTATCCAGGGGGATGCGGCTCAGGTAACTCAAGGAGGAGAAGCCGGTGCCAAAATCGTCCAGCGCCACCTTGACGCCCTGCTGGCGTAAGGCGCCGAGGTTGCGCTCTATGGTGGGATCCTCGGCGATCAGGGTACGTTCGGTCAGCTCCAGCTCCAGTGCCTCCGGCAACAGGCCGTTGGCACTCAGGGCCGCCTGCACGTCGGCAACAAAATCGGCATCCGCCAGCTGCCAGCTGCCAGGCCGCCACGTTGACGCTCATCCGCAGGCCACAGGCCGCCGGATAATCCTGCCGCCACTGAGCCAACTGGCGACAGGCTTCCTGCAACACCCATTGCCCCAAGGGCACTATCAGGCCGCTCTCCTCCGCCACCGGGATGAAGCGATCCGGCGCCACCCAACCCAGGCTGGGGCTGTGCCAGCGGATCAGGGCCTCCACCTTGCACAGGGCGCCGGCCTCGGCCAACAGGATCGGCTGGTACACCAGGCTGAACTCCTGGCCGGCCAGGGCTTGGCGCAAGGCGCCATCCAGCAGCAGGCTGTCCTGCACCGCCTGCTCCAGACACACATCGAACAGGCACAGCTGATTGCGCCCGGCGCGCTTGGCGGCATACATGGCGGTGTCGGCGTGGCGCAGCAGTATGGCCGGATCCCGGGCCTGCTCGGGATAGCAGACCAGTCCCATGCTGAGGGTCACCACCACATGCTGGGTATCCAGCTCGAAGGGTTGCCGGAAGGCCTCGGTGATCTGCTGTCCCAAGGCCAGGCCCGCCGCCTGGGCCGATTCGCCGGCTGCCACCGGCAGTCGGATGACAAACTCGTCGCCACCAAAGCGGGCCAAAAAGGCCTCGCCCGGCATCAACTGCTGCAAGCGCCGGCCGCTGACCTGCAACAGCAGATCCCCCAGCAGGTGTCCCAGGGTGTCGTTGACCCGTTTGAAATGATCCAGATCCAAAAACAACAGGGCAAAGGGGCGATCCGGCTCTTCCTGCAACCACGCATGCAGATGGCGGGTCAGGGCGTGGCGGCTGGCCAGCCCCGTCACCTCATCCACGTTAGCCGCCCGCTCCAGCAACGCCTGCTGGCGCTTACGCGCCGATATGTCCTTGAGCTGGGCCAGGGCCAAGAGCCGCCCGCCCTGCCAGTAGGGGCTGAGCTTCACCTGCAGGGGGAAGCTCAGCCCGCTGGGGTCCTTCAGTTGATGCTCATAGGTCAAGGGAAAGGCGCTCTCCTCCTGCTGCAGCAGCACAAACAGCTTGCTCAGGCTGACCTCATCCACAAACGGCAGAAAATCCTGCACTGTCCGCCCCTCCAGTGCCGAGGGCAGCGGATGGCCAAACAACTTGGCACAGGCGGGGTTAGCCTGCAGGATGCGGCCCTGCTCATCGTGGATCCAGATGCCATCGGCCAGAAAGCGCACCGCATTGGGGAAGCGCTGCCGCGCCTCCACCAGCACCAGGTAGATAAGCCCCAGCAGACAGGCCGCCTTGGCCAAAAAGGCCAGCAGGTGCAACAAGGGTGGGGTCTGCGCCAGATCCAGCGCCAAGGCGAACGCCAGGTTCAAAAGCCCACGCAACGCCAGCAGCAGCCCCACCAGCCGGTAGCTGTGATTGCCGCTCATCAGCAGCCAGCCGCTCCACAGCAGGCTGCCGCCCAACAAGAGCAGCCCCACTCCACCGGCGAGCGTAGGGGAATATTCCATACCCACCAGTAGGCCCATGCCGGCTACCAGGGTAAAGAGCAGGGGGCCACGCCAGTGCAGCGGCCGGCCGATGAATGCCAGGGAACCCTGCACATAGAGCAGGCTGCCGCAAAGCAGCCCCAGCAACTGCCCCAGTTGGTGGAGCAGGGCATACTGTGCCGGCACCGACACCGGCAAGAAGTGGAGCAGTGTCGTGCCCCCCAGGCTCAACTGGCCCAGCCCCCAGTAGAGGGCGCTGCGGTTATCCGGTTGCACCCGCCACAAGAGCAGCAAAGCCAGCCCCAGGAGGGCATCCGTCAGTAGGGAAGCGCTAAGAAAGTGATCCATAAGCATCCGTGTTGAAAGAACGAGTCCAGCTTGACCAAGCCAGATTAACTATGGTCTGCCTCAACGAAAAAAAACACGCCTATACAATCACCTAGATAAAAATAGTCGGCCGGTCGCCCTCACTGTGCAGGCGTAACGCTATAGGTCAGCCGACTCACCTGTTGGGCGCCGTTCACCTCGCACACCAGTTGATACCCTGTCTCCCCCACCGCCAGCTGACCACTGAGGCGGCCAGCAAGGGGCGCGGCGGGCAGTTCGCTCTTATGTTCGCCCAGGCGGGCCGGGCTGGCCCCACTCAAGGCCTGGAAGCGGCGCAGGCAGAGCTGGCTCAAGCGCGCCTCATCCAGGGCACCTGTCATGGCCTCGTCAGGGATGAAGGCCCCTGCCAGCTGGGCCGCGCGCTTTTGCAGCCACTGCTGCCGGGCGGCCCAGGCCGGCGAGCCGGGCAACTCGCTCATCTGCCCCGTCTCATCCAGCCACTCCAACAGGTTGCCCTGCTCGTCAAACTGATAGCGGCCATAGGGCATGAGCACGGCAAACAACCGCCCCTGCTTGAAGAAGTAGTCGCTGTCGCCCACGTGCTGGCGGTTCTCATCCAGGATGGGCACCCGGATGATCACCGGCTGAGCATCCATCCAGGCGGTGACGTCTATGTCCCCCACCGTATAGACCCAGGCATCCAGGCTGCCGGTGGCTGCCGTGCGCATCTGGGTGAGTTGTTTGGCCAGGGCGTCTTGCGCACCCTGCACCAGTGTGGTGGCAGTAAGGCCCATCAGGCCGAGCAACCAGGCGTGCTTCATCATGTATCCTCGTCATTTTGTTGATCGGCGCCCGTCAGGCGGCGCCAGCTCCATACCAGCAGGTGCAGGGCCAACAGGCCGCCACTGCCGAGCAAAAACAGTAAGGCGGTGAGGGCAGGCACGGCGCTGTCCGCCCCCAGCCACCACCAGCTCAGGCCACTGAGCAGGGCGATGAGGGCGCAAGCCAGCATGCAACCCGCGCAGCGACCCAACTTGTGCCAGAAGGCCTGGCCATCACACGCTTCACAGGCCATGTTCCCCCCCCCAGTTGGCACATCAGTCGCTGGCCATGGCGCCCCTCGCCGTAATAGTCCGGCAAGTGGCGCACGGGAACAAACTGCAGGCCGGCATACAGCTGACAGGCGGCCGGATTGTCCGCATCCACCTCCAGGCGCAGACTGAGGGCGCCAATATCCTGCCCCAGCCCCTGGGCCAAGCCCATCAGGGCCGCCGCCACGCCCCGGCGCCGCACATGCCAGTGCACCGCCAGGCAGCGCACCTCCAGGGCCTGCCAGCCCAGATGGGGAAACAGGCACAGATAGGCCAGCAACTGCTCCCCCTGCCAGAGCCCCACCGTCTGGCAGCCGGAGTGGGCCAACAGGTTGCGCCAGCGCCGCCGGCCAAAGGCCAGCCGCGGGGAGAAGCAGTAGCGTTCCAGCCCCAGCAGGGCAGGAATGTCGTCCGTCTCCAGCAGGCGGAGCTGGCAGGGGCCGAGCCGGGTGTGCAGCTCGGCCTGGCAGGCGGCCAGCTGAGCCTCCAGCACAGGCAGGGGCAGTTGCTTTAGCGTGAACATGGCGGGGCAACCGACTCCCGCAACCGCAATATGCCTTGAAACGGCGCCAGGGGTGCCGCCGGTTGCCCGGCCGCCAGCGCCAGGGCCTGATGCACCGCCGCCGCCGCCATCTGTTCGATGGGCAGGTGTACCGTGCTCAGGGCCGGCAGCAGGTAGGCGCCGGCCGGCGCATCGTCAAAGCCAAACAGGGAGACCTGTTCCGGCACCTTGAGCCCGGCCTCTTGCAGGGCCCGCAAGGCGCCGATGGCCATGTCGTCATTACAGGCGAACAGGGCGGTGAAGCGCACCCCACGGGATAACAGGCTACGGCAGGCGCGATAGCCGCCGTCCACCAGGTTGTTGCCTTCGGCCTCCAGCGTTTCGGTCACCGGCAGGCCGGCCTCGGTGAGGGCGGCGCGGTAGGCCGCCAGCCGCTGGCGGGCGGTGAGGGTATGCAGAGGGCCGCTGATGCAGGCGATCTGCTGATGTCCCAGGGCGATGAGGTGGGTCATGGCCGCCTGAGTGCTGCGCGCCTGCTCAAACACCACACAACGCTCGGGGCGACCCGGCAGGGGCCGGTTCATCACCACCAGGGGCACCGGCAGCCGAGCGGCCAGGGCGCTGAGATCCGCCTCACTCATGAAGCGGCTATAGAGGATGATGGCATCACAGCGCCGGTCCACCAACAGCTCCACCGCCGCCGCTTCTTTGTGCGGATCGTCGTGACCGTCGGTGACCATCAGTTGCTTGCCGGCCTCCTCCACCGTCTTGGCCAGGGTGCGCAGCAGGCGGCCAAAGTAAGGCCCCTCGAAATTGGACACCACCAGCCCCACGGCGTTGGCGCTGCTGGTCGCCAGGGCCTGGGCCAGACCGTTGGGACGAAACCCCAGCTCCGCCACCGCCGCCAGCACCCGCTCCCGGGTGCGCTGGCTGATCTTGACCTTGCCGCTGAGCACCCGCGATACGGTGGACTTGGCCACCCCGGCCCGCTCTGCCACATCCTGCATGGTGACCATGCCCTGCTCCCTTCGCAACCCTGCCTGAAAGTGGGCCATTATCCATCGGTTGTCCCATCAGCAGCAAGGTCGCCGGCGCTCCCAGTCGGCAGCCGCTTCAGATCGGCCACTTTGCGCCATGGTCGCGACAAGGGGTTTGTTTGAGGCTTGCACAAGGCTATGCTCTCGGAGCCATGCGGAGAGTTGATCCAGCAATGGCGCCAGCACAGGCCAATCCGGCCGGCGACCAGCGACCTAGATGACGAGGATCGGATGTTTAAGGACAAGCAGTTTATTTCGGACATCATGCGCATCGCGCTGCCCATCACCATACAGAGCGTGATCATGTCCCTACTGAGCATGGCGGACCAGTTGATGGTGGGCCAGCTGGGGGAGGTGGCCATCGCCGCCGTCGGCATCAGCGCCAAGCTGACCTCCATCGTCTCAGTGGTGCTGGGTGGCCTGGCGGCCGGCATCTCCATCTTCTGCGCCCAGTACTGGGGCAAGCGGGACGAGACCAGCATTCGCCACTTGCTGGGATTTGGCCTGCTGGTGGGCCTGGTGTTTGCCGGCGCCCTGGCGCTGCTGGTGGGCTGCCTGCCACGCTGGGCCATGTCCCCTTTCACCACGGATGAGCGCCTGCTCAACGAGGGGGCCATCTATGTGCAACTGCTGGCCTGGAGCTACCTGCCCTGCATGTTGACCATGATGTATTCCGCCGTCCTGCGCAGCACGGGCCAGGTCAAGCTGCCCATGTATGCCAGCACCAGTGCCGTGGTGATCAACGTGGTGCTCAACTACCTGCTGATCTTCGGCCACTTCGGCTTCCCCGAGCTGGGCCTGATGGGCGCCGCGATCGCCACCTGTCTGGCACGCTGCATAGAGTTCCTCATCATACTGATTGCCGCCTACTGGCAGCGGCATGTGGTGGCCTTCCGCCACCTGGGTCAGCTGTTTGGCATGGAGGCGGGGCTGTTCCGCCGCTTCTTCGCCACCAGCCTGCCCATCGTCATGACGGAGCTGCTGTGGGTGCTGGGGGAAAGCGGCTATGCCGTCGTCTATGGTCGCATGGGCACCGATGAGATCGCCGCCATGACCATGACCTACCCCTTGCAGGGGCTGTCCATCGGCCTGCTGTGTGGCCTGGCCGGCGCCGCCTCCGTGCTGGTGGGCAATCGGCTGGGTGCCGGCAACTTCGACGGCGCCATCGATTACGCCAACAAGCTGATCCGTATCGGCGTGCTGTTTGCCCTGGTGGTCGGCGGCCTGGTGGCCCTGGCCTCGCCCTTCTATGTCTCCCTCTATGGCACCTCCGCCGAAGTCCAGCAGATGGGGCAGTTCTGCGTGCTGGTGTTCTGCGGTTTCCTGTGGGTCAAGGTGGCCAACATGATAGTCGCCGGTGGCGTACTCAACAGCGGCGGCGACAGCAAGTTCGTCTTCGCCATGGAGTCCATGGCCACCTGGATCGTGGGGGTGCCCTCCGGCTTCCTGATGGCCTTCTACTTTGAGCTGCCGGTCTACTGGGTCTATCTGGTGCTCTCCTTCGAAGAACTGGTCCGCCTGCTGGTGGGCTACGCCCGGGTGCGCTCCAAGAAGTGGGTGCGCAGCCTGGTGGAGGATGAGCCCCAGCCGGAGTGGGCCTGACAGCGGGTTAGCCCAGAGAGGCGTCAGGCGCCTCCGGCTGGCCGTCGACTTCCAACCGGTTGCGACCGGCGGCCTTGGCCCGGTAGAGGGCGGCATCGGCCCGCTGCAGGGCCTGATCCACCGTCTCGCCCTGTGCCACCACCACCAGGCCGGCGCTCAGGGTGATGGGGGGCTTGAAGGACTGGCTGGCCAGGCGGCTGCGCAGCCCTTCCACCCGTTGTGCCGCCTCTTCCGGCGGACAGTCCGGCAGCACCAGCACAAACTCCTCACCGCCCCAGCGGCACAGCAGATCGCTCTTGCGAATGCCCAGGCTGCACAGGTGGGCGAACTGCTTGAGCACCTGATCCCCCACCAGGTGGCCGAAGTCGTCATTCACCCGCTTGAAGTGATCCAGATCCAGCATGGCCAGGGCCAGGGGCTGCTGCCGGCGGGCCGCCAGCTGATGCAGCAGGTGCAGCTGCTCCTCGAACACCTGACGGTTCAGCGCTCCGGTGAGCTTGTCGGTGGAGGCCATGCGCTCCAGCCGCTGCTGATAACCGCGGAAGGTGACATGAGCCACCAGCAGCACACCCAGCCCGATCCCCAGGGTCAGCAGCAGGTTGGTCAGCAGGGTATTCCACAGGCGGCCATCGAAGGGAGTCGCCTCCTGCTCCACCATCAGGTACCACTTGAAAGGCTCCACCCAGCGGCTGGCGACAAACACCGGATGACCGTCGCGCTCATAGCGGAAGCTGCCGGCGGGCTGGGTGAGGATCTGGGTGGCCAGGGCCGCCAGACCAGGTTCGTCGAACAGACTCTGCCGGTGATCCGCCTGGGCCTGCAGGGCCACCTGCCCCTCCTTGTCCACGAAGTAGACCCGGCGGTGATAACGAGTCTGGTAAGTCTCCACCAGCTGCTGCACCTTGGTTACCGCCAGCCCCACACCGGTGACGCCGATGGGGTTGCCGGCGTAGTCGTAGACCCGGTAGTTGACGAACACCACCAGGTTCTGCCGGTTGGCGGTGTCGTGATCGATATTGATCTCGAAATCCTCCCCCTTGGGCAGGGCCAGGGTTCGGAAGTACCAGGCATCGCCCGGATCCTGGCGGCTCACCTCCTTGAGCACCCCGCTGGTGTGGTAGTAGCGACGGGTGCGTTCCGAGACGAAGAAGCTGGTGACCGTGTTGTAGCGGGACTGGATTTCCTTGAGGTACTTGAGGATGGGCTCCTGCTGCTGCTCGCCGTGCAGCGCCCAGTCCCGCACATAGGTGTCCTGGGCCATCAGGGAGGAGATGAACACAGGGCGGATGAGATCCTGCTGTATCTCGGAGTAGAGGTTGTCACTGGTCAGCGGCAGGGCGTCCTGGGCAATCTGCTCCCCCAGGGAGTCGCGGGCCACCCGGTAGCTCAGCCAGCTGGTCACCAGAAAGCCCCCCAGAATGATGAGCAAGAGTATCAGGCTGGCGCGCCGCCGGGGATTCCATTCCATACATGCCTCTGTAGGTGATTGATCTTTTACCCAATCCTGGGCCGGCGCCCACTATATCACCAAGGTATCGATGGGCAGAAATGGCAGATGCGCCGCAGGATCTTCACCGCCCAGACCGCGCATCGGACTCCCCTCCACCGCCAGATCCCATAGTTATCCGTCAGGGTTCCCTAACTATTCAGCCACCTCGCCGGGCCCCCCTGGCCCAAAGCACCCCCATGGTGCGCCGCCTTGGTGCCGGCCGGCAGACTGCCTCGCCAGACCGGTGCAAAACCGCCCCAAAGGCCCCTCGGCTTGCGCAGGGCACAAACTGCATGGCATCCGCGACAAAGCCGCCGTGGGCCACATGAATATTCATCGAAGTACCAAAGCCTATTCACTCCGCAGCGATTTCCACTGGCGCGCTCCGGTCTGGGGCGCAGGGCGTGGCACGCATCCTGCTCTTGAGGTCGCGGATTCTTCTGCGTTACTACCTATAAGGAAATAATCATGCGTAAGACCATAAACATGCTCTGCCTGCTGCTGCCGGTGCTGGCCACCTCCCTCCAGGCCGCCGAAACGGAAATCCGCCTGGGGGTGGAACCCGGCTATGCCCCCTTCGAGATGAAGCAGCCCGACGGCAGCCTGAGCGGTTTTGACATCGATCTGGGCACCGAGCTGTGCGCCCGCATCCAGGCCAAGTGCCGCTGGGTGGAGAATGAATTCGACGGCCTGATCCCCGCCCTCAAGGCCAGGAAGATCGACGCCATCCTCTCTTCCATGTCCATCACCGAGCAGCGCCAGAAAGAGATCGACTTCACCGACAAGCTGTACGGTACCCCGGCCCGCCTGATCACCCCGGCCGGCACCACCCTGGCCCCCACCGCCGCCGGCCTGCAGGGCAAGCGGGTGGGCGTGTTCCAGGGCACCACCGCCGAAACCTATGCCAAGGAACAGTGGCAGCCCAAGGGCGTGGAGGTGGTGGTCTACCCGGCCCAGGAGCTGGTGTACGCCGATCTGGTCTCCGGTCGCCTGGATGCCGCCTTCCAGGATGCGGTGGCCGCCGGTGAAGGCTTCCTCAAGCAGCCCCAGGGCCAGGCCTTCGGCTTCAGCGGCCCGGAGATCAGCGACGTCAAATACTTCGGCGTGGGCGCCGGCATCGGCCTGCGCAAGGAGGATGGCGAGCTTAAGGCCAAGCTGAACCAGGCGCTGGCCGACATGCTCAAAGACGGCACCTACCAGAAGATCGCCGCCAAGTACTTCAACTTCGACATCTACGGCCACTAATCCGACCCCTGAGGCCGCCGGCCCGGTGCCAACACACAGGGCCGGATTTGCGTCAAAGGACGCCCCCATTCAAAGGATCGAGCATGTTGTACGGATATGAAACGCTGGTGCTGCAAGGTGCCTGGGTCACCCTGGAGCTGGCCCTGCTCTCCTTACTGGTGGCGGTGCTGCTGGGCCTGCTGGGAGCCAGCGCCAAGCTCTCCAGCCATCGCCTCGGCCGTCTGCTGGCCGCCGGCTACACCACCCTGATCCGTGGCGTGCCGGATCTGGTGCTGATGCTGCTGATCTTTTACGGCCTGCAGATCGCGGTCAACGCCATCACCGACACCCTGGGCTTCGCCCAGTGGGACATCAATCCCTTTACCGCCGGCATCCTGACCATCGGCTTCATCTACGGCGCCTACTTTACCGAGACCTTTCGCGGCGCCTTCCTGGCCATCAACGCCGGCCAGGCGGAGGCGGGCCAGGCCTACGGCTTCTCCCGCTGGCAGATCTTCGCCCGGATCCTGTTTCCCCAGATGATGCGCTTCGCCCTGCCGGGGCTGGCCAATAACTGGCTGGTGCTGCTCAAGGCCACCGCCCTGGTCTCCATCATAGGCCTGGCGGATGTGGTCAAGGCCACCCAGGTGGCGGGCAAGGGCACCTTCCAGTTCTTTCTCTTCACCCTGGTGGCCGCCGCCGTCTACCTGGTGTTCACCAGCCTCTCCAATCTGGTGATTTACTGGCTCAACCGGCGCTATGCCCTCGGCGTAAGGAGCGCCAACCCATGATCGAGATGCTGCAAACCTACGGCAAGGCCTTCTTGTGGAGTGACGGCTACCACGTCACCGGCGTGGCGGTCACCCTCTGGCTGCTGGTGATCTCGGTGGGGCTGGGCTTCTGTCTGGCCATCCCCCTGGCCATCGCCCGCAACAGCCGGCACAAACGCTACTGGCTGCCGGTGTGGACCTTCTCCTACCTGTTTCGCGGCACCCCGCTGTACGTACAGCTGCTGGTGTTCTACTCCGGGGTTTACTCCCTGGCGGTGGTGCGGGAGCTGGACTTCCTCAACTGGTTCTTCCGCAGCGGCTACCTGTGCACCCTGCTGGCCCTGACCCTCAACACCATGGCCTACACCCTGGAGATCTTCGCCGGCGCCATCCGGGATCTGAGCCACGGCGAGGTGGAAGCCGCCCGGGCCTACGGCTTCTCCGGCTGGCGGCTCTACCGCCATATCATACTGCCCTCGGCCCTGCGCCGGGCGCTGCCGGCCTACAGCAACGAGGTGATCCTGATGCTGCACGCCACCTCCCTGGCCTTCACCGCCACGGTGCCGGACATCCTCAAGGTGGCCAAGGATGCCAACGCCGCCACCTATCAGCCCTTTACCGCCTTCGGCATCGCCGCGCTGATTTACCTCTTCATCTCCTTCGCCCTGGTCGGTCTGTTCCGCCTGGCGGAACAACGCTGGCTGGTGCACCTCAAGCCCAGCCAGACCCACTGACATCAAGGACGCTTTCATGGAGAACATGCACGACTACAAGCTGGCGGTGAAAGATCTGCACAAGCACTACGGCAACCACGAGGTGATCAAGGGGGTCTCGCTGCGGGCCAAGCCCGGTGATGTCATCAGCATCATCGGCTCCTCCGGCTCCGGCAAGAGCACCTTCTTGCGCTGCCTCAACTTCCTGGAGAAACCCAGCGAAGGCTCCATCTTCGTCAACGGCAACGACATCCGCATGGTGCGGGACACCGACGGCCAGCTGAAGGTGTTCGACCAGCGCCAGCTGCAGCTGCTGCGCACCAAGCTGACCATGGTGTTCCAGCACTTCAACCTGTGGAACCACATGACGGTGCTGGACAACGTCATGGCCGCCCCCCTGCACGTGCTGGGCATCGACAAGCAGGAAGCCGAGGCGCGGGCCATCCGCTACCTGGAGAAGGTGGGGATCGACCAGCGGGCCCGGGCCAAGTACCCGGCCCACCTGTCCGGCGGCCAGCAGCAGCGGGTGAGTATCGCCCGGGCATTGGCGATGGAACCCGAGGTGCTGCTGTTCGACGAGCCCACCTCGGCGCTGGATCCCGAGCTGGTGGGCGAGGTGCTGCGCATCATGCAGCAGCTGGCCGAAGAGGGGAAAACCATGGTGGTGGTGACCCACGAGATGGGCTTTGCCCCTTAGAGATCCCCTCATTTTTCGAGACTCAAATAATTCCAAGCGTGCGGGTGTATAAACGGTGTTGCTTCAGTAGGTAGACAAACTTTTCCATCAGCAGGGCCGCATTGGCCTCTTTCATCTTTGGCAGCAGTTGGTAATAGATAACCCCTTGCCGGAAGAACGAATAGGTTCGGGTCTTGCTGGTGTTGACCTTGATGGTTCTTTCCAGCCCGGCGCTGTCCCCGGCCTTACCCAGCAGGGTCAGCAAGACGATGG
>JAJOIN010000023.1 GCA_021209335.1 Aeromonadaceae bacterium
TCCATGCCCGCTTCCACCAACCAGGTTTCGATAGGTTGATGAGGGGAGAGGGGATTACCCAAACCATGCCAGGGCGTCTCGCCCACATACGCCATGGATTCGACCAAATGAGCCATATAGCCTCCTGAGCAAACAACATGATGGAGAGCGATCTCCGTGAGTTCACATGAGGGATATAGGTCTGAGATTTATTGGAAGACGGCTGATTTGTATTCGTATTTTTGGGTGTGTTTGTAGGAAACTTAGAGGGAAGAGATCTGTTCAGATTGGGAGGGTCTGTCAGCGGTAGTAGTGACAAAAACGTAGGTTAAAACGTGGTTTTCTGGTTTTAAGTTAAAAAATAAATAGATAAATCAATTGTTAGCCACCAATGCATCATGGGGGTGTGCTGTTCCACATTTTTCTCGTGCATCAAACGGTTACCTTAGCGATGACTCAGCGCTGCCCAGATGTCAGACGGCCAGGGTCGGCTGGCCGTCGCTGATAAAAAGGCTTGATGGCGGGGATGATCTCATATCGGGCCTGGGTTCGCATCTTCCTCGAACCGGTGGGGAAGGGCAGAAGGAGGCGACGCCCCCTTCTGGGTGGGATCCCCTAGTGGCGAGGATCCCTTCTTGTGGTGCTTAACCTAGTAGGTGTAATTGACCCCCAGCCAGATGGAGCGGCCCAGGCGGTAGCTGGCGGAGCTGTTGCTGGCCGTATGCGGTGTGGCATTAAACAGGTTGGTGATACGCAACTCTGTGCTGGCTTTTTGATTTTGCCACGCGAAGAACTGGTAACGGGTATTGAGGTTCATGGTGGTAAACGACTTGATCTTGATGGTGTCGTAGACGTCGTAATTGACGCCGTCCACCTCAATGCTGTCGCCGGTATCACCCAGGTAGTCGTAGCTGCCACGGTACTGGACGGTGGCATTGGTCATCCAGCGGTCGGTCCAGCGCGCTGTCCAGCCCAAGGCCCCCCGCAGCGGGGCGGCGAAGTTGCTGCGATCATTGAGATCATACAGTTCGTTCATGTCGATGACCCGACCAGCGTAGTAAACCTGGGACTGAGGATCCGTGTAATCAAAATAGGTGGAGCCTTTGCCAAAACTCTTGGTCTCGGACCAGGTGAGGTTGGCATTGAAGCTATGCCGCTGAATGTGGCCGTCCCACTCCAGCGCCAGCCCCTTGTAATCGCTCTTGCCATCATTGGTCATGCTGTAGCGCGTGGTGCTGAGGGTCTTGCCGGTATCGGCGTCAAACTGTTCGGTGGTTTTACTGGTGCTGGCGAAGGCATCGCGGTTGAAGCGATAGATGGCCTTGATGCGCAGATGCCCATCCAGCGGCGCCGGTAAGGTCAGGGCGGCGGTCAGCTCGTTACTGTAGGGGGTCTTGAGGTTGCCTTGCCCATAATCCGTTGCCCGGGCGTGTGAGAACAGGCTCCAATCTCCCACCTCACCGGTGGTGGTATTGACGCTGCGTCGGTAGGTGTAGCTGTCCGGATACTGGGAGCGGATGGCATAGCCGACCATGTTAGCGGCATAGTAACGGTTGGCCCCCAGCGTCAGGTAGGTATCCTCCAGAAATTCCCAATTGGCGGTGAGGCGCGGCGCCAGATTGTAGTTCTCCAGAAAGTCGTCGTGACTCAGGCGCGCACCACCTCTCAGCTCCCAACTGCCCACCGGGCGCAGATATTCCAGCCACAAGGCCTGGCTGAACAGATCCACCTGGGCATCATAGGCTTGGTAGTAGCTGTATTGACTCAGGGCGACATCGTCACGGCAGGCACTATCGCCTTCGGCGCATTGTGCCGTCACGCCTGACCCCATGACTTTGCCGGAGGAGTAGTAGTAGTTATCTTCCGGGCGCTGCTTGCGCGCCTGGGTATAGCGCAGCTCGCCCCCCAGGCTCAGATCCCCGCCGGCCAGCGGCTGGTTCAGGCTGAACTGGTACGCCGTGTCAGCCTGGGTCTGGTTGAGATCACCAAAACCGCCCTCCATGCAATTGCTATCGCCACACCAGGTGACTGATTCGGCCTTGGACGGCCAGGCGTAGCGATCCCCATCCCAGTCGCGGCTGGCATCGGAGATCTGATAGGAGAGCTTATGCTGCCAGCTGCGCACCCCCGAGATGCCGTTGAGCGCCAGATAGGAAGAGATGCCATCGGTGTGATTGGTGTTCAGGCTATTGATGCTGTCGTTCGGCTGCTTTTCGCTGCGGTAGGGGCTGTAAATGAGTTGACCTTCCAGGCTGAGATCCGGGTTGTATTCGTACAGCGCCTTGAGCAGAAAGTTATTGGCCTTGTCACCCGTCTCATAGCGGGCGCCGCCATAGCTTTCGTCCATGTTGTATTGCACCGCCGACTCGGACTGGCTGATGGCTGCCAGGACAAACAGCTTGTCACTGAACGGCATGTCCACCGCTAGCGAGGTCTGGTACTTGGAGAAGTCCGGCTCGCTCTTGGTCAGTTCGCCGCTGCCGGACTTGCGGTAGCGAACCATGCTGTCATTTTGGAAGCCGGCGGTGGCGGAGACACCGAACTGGCGCGCCGGTTGGCGCAGCTTGATGTCGACCACGCCGCCGGTGAAGTCGCCATGCCGGGCCGAGACGTTGGAGTCGAGCACCTCCATGCTGCCGATCAGGGTCGGATCGACATAGAGGGTCTGGCTGGTCTGGCCGCTGACCTCGTTGAAGTCATTGGCGTTCTGGGCCGAGACATCCATGATCGAGGTGGCGCTGACCCCATCGATCAAGACGCTGTTGTCGTAATAATTACCGCCCGAGATGGAGAAGTCCGACGGCCGGATCGATTGAATGTCCTCGGCCTCGGCGGATTGGCGCTCTGTGTCCATCTGCACAAACGGCAGGCTCTGCAGCAGACCCGTCGTATCGGTCCCGCCTTCATGGGAGGCGCCTATGGTGTCGGCGCCGACCAGGCTGCGTCCGGAGTCAAGCGGATCGAAACTCTCATAGTTGCTGGCGGGGGCCTCGGCGCCGGTACCTGCTGCGCCACTGGTCGCTATCTCGATGGCGCCCAGATCCACCGGTGTCTCCTCCGCCTGGGCACTCATCAGGCTGCAGCCCAGACAACCGGCGATCACGGTACGTTTCATAACCATTCCTTGTCACACCTCATCAATGGTTCAACAGAATAATGTACTGGTGGCACTCCCCTCACCCAAGCCAAGGGGTGTCAGAGGGAGGGTCAAAGCACCAGCAAACACGGTTTAGCACGGTAAGGTGGTGGATAATATTGTTAATGCGAGTTATTATCAATGCCCATTGAGTTAACGCGCTAGAATAAAACACTAAAAAGAAATCAAAATGAAGCTTTTTTTGTTGAGCACCTGTCGGTGGCATGGCTGTGTGTTGGTTTGGCTGGTGTTGGGCTGTTTCCCCGGTCAAGGTATCGCTGATGAGTCGATTCAGGCTACACCAGCCTGGACGTCGCAACTGATCCAGGGCCAGCTGGATAATGGCTTGCACTATGTGGTCTACCCCAGCAAGCAGGTCGATGAACCCTTCAATCTGCGGTTGATAGTGCAAGCCGGTGCCATCGATGAAGTTGAGCCTGCCGGCATCGCGCATGCGGTGGAACACATGGTGTTTCGGGAAACGGCGGCCCATCCTGACACAGTGCATCGCTACCTGGCCCGCCTCGGCTGGAAGACCGGCTTGCAGATCAATGCGGTCACCGGTCTGGCCCAGACCCAATATATGATCCGTACCCGTCCGCAGGATGCGCTGGATCTGGATGGCGCCATGGCGCTGTTGAGCCAGCTGGCCTTTCATGCCCGCTTTGATGAGCCCAGTTGGCAGCAGGAGCGCAAGATCATCATCGAGGAGATGCGCCAGCAAGCCGGTGTGGCGGCGCGCATCAATGAGCAGAAGCGGTCCATCACCCGCCACGGGTCGCGTTACGCCGGCAGAACCACCCTCGGTGATGCCGCCCGCCTGGCCGAGCTTTCCGCCGCTGACTTGCACGATTTCTATCGTCGGCATTATCGCCCGGCCAACATGATTTTGATCGCCTCGGGCCATCTGCAGCCAGTCGAGTTTGAACAGGCGTTACAGCGCTATTTTTCACAGCCGGAGGATCCCCAGCCTACGCCCCGCCCCTATGTCGAGCTGCCGCTGGCCAAACAGCTGTTTGTTGGCCTGATCCAGGATGCCGAGGGTACCACCAGCCGCGTCGCCATGGGCATGCGCCAGGTTCAGGCCCCCCGCAGCACCTTGGCGGGAAAACAGGCGGCGCTGGAGAATTACTTTTTGCGCAAGCTGCTGCGCGAGCATGTGCGGCGGCGCAGCCAGGCGCTGCCGGAGGGCCTGACCAGCTGGAGCCTGAGTCTGGATGAACCGACCCAGGCCCGCATCACCTTGGCGATGGGCGTCACCACGGCGGACCACCAGGCCGGGCTGGATTTCTTGCTGCAGGAGCAAGCCTATCTGTTCCAAAAGGGGCTGGATGCCGCATCCCTGCCGACCTTAAAGCAGCAGGCGTTGCGCCAACTGGATGCGGTTCCCGGGCAGTGGGAGCGCCGCAACTATGCCCAATGGGAGGACAAGATCACCGAGGCGGCCTTGCATTCCGGGCCGATTGAGGAGCCGGCCATCTACCAGGCGCGCACCCGTCAGTGGATTGCGGCGCTCACCGGGGAGCGGCTCAACGAGCGGCTGCGCAGCATGTTAGCGGCCGATGATCAGTTTGCCTATTTCCAGGTGCCTGGTGGCAAAACGCTGGCCCTGCCGACGGCAGAGGCGATCCAGGCGCGCCGCCAGCAACTGGCCGTTCAGCCTCTGCCGGCCTTACCTCCGTTGCCGACGGCACCCAAGGCTGTCAAACAGCCCAAGGCGCCTCGCTTGCCGGAGCCGCAGCTGGCCGCGGGGGGGCGTATCATCATGAAGCGCCATGAAGGGGCCCTGCCGCTGATGGAGTGGCAGTTGGCCAATGGCGATAGCGTGGTCTGGCTGCGTCGCCCTACCGCGGATGGCAAGCTGCTGATCCGTCTGCAAAGCGATGGTGGCTATCTCAACCGCCGCTACTCGGCCATCGATAGCCAGAGTGCGGTGCAGATCTGGCAACAGAGCGGTTTTGCGTTCTGGTCAGCAGAAAAAAATGCCGCCTATGCTGCGTCCGGGGCTCAACCGCACTGGTCTTGGGAGCTGCAGGCCGGACATCTGGATCTGGCCGCCCGCATTCAACCGGCACAGTTAGGCGCCTTGCTCCGCGAGTATGTCCACAGCCTGACATCGGGGCGGATCGCCAACTATGTGCTCGATGAGGTCAGCCCCTCACTGCTGGCCCAGGCCGCGCGTCCGCTGTCAGCCGAGCAGGGAGCCTGGCAGCGGCTGTTGCAGCCGGAAGTGCCGCCGGAAGTTGCCGAGCCTAGCCAGGCCGTCACCACGGATCCCCAGGTGCTCTCCCGCATCGCCCGCGACCACCTGAACGCGCCCGTGCGTCTGTATCTGCTGGGTGAGTTCGAGGAGTCCGCACTGCAATCGCTGATCCTCCGCTATCTGGCACCCTTGGCGCGGCAGCCAGCGTTGATCTCGGCCCGTCAGCCACAGCAGCCCGGGGTCCGCACTCAAAGTGTGAGCCTGCTGACATCGCCGCGGGCGACCGTGCGCATGCAGGGCGCCACACCCATGACCTGGACGCCGGAACGCGCCTTTGTGGTCTCCAGTCTCAATCCGGTTGCGCAGGCGGCACTCAAGGAGGAGCTCAGGCTCAGGCTGAGCGGTGTCTACAGTGTGCGCTTCGAGATGACGCTGGATCCGCAGCTCAATCAGGTGGTCTCGGAGCTGAGTTTTAGCTGTGCCCCGGAGCGCGCCGAGGAGTTGCGCCTGGCGTCCGAACAGGTGCTGGCCCGGCTCGCGCCGGCGGTGGCCGCCTATCCGCTGGCGCGCCTGCAGCAAGATGTGCGCTTTGCCGAACAGCTGCGCCTGCAGGATGACAATACCTGGCTGCGGCGTCTGATGCTCAGCCATGCGGCCTACGGCGATGGTCGTTATCTGCAGACCATGGAGACGCTGCCCGACCACATCGATGGCGCGCCGCTGACCGAGCTGGCGCAGCAGATCTTTCCGCAACCTGACCGGATCTGGCTGATCCTGCAACCCGCGACTCACGCCGCTTTGGAGTAATGCCTTATGTTTCACAGTTTCTTTTTACAGCGTCGCTGGCTGCACTGGTCCTTGCTGGGCACTGTGCTGATCCTGGCGACCACCTGGTACAAGGTGCAGCTGGATGTGGCAGTCAATAACTGGTTTGGCGATTTTTACAATCTGATCCAGAAGGCCCTGGCCACTCCCCATGCCATTACCCAGCAGGCCCTGTTCGAGCAGCTCTGGATCTTCACCCGTCTGTCGGTGATCTACGTGCTGGTGGCGATCGTGCTGGAATTTTATATCCGCCATTATGTGTTTCGCTGGCGCACCGCCATGCACGACTATTACTGCCAGCACTGGCACCTGGTCCACCATATTGAAGGCGCGTCCCAGCGGGTCCAGGAGGACACGATGCGCTTTGCCCGCATTGTCGAGGCGCTGGGGGTCTCTTTGCTGCGTTCTGTCATGACGCTGATCGCCTTTCAACCCCTGCTCTGGGGATTGAGTAGCCACGTCAGCCAGGTGCCGCTGTTCGGCGAGATCCCCCATGTCCTGATCTACGTGGCTGTCATCTCGGCATTGGCGGGGACTGTGTTACTGGCACTGGTTGGCGTCAAATTGCCGGGCCTGGAGTTCAACAACCAGAAGGCCGAGGCGGCCTTGCGTAAGGAGCTGGTGCTGGGGGAGGACGATAGCCAGCGGGCAACGCCGCCGAGCCTGCGCCAACTGTTCAGCCAGGTGCGGCACAACTACTTGCAGATGTACCGCCACTACCTCTATTTCGATCTGGCCAAGTGGTCCTATCTGCAATTCTCGGCGATCCTGCCCTATGTCATTCTGGTGCCGACCATTGCCAGCGGCACCATCACCCTGGGCATACTGCAGCAGATCCAGCGCGCCTTTGGCAAGGTGGTGGGCTCGCTGCAGTTTCTCGTCAACAGCTGGTCGACGATCGTCGAGCTGATCTCGGTGTATAAGCGTCTGCACGCCTTCGAGATTTTGATCCGCCAGGCGTGTCAGACCCAAGAGGATGGGGTTGGTCAACCGAGCGAGGAGGCCTCCTGATGGCCAATGCCGCCCGGCGCCGGCGCCGCATGGCGACGCATCATGCTGGACGGATGCTGAGATAACGCCATGAGTGCCCGTCGTATTCAACTGGTGTGCCTGCTGGTCACCTTGTTGCTGCATGCCGGTATAGTGTTGCTGTGTCTATCCACGCCACCCCAGACCGTGCCTGCCGTGGCCGAACCCAGTCATGTCTCCGCTTCGGCCTGGTAGCCGCCAGCGCCGGGGAGGCGAGCTCGGCCCAGCTGGCCCCGGTGATCAAGCCGCCCCCTCCACGCCCGGCAGAGACCAAACCCCGCCAGACCCCGGCGCCCCAAAAAACCAAGCCTGTCGGCCAAGCCGGTGCGGAAGGCGGCAACCCGGCGCCCCGAGGCGGTGCCGGAACCCATTCGGCCGCAGCATCAGCGCGCCCCTGCGCCTGTTACTCCCTCCAGCGCCTTGGCCAGCAAGGCCGGAGACCAGGGGGCGCTGGGTTCGCGGCGTAGCGATAACAAGCAGCGGGAGACCGGGTTGCAACAGCAGGCCGGAGGGGCGCCTGATGGCGCGGCATTTGACCTTCTGGTGCGTCAGCATCTGCTGGCGCACAAACAGACGCCACGGCTGCTGGGTGGCCGGCGCAGCGGGACTGTGGTGGTGGAGTTTGTCATCGACCGCCAGGGGCGGCTGCTACGTCAGCTGATGGGCAAGACCTCCGGCATCCGGGAGTTTGATCATGCGCCCGCACCCTGGTGCTCAATGCCGCCCCTTATCCCAGTGCGCCGCTGGAGCTGCCATGGCAAGCGCGTCGTTACCGGATCGAGATCCAGTACCAAAGTCGTTAGGGCCAGGGTCTGGCTCCAGCTTGCCGGCCCCGATTGGCCGACGGCATAATGACCCGACATTGGACTAAGCAGGTTAAACACCATGCCCGAATCTATCGAAGCGCTGGCCGTGCGTCTGGGGCAGGCCCTCAAGGGCCGCGGCTGGATGGCGAGCACGGCAGAATCCTGCACAGGAGGTGGGGTGGCCTTCGCCATCACGGCCGTCCCGGGCAGTTCCGCCTGGTTTGATCGCAGTTTCATCACCTACAGCAATGAGGCCAAGCAGCAGATGCTGGGGGTCAGCGCCACTACCCTGGCCCAGCACGGCGCCGTGAGCGGCCCTGTGGTGGCCGAGATGGTGGCCGGCGCCCTGACCCATTCCCGTGCCCAGGTGGCGGTGGCCATCAGCGGCATCGCCGGTCCTGATGGCGGCACACCGGATAAGCCGGTGGGCACCGTCTGGATTGGTTGGGGTCTGGTCACCGGGGCGGCGCAGGCCCACTGTCATCAGTTTACCGGTGATCGCCAGGCGGTTCGGCAGCAGGCCGTCGCCGCCGCCTTGTCGCACCTGTGTGAGGCACTCGACGCTATTTCTACTTGATACTGTACGAATGAACAGTATACTTAACAGCACACACGATGACTGAATTCCTGCCTTATGGAGCCCCTCATGGATCAAAACAAGCAGAAAGCCTTGGCCGCCGCCTTGGGTCAGATCGAAAAGCAATTTGGCAAGGGCTCCATCATGCGATTGGGCGATACCCAGGCGCTGGATGTGGAGACCGTCTCCACCGGCTCCTTGTCGCTGGACATCGCCCTGGGCATCGGCGGCCTGCCATTTGGCCGCATCGTGGAGATCTTTGGGCCTGAGTCCTCCGGTAAAACCACTCTGACCCTGGAAGTCATCGCCCAGGCGCAAAAAGCAGGCAAAACCTGTGCCTTCATCGATGCCGAACATGCTCTGGATCCCATCTATGCCGCCAAGCTGGGGGTCAAGGTGGATGATCTGCTGGTCTCCCAGCCGGATACCGGGGAACAGGCCCTGGAGATCTGCGACATGCTGGTACGCTCCAATGCCGTCGACGTCATCATAGTCGACTCGGTGGCGGCCCTGACGCCGAAGGCGGAAATCGAAGGCGAGATGGGCGACTCCCACGTGGGCCTACAGGCGCGCCTCATGTCCCAGGCGCTGCGTAAGCTCACCGGTAACATCAAGGGCGCCAACTGTCTGGTGGTGTTTATCAACCAGATCCGCATGAAAATCGGTGTCATGTTCGGCAACCCGGAAACCACCACCGGCGGTAACGCACTCAAGTTCTACGCCTCTGTGCGTCTGGATATCCGTCGTACCGGTGCCATCAAGGACGGGGACGAGATCGTCGGCAACGAGACCCGGGTCAAGGTGGTCAAGAACAAGGTGGCGCCGCCCTTCAAGCAGGCTGAATTCCAGATCCTCTACGGTGCCGGCATCTCCAAGGAGAGCGAATTGGTGGATCTGGGGGTCAAGTGCAAGCTCATCGACAAGGCCGGCGCCTGGTACAGCTATCAAGGCGAGAAGATTGGTCAGGGCAAGGCCAACGTCATGAAATACCTGCAAGAAAATCTGCCGGTGGCTGAGGCCATTGAGCGCCAGCTGCGGGAGCTGTTGCTAAATGGCCAGGAGGCTGGCAGCCCGGTGAGTGCAGGCGACTCGGATGCGGCTGAGCTGGACGATGAAGCCAGCTTTGCCGATAACGAGTTCTGAGTTCTGACGGTTCCCGCAGGTGGACGCGCAAGAGAGCCCGTTTAAGCTGGCGTTGCGCCGGGTATTGGCGCGGTTGGCCCGGCGGGAGCATTCAGAGCAAGAGCTGCGTCAGCTGTTGGCGGATATTCCCGAGACCGTGGTGGAACAGGTGCTACTGCATTGCCGACAGCAGGGCTGGCTCAATGAGGCGCGGCTAGTGGAGCAGGCGGTGCACAGTCGGGCGGCACGAGGGCAGGGCCCGCGCAAGATTGCCTTTGAACTTGGCCAGCGCGGCTTGGATAACGAGGCGATTCGCGACCAGTTGGCGACCGATGCGTTGGACTGGTTTGCGTTGGCGGCTCAACTGGCCCGGCGGCGCCAGGGGGCAGCGCCGCTGGATCTGCCGGCGCGTCGGCGCCTGATGGGTTTCTTGCAGCGGCGGGGATTCAATCAAGAGCAGATCCGCTACGCCCTCGCCACCTTGTCTAAACCAGGCTCCCCTTAGTGGGAGCCTGGGCTTTTTCTGTCGCCGCATGAGCGGTCGGTTTTACTTTGACCGGGATAACTTTTAAATTATGCCGGTTAAGCATCCAACCCCATTTCGAACCAAGCAGGTTATTCATGTACATGTCCACATCAGAGATACGCACGGCGTTTCTCGAGTATTTCCGCTCTCAGGGGCACCAGGTGGTGTCTTCCAGCTCCCTGGTTCCCCATAACGATCCGACGCTGCTGTTCACCAATGCCGGTATGAACCAGTTCAAGGATGTGTTTCTGGGCAGTGATACCCGCCACTACAGCCGCGCCACCACGGCCCAGCGCTGCGTGCGGGCCGGCGGTAAGCACAATGACCTGGATAATGTGGGCTACACGGCCCGCCACCATACCTTCTTCGAGATGCTGGGTAACTTCAGCTTCGGCGATTACTTCAAACGGGATGCCATCCGCTTTGCCTGGGAATTTCTCACCCAGGTGCTGCAACTGCCTAAAGACAAGCTGCTGGTCACCGTCTATCAGACCGATGATGAGGCCTATGACATCTGGGCCAAGGAGATGGGAATCCCCACAGAGCGCATAGTGCGCATTGGCGACAACAAGGGCGCGCCCTACGCCTCCGATAACTTCTGGCAGATGGGTGACACGGGCCCCTGTGGTCCCTGCACCGAGATTTTCTATGATCACGGCGAGCAGATCTGGGGTGGCCCTCCCGGCTCGGCCGAAGAAGATGGCGATCGCTTCATCGAGATTTGGAACGTGGTGTTCATGCAGTTCAACCGTCAGGCGGACGGCACCCTGGAGCCCTTGCCCAAGCCGTCGGTGGATACCGGCATGGGCATAGAGCGGATCGCTGCCATCATGCAGGGGGTGCATTCCAACTATGAGATCGACATCTTCCAGCGGCTGATCAAGGACGTCGCCACGATCACCGGTACCCAGGATCTGGAGAATAAGTCCCTGCGGGTCATCGCGGATCATATCCGCTCCTGCTCCTTCCTGATCGCCGACGGTGTCATGCCGTCCAACGAAGGCCGTGGCTATGTGCTGCGCCGCATCATTCGCCGTGCCGCCCGGCATGGTCGTCTGCTGGGGGCGAAGGAGTCCTTCTTCTTCCGTCTGGTGGGCACCCTGGCCGATCTGATGGGGGATGCGTATCCGGAGCTCAAGAGCCAGCAACCCGTGGTGGAGCGAGTGCTCAAGCAGGAAGAGGAACAGTTCAGCCGTACCCTGGATCGCGGCCTGGCGCTCCTTGAAGAGGCTCTGCAAGGCCTGGGTGATGGCAAGCAGATCCCCGGCGAGCTGGTGTTCAAGCTGTACGATACCTATGGCTTCCCGGCGGATCTGACTGCCGATGTGGTGCGGGATCGTGGCTTTGAGATCGACGAGGCCGGTTTCGAGCGGGAGATGGAGAAGCAGCGGGAGCGCGCCAAGGGCGCCTCTGCCTTCACCGTGGATTACAACAAGCAGCTGAAAATCGAGCAGACCAGCGAGTTTGTCGGTTATAGCCAGTTGCAGGGGGAAAGCCAGATCACCGCCATCTATGTGGGGGATCAGGCGGTCTCTGCACTCAAGGCCGGCGACGAGGCCATGATAGTGCTGGAAAGCACCCCCTTCTACGCCGAGTCCGGTGGTCAGGTGGGGGATGCCGGTCTGCTGCAGCATGGCGAGAGCCTGTTTGCGGTCAGCGACACCCAGAAGCTGGGCGGCGCCGTGGTGCACAAGGGCTATGTGGAAGTGGGTCAGTTTGCGTAGGGCAGTCGGTGCTGGCCAGCGTGGACGGTGCGCGTCGCCAGGCGACGGCCGCCCATCACTCAGTTACCCACCTCTTGCATGCCGCCTTGCGCCAGACCCTGGGCGAGCATGTCACCCAGAAGGGGTCACAAGTGGGCCCGGATCGGCTGCGTTTTGACTTCTCTCATTTTGAGCCCATCACCACAGGTACCATCCGTCGCGTCGAGGAGCTGGTGAATGCCCAGATCCGCGCCAACGCACCGGTACAGACGGATCTGATGGCATTGGATGCGGCCAAGCAGGCAGGCGCCATGGCGCTGTTTGGTGAGAAGTATGATGACGAGGTGCGGGTGGTCAAAATGGGTGACTTCTCCACTGAGCTGTGTGGCGGCACTCATGCCCAGCGCACCGGAGACATCGGCTTCTTCAAGATCATCTCCGAAAATGGTGTGGCAGCGGGCATTCGCCGGATTGAGGCCGTGGCCGGTCAGGCGGCCATCGAGTACATGCACCAGTTGGGCGAGCAGATCGATGCTGCGGCTGAGCTGGTGAAGGGCGATCAGTTTTCCATCGCCGCCAGGGTGCGCCAGTTCATGGAGCGGACTCGTCTGTTGGAGCGCGAGCTGGAGGCGGCCAAGAGCAAGCTGGCTGCTCAAGCCGGCGCCGGTCTGCTGGGGCAGGTGATCTCCATCAACGGCCAGAAGGTGCTGGTGGCAGAACTGGAGGGCATCGATGCCAAGTCCTTGCGTACTACCCTGGACGATCTGAAGAACCGTCTGCAATCCGGAGTATTGCTGCTGGCCACCGTGAGCGAGGGTAAGGTCAGCCTGATTGCCGGTGTGACGCAGGATCTGACCGGCAAGGTCAAGGCGGGTGAGCTGGTGAACCTGGTCGCCTCCCAAGTGGGTGGCAAGGGCGGTGGCCGCCCTGACATGGCCCAGGCGGGGGGTACTCAGCCGGAGGCGCTGCCGGCGCCTTGGCCAGCGTACAGCCCTGGCTGGAAGAACGTCTGTAAACAGGGGTAAGCAGAGTCCATGGCCTTGCTGGTTCTGAAATTTGGCGGCACCTCGGTGGGCTGTCTCGAGCGTATCGAGGCGGTGGCCAGGCGGGTGTTCAGCTTGCAGCAGGCCGGGCATCGGCTGGTGGTGGTGGTCTCGGCCATGTCGGGCGAGACCAACCGGCTGCTGGATTTGGCCCGGGGGCTGGATCTGGATGCCCCGGCCGAAGAGATGGATGTCCTGCTGGCTACCGGCGAGCAGGTCACCATAGCACTGCTTGCCATTGCCCTGCGTAAGCTCGGTTGTGCTGCACGCTCCTTTACCGCTGAGCAGGTGTGTATTCATACCGACTGCCAGCATGGCAAGGCTAGGATATTGCACATCGATGAGACGCCGTTGCAACACAGTCTGGCGTCAGGTCAGGTGGCGGTGGTGGCGGGTTTTCAGGGGCGAGGCCCGGATGGTCGCATCACCACCTTGGGGCGTGGTGGTTCGGATACTACGGCGGTGGCCTTGGCGGCCGCCCTCAAGGCCGACGAGTGTCAGATCTTCACCGACGTGGATGGTGTCTACACCACGGATCCTCGTATCGAACCCAAGGCGCGCCGTCTGCCTCAGATCACCTTTGAGGAGATGCTGGAGCTGGCCAGCCTGGGGGCCAAGGTGTTGCAGATCCGCTCTGTGGAGTTTGCCGGCAAGTACCGGGTGCCCCTGCGGGTGTTATCGAGTTTCGATGACGGCGAGGGCACTCTCATCACCTATGGAGAGCCAAGCATGGAATCACCCCTCGTCTCCGGTATCGCCTTTAGCCGTCAGGAGGCCAGTCTCAGCATACTGGGCGTACCAGATAGACCCAGTGTGGCGGCCCAGATACTGGCACCTATCAGTGATGCCAATATCGATGTGGACATGATAGTGCAGAACACCCTGGGGGATGGTACGGCTGACTTTACCTTTACCGTCAACCGGGATGAACTCAGACGCGCCCGTGCCCTGCTGGAGCAGGTGGCCGATGAGTTGGGGGCCGATTGCGTGCAGAGCAATGAAACCATGGCCAAAGTCTCGATTGTTGGGCTGGGGATGTGGAATCATCCTGGCGTGGCGCGCACCATGTTCGAATGTCTGGGGCGGGAGGGGATCAACATGCAGCTGATCTCCACCTCTGAGATCAAGATCTCCGTGGCCATTGACGAAAAATACCTGGAGCTGGCAGTTCGCAGTCTGCATGACGCATTTGGCTTGGCGCTGGGCCCGGATGTCGCCGGGGTGAGCAATAATTAACTGGCAGGTTCTTATATTTTTCCTGCATTTAGTCGATAATGACGGTTCAATTTGTCTGAATGGTCAGAACAAAGGAGTGAGCGAATGCTTATTTTGACTCGCCGTGTGGGTGAAACCCTGATGATCGGTGACGAAGTGACGGTGACTGTCCTGGGTGTGAAGGGCAATCAAGTGCGGATCGGTGTGAATGCTCCCAAGGAAGTATCGGTACACCGTGAAGAGATCTACATGCGCATCCAGGCAGAAAAGGGTGACGAATTGCCGCAAGGCGAACAGTATTGAGAAAGGGCGACGTTATGTCGCCTTTTTGTTTTTTCGCTGCCAAAACTGGTTAGAACATCCTGATTTGTTTAAGCAAACAGCTATCTGACTATTTGCTGCGCGAACGGTTGGCGTGGCGGAAAAAGTGTTTGACTTATTTTTCCTGCAAAGTAATATCTGCCCCCGCAACGGTGAGGTGGCCGAGAGGCTGAAGGCACGCCCCTGCTAAGGGCGCATGCGGTTTATAGCCGCATCGAGGGTTCGAATCCCTCCCTCACCGCCATTACGCGCCCGTAGCTCAGCTGGATAGAGTACCTGGCTACGAACCAGGCGGTCAGAGGTTCGAATCCTCTCGGGCGCGCCATCTACAAACTGTTACACTTATCGATATTGCGCCCGTAG
>JAJOIN010000095.1 GCA_021209335.1 Aeromonadaceae bacterium
TCCTGGCTGGGGTAAAAGTCATGAACAAGGTCATAGGGCTTGGTATGCCCATTCGGCAGGCCGTCAACTAAGCCCGCCCGGCGGGTTGGGGAGCGAGTATCCGACTTTGGATTTGATCAACAAGGCCGTCTCAGTCGGCAGATCAGAGTCATTGATAAAACTCTTCGTATATTCAAAAAAATCCCGAGTTCTCTGCTCTGAGTTATCAGGTATTCTCAACCCCAAGAAGCCAGAATAGAAATATCTTGCAGCCTTTCTATCATCTTTAGCCTGGATGTTACTATCAAAAACATAAGCCTCAAAGTCGTCGATATTCCTAATTTCACTACCAACACTTTCTCTATCTATTTCAACAAACGCACCAACTTTATATAGTTTTGACTGAGGTGTAAGTATTAGGTTATCCAAGTAATCCATAACAACCTTATCACCAACTTCTTTTCCCACAAAACCTGCTTGTTGCTCTGCTTTTATAATGAACAAGCATCTCTTATTCGCAGCACCAGCAGTCCCATCAATAATTAACAGCGTGCCACCAGGCCAGCTTTTGCTTGTGTGAGCAGAGGTATGCAGCTCCGCAATCTCAACTGAATTTACTATAAAACTAGCATCGTCATCAGTAAGAAGCCTAGTTGCACAATGAAAACAACTAGCTGCACCATCCTGCGCTATATCCATTTGTAAGCTATGGGAACCATTACCAAGTACACTACTAATTCGCTGTTGCAACTTATCTAGACCAGCTCCAGTTAACTGAGTTAATTCACGACTAGGAAACGGATTAACACGTCCTTCATCGTTAGGCTTATAAACGTTATGCAGAATTATTCTATAAAACTTGAGGTTATCAAAAGTAAAAGCCATTCAAAATGCCACTCCCTGCAGCGTGTTTTTTCAAAAAAACAATCAAATTCACTTATTTAAGATCATATTGATTACCAATAGACAACTAATCTCACAAACTACCCGCGTTAAGATACCCAATCATCTACCATATCCGCCCAGTCCTGCAACATGGCTGTGCGTTGTTCGCGATACTCAGCTTTGTTGTAAACTGCTCTGACGCCCTTCTGTTCATGAGCTAGACATTTCTCAATCCAGTCGGTGTTGTAGCCAGCCTCATGTAGCAGGGTACTGGCCGTACGTCGCAGGTCATGGGGCCCAAACTTGGCAAGTGGCTTTCCTTCCTTCTGTGCCAGCTCGTAGGTCAATGTCATCACGCGATTCAGCGTGGCACTGCTCATCGGCAGATCCGAGTCATAGCGAGATGGCAGAATAAAGTCTGAACCCCCAGAGAATGTCTTCAAGGCGATCAGAATATCCAAGGCCTGGCGCGACAGGAACACCAGGTGGGGGTTACGCCGCTTCATCCGCTCCTTGGGGACAGTCCAGAGCTCCTCGCTAAAATTGATCTCGCTCCAGGTCGCATTAGTCAGCTCACTTTTACGCACCATGGTTAGCAATAGCAATTTCACGGCAGCACGGATGGTAGGTGATGTGCCGATCCGCTCCATGTAGTGGTACATAAGCCGGATTTCCTCCGGAGACAGAGTCCGATCTCGCGGTTCAAATCTAGCGATACTCGAAGGCCGCACCATGTCGGCCGGATTTTCTACCTTCTGCCCACGCTCAATCGCCCAACGGTAAATCTGGAGCACTATGTCACGAGTATGAACAGCTGTAGCCGGTGCACCACGCTCGACAATGGCATCGGTCAGAATGCGCAAATCTTCATGAGTGATCTCGGCTAGTTTCTGATTGCCGAACGCTTTCTCCAACTCCCGAACATAGACAGAGCGACGCATGTCCCGAGTGGAGTCAGCCATCTGGTAGCCCTTAAGCCACTTCTCAGCCCAGGCACCGAATGTTTCCGCATCCTTAACCCGTGCCTTGTTCCTCGCCTTCTCTTTGGCTGGTGACTTACCGTCAGCCACCATTCGCTTGGCTGCTCCCAAACATTCGCGAGCTTCAGCAAGCGTGATACCACCTGCCCCGTAACGGCCAAAGGTGATCGTCTCTTGTCTGCCATTTATCGAGTAGTTGTAGCGGAACGAGATAGAGCCTGCTGGCGTGATGGCCACATAGAGACCATCACGGTCATTCACCTTGTAGAGCTTGTCCTGCGGCTTGAGGTTTCGCAGCTTGGTATCGGTCAACATGTGTCAGATCCTTTATCAATTCTGATACCATGTAAAAAACACTCCAAAAAAATGCCATTTATTTCATATAAAACAGCATGTTACTGAAATCTGATACCATGAACTCGCAAAGAGTCATCGCATGGTATCAGCCGTCATTCATGGCATCCTAAATTGATAATACCATTCCAAATACCATACTCAAGCGGTGCTTACCGCTGCCAGATGTTGCCAGATAATGCAGGTCTTAAAAACAAAAAAGCCCATGTAAACATGGGCTTAGGTGTTGTTTATTGCTAGTTACTACCAGCTATTGCCTGACGCGGGATTATTCCCACTCTATGGTGGCGGGCGGCTTGCCGGAGACATCGTAGACCACGCGGCTGATGCCGTTGATTTCATTGATGATCCGGTTAGAGACATGGCCCAGCAGCTCGTAGGGCAGATGGGCCCAGTGGGCGGTCATGAAGTCGATGGTTTCCACGGCGCGCAGGGAGACCACCCAGTCGTACTTGCGGCCGTCACCCATCACGCCCACGGAGCGCACCGGCAGGAATACCACAAACGCCTGGCTCACCTTGTGGTAGAGGTCGGCCTTGCGCAGCTCTTCGATGAAGATGGCATCGGCACGACGCAGCAGGTCGCAGTACTCCTTCGTCACTTCGCCCAGCACCCGCACACCCAGACCCGGACCCGGGAACGGGTGACGGTAGAGCATGTCGTAGGGCAGGCCGAGTTCCAGACCAACGCGGCGGACTTCGTCCTTGAACAGCTCGCGCAGCGGCTCCACCAGCCCCATCTTCATGTCTTCGGGCAGGCCGCCGACATTGTGGTGGGACTTGATCACGTGGGCCTTGCCGGTCTTGGAGGCGGCAGACTCGATGACGTCCGGGTAGATGGTGCCCTGAGCCAGCCACTTGACGTTGGTCAGCTTCTTGGCCTCGTCGTCGAACACCTCGACGAACACCCGACCGATGATCTTGCGCTTGGCCTCCGGATCGGCGACGCCGGCCAGGGCGCTCAGGAAGCGCTCCTCGGCATCCACCTTGACGATGTTGAGACCAAAGTGGTCACCGAACATCTCCATCACCTGCTGGCCTTCGTTCAGCCGCAGCAGACCGTTGTCGACGAAGACGCAGGTCAGTTGCTTGCCGATGGCGCGGTGCAGCAGCATGGCCACCACGGAGGAGTCCACACCGCCGGACAGCCCCAGGATCACTTCGTCATCACCCACCTGCTCGCGAATGCGGGCCACCGCATCCTCGATGATGGTGCTGGGGGTCCACAGGGACTCACAGCCGCAGATCTGTTTAACGAAGTTCTCCAGCATGCGGGCACCCTGGCGGGTGTGGGTCACTTCCGGGTGGAACTGCACGCCGTAGAAGCGACGGGCTTCATCGCTCATGGCGGCATGGGGGCAACTGGGTGTGGCGGCGGTGGTGACGAAACCGGCAGGGATCTGCGCGACCTTGTCGCCGTGGCTCATCCACACATCCAGCAGGGCGGCGCCCTCGGGGCTCACTGCGTCTTCAATATGGTTGAACAGCGCGGTCTGGGCCTTCACCTCGATCTGGGCATAGCCAAACTCGCGGTGGGTGGTGGCGCCTTCCACCTTGCCACCCAGCTGCTCGGCCATGGTCTGCATGCCGTAGCAGATACCCAGTACCGGCACGCCGGCCTCGAACACGTATTGCGGCGCCCGTGGGCTGCCGGCTTCGGTGACGGACTCGGGGCCGCCGGAGAGAATGATGCCGTTGGGGTTGAACTCGCGGATCTGCTCTTCGGTGACGTCCCAGGCCCACAGCTCACAGTAGACCCCAATCTCCCGCACCCGGCGGGCGATGAGCTGGGTCACCTGGGAACCGAAGTCCAGGATCAGGATGCGTTGGTCGTGAATATTTTTGCTCATGATGGCCCTGATAATTAACTGACCGGCACGCCGTGTGCCGGTGATAAACACGAAAGGAATAAAGCAAGACGGGGCCTTTGCCCCGCCTGCCTGGTTAGCCCATGCGGTAGTTGGGCGCTTCCTTGGTGATGGTCACATCGTGGACGTGGGATTCTTTGATCCCGGCACCGGTGATCTTGACGAACTCGGCCTTGGTGCGCAGCTCGTCAATGGTGGC
The DNA here is from genome assembly GCA_021209335.1 of Aeromonadaceae bacterium. Lineage (GTDB taxonomy): Bacteria > Pseudomonadota > Gammaproteobacteria > Enterobacterales > Aeromonadaceae > Pseudaeromonas. The sequence goes on from JAJOIN010000095.1 coordinate 4,265, forward strand.
GCAGCCGGTCAACCCCATGGCGGAGCGCAGGCCGCCCATCTGCTGGTGGATGATCTCCTTGAGCAGGCCCTTGTAGGGCACCCGGCCTTCGATCCCTTCCGGCACCAGCTTGTCGGCGGCATTGTCGGACTGGAAGTAGCGGTCGGAGGAGCCCTTGGACATGGCGCCCAGGGAGCCCATGCCGCGGTAGGACTTGAAGGAGCGGCCCTGGAACAGCTCGATCTCGCCGGGAGACTCTTCGGTACCGGCAAACATGGAGCCCACCATGACGCAATTGGCGCCGGCCACCAGGGACTTGGCGATGTCACCGGAGAAGCGGATACCGCCGTCGGCGATCACAGTGATGTTGCTGCCGGCCAGGGCGGACACGGCATCGGCCACCGCGGTGATCTGCGGTACACCACAACCGGTGACGATACGGGTGGTACAGATGGAACCAGGACCGATCCCGACCTTGACGGCGTTGACACCGGCCTCGGCCAGCGCCAGGGCACCGGCGGCAGTGGCCACGTTGCCACCGACGATCTGCAGCTGCGGGAAGGCCTCACGGGTCGCCTTGATGCGATCCAGTACGCCTTGGGAGTGACCGTGGGAGGAGTCGATGAGCAGCACGTCCACGCCGGCTTCCACCAGCGCCTTGACCCGCTCCTCGTTGCCGGCACCGGCACCGACGGCGGCACCGACCCGCAGGCGGCCCATGGCATCCTTACAGGCATTGGGCTTACGCTCGGCCTTCTGGAAGTCTTTGACGGTGATCATGCCCTTGAGATGGAATTGGTCATCGGTGATCAGCACCTTCTCGATGCGGTGCTTCTGCATCAAGGCCTGCACCTCTTCGCGGGAGGCGTTTTCCCGGACCGTGACCAGGCGGGACTTAGACGTCATCACCTCGTGCACCTTCATGGACAGGTCGGTGACAAAACGCACGTCACGGCCGGTGATGATGCCTTCGAGCTCACCCTTTTCGGTAACCACGGGGAAACCACCGAAGCCGTTGCGGTAGCTCAGCTCCTTGATGTCGGCGATGGTCATCTCTGGGTGAACCGTGACCGGGTCTGCCACTATGCCACTTTCGAACTTCTTGACCCGGCGCACCTTGTCAGCCTGTTCTTCGATGGACATATTCTTGTGGATGAAACCCAGGCCGCCTTCCTGTGCCAGGGCAATGGCCAGGCGGGCACCGGTGACGGTATCCATGGCGGCAGAGACCATAGGGATATTCAAATGAATATCATGCGTCAGGCGAGTACGCAGATCCGCGGTATGGGGGAGAACGAGGGAGTGTGCCGGAACCAGCAACACGTCGTCGAAGGTCAGGGCTTCTTTAGCAATCCGTAACATGGCAATATCTCACCTAATGCGGTTGTGGGAGGTGGGTAAAATATTGCAGCGAGATTCTAGGCAGTTCCCCCCTGCAGGTAAAGCACTTTGTGTTTTTTTCAGCAAAACGTTTGTTTGACTCCTCGACCTCGCCATAATGTTGCCTCCGTCACAAATGAGCCGCCCCATGTTGACCACACCCAGCCAGCCGTTCACCGTCAGCCGCCTCAACCGTACCGTCCGCCTGTTGCTGGAAGATGAAATCGGCCTGGTCTGGCTGACCGGCGAGTTGTCCAATCTGGTGCTGCACGGCTCCGGTCATTGGTACTTCAGCCTCAAGGATCCCGGCGCCCAGGTACGCTGCGCCATGTTTCGCGGCAACAACCGCCGGGTGGCCTTCCGCCCACAGGAGGGTCAGCAGGTGTTGGTGCAGGCTCGTCTCTCCCTGTACGAGCCCAGGGGCGACTATCAGCTGGTGGTGGAGAGCATGCGACTGTTCGGTGAGGGCCAACTGCAGTTGCAGCTGGAGCAGCTCAAGCAGCGCCTGCAGGCCGAGGGGCTGTTCGATGTGGAGCACAAGCGCCCGCTGCCATCCCACCCTCGCCAAATCGGCATCATCACCTCCCCCACCGGTGCCGCCATTCGCGACATGCTGCAGGTGCTGGCCCGTCGTGCGCCGGATCTGCCGGTGGTGATCTATCCCAGCCCGGTGCAGGGTGCCGAGGCCGCGCCGCGTCTGTTGCAGGCCCTGGAGCTGGCCTGGACTCGAAACGAATGTGATGTGCTGCTCATCGGCCGTGGCGGCGGCGCCCTGGAAGATCTCTGGAGTTTCAACGACGAGCGCCTGGTGCGGGCCATCGCCCACAGCCCCATTCCCATCATCAGCGCCGTGGGCCACGAGACGGATGTCACCCTCAGCGATTTTGCCGCCGATCTGCGCGCCCCCACCCCGTCAGCCGCCGCCGAACTGGTGAGCCCGGATCTGGGCCATCGTCAGGAGCGGCTGGCCCGCCTGGCCCAGCGCCTGGAGCGCAGCCTGCGTCATCGTCTGGCGCTGCAGCAGTTGCCACTGCAACAACTGGTGCGCCGCCTGCAGCTACAGGATCCCCAGCGCCAGTTACAGCAGCGGCAACAGGGTTGGGATCGGCTGCTGCTGCGCTTGCAACAGGCCGGCCAGCGGCTAGCCCGCCCCGCCGAGCAACGACTGCAACTGTTGCGTCAGCGCCTGTTGGCGGCTAGCCCGGCCCATCGCTTGGCCCGGCAGCGTCAATCCCTGGCGCAGCTGGAACATGGCCTGCGCCTGAGCATACAGCGGCAAACTCGGCAAAGCGGTCAGCAATTGGCGCTGGCCGCCGCCCGCCTGCAGGACCTGAGCCCGTTGACCATATTGGCGCGCGGTTATGGCCTCAGTTATGACCGGCAAGGGCGATTGCTGCGCAGCAGTCAGCAGGTAGTGGAAGGCGACGAGGTGGAGACGCGGCTGCATGATGGCCGTCTGCGGCTTAAAGTCATTAAACGTCTGGCTTAATTTTGCGTTAATTCTCAAACACCTTGGGCAAAATCAGGTTAGGATGACGGCTCGCGGTCGCATAAGGAGATGCCGATGACCCGCTGGCTTTGCCTGCTGCTGTTATGGCTATCGAGTTTTTGCTGCCTGGCGGCCAAGGTGCTGGTGATCCACAGCTATCATCCCGGCCATCCCTGGATCCACGACTACAGCCGCGGCCTAGCCCTCTCGTTACCCGGCCATGAACTCAGCCATCTCTATCTCAACACCAAATACCTGCCGCCCAGCCAATTTGCCGCCCAAGGGGATCTGGCCTGGTTGAGCTATCTGCAACTCAAGCCGGATCTGGTGATCCTCGGAGATGACAATGCCATCGATCTGCTGGCACTGCGTATCGCCAGACACGGCACCCCTGTGGTGTTTTTAGGCATGAATGACAACCCTCGCCATGGCGGCATCTACGGCCAGCCGCTGATCACAGGAGTTCTGGAGCGCCCCCTGATGAAGCGCAACCTGCTGGAGATGGCCCAGATGCTGGATGGGGCGCGGCGGGTAAAGGTGCTGTTTGACGCCAGCTCTGTGGCCAGCACCGCCCTTCACGACAACTTCGGCACTCAACAGCAGGTGACCCTGGGGCCCTTACGGGTGAGTTTGGCGCAGACCAACGACTATGCACAGTGGCAGCAGCAGGTGCTGTCGGCCAAGGAGCAGGGCTATCAGGCCCTGTTTGTCGGCCTTTACCACACCCTCAAGGATGTCAGTGGCCAGCCGGTGGAGGCAGATGCGGTGCTGCAGTGGAGTGCGCAGCACAGTCCTGTGCCGCTGTTTGCCTTCTGGGAGTTTAGTGTCGGCCCCCAAGGGGCGGTGGGCGGCCTGGTGATACAGGGATACGATCAGGGGGTGCTGGCCGGCCAGATGGCCCAGCAGATCTTGGCCAGCGCCCCCCTCTCATCCCTGCCCATCCGCATCGGCGAACGGGCCAGCTACTGGTTTAGCCGCAGCCAGCTGAACCGCTGGCAGCTCACCCCAAGACCCAAAGAGCAGAGCCCCATCCATTGGCAGCCCTGATCCGGCCAGCCCCCCTCAGACAATAAAGAACTTGGCGTTGACCCAGGCCACCACAAAGTAGCCGGCCAGCATGGCCGAACACGCCAGCAGCAAGGGGCGCAGCATCGGCTTGTTGCGCACCAGCAGCACCAGGGCCAGCATGGTCGGATAGAGCACAAACAGGTAGCGGGGTATGGCATTGGTGCTGGTCATCAGGGGCACGAAGATGCAGATCAGCATGAACAGCGCCTCACCGTAGCGCTTTTGCCAGAACAGATAGCCGTTAAGCAGCCAGCCCAACAAGATCACCACCGACAGATAATACTTGCGACCGCCGGTTTCAAAGCCGTTCCACCAGTACTCGAACGGATTGTCGAGGATGCGGCCCCAAGCCAGCTGGATGTGCTTGAAGGCAAAGGCGTCTCCCACATGAAAGTGCATGTAGAACATGAAGCTAAACAGCGCCAGCGGGATGCACCACAAGGTCAGCAGCACCCGCAGCCCGCGATCGCCAAAGCGCAGCAGCTCACGCCAGCCATACTCCTGTACCGCCAGCACCAGTATGGGGAATACCACCATGACCCCCAGGTTGCGGGTCGCCGCCATTAACATGCCGGCGATGGCTACCCAGAACCACTGATGCCGATAGGCAAACAGGAACAGGGTCAGCATCATGGCCAGGAAGGGCGCCTCTGTGTAGGGGGCAATGAAGTAGATGGAATAGGGGGAAAAAGCCAGCAGCAAGACGCCAAAGCGTGACAGCTCCAGGCTAAGCCCCAACTGACGCAAACACAAAAAGAACAGTGGCAAGGCGGCCAGAAAGCTGAGGTTGGCGATCAGATAGAAGGCCTTGAGGGTGCCGATACCCAGCAGATACCCCAGGGCATGGCCCAGCAGGGGAAACAGCGGGAAAAACGCCCAGTTGGCGCCATGGCCCGTGGTCATACCGAAGGGATAGGGATCGTATCCCACATCGGCAATCCCCAGGAACCAGCTGCAGTCGAACTGACAGAAGATCTGCGGTATCTCCAGTTCCACCGACTCCAGCAGTCCCACCTGGATAGGATCCAGCAGATCGGTTTCCACGTTGTAATGCATGGCGCCAAAATAGCCGATGGCGTAAAACAGCACCCGGCTAAGCACGAACGCCAGCAGTATCAGCAGCCAGTCACGCCGGCCTATCTGCAGGGGCATGTGGCGAATGGATACGATGTCGCTATGAGTCACGACCTCTCCTTGTCAAAGCAAAAATCATCAAACCAACCATCGACCCCAAACAGCGTCAAACAAACACCCAGATGCGGGACAGCTGGTAGGTCAGCACAGTCACCGCCAGAGTAGCGATGACGATGGGCAGCAGACCGCTCAGCCCCGCCCACAGCAGCCCCAGCAACAAGAGATTGCGCACCGCCAGGGAAAACAGCGCCACCAGCAGGAACTTGCCCACCGCCCCCTGCTTTTGGAAGGTGACATAGCGATGGCCAAAAAAGGAGAACCAAAAGGCGACAAAGAAGGCCGCTGTGCTCACCAGGTTTTCGGCCAGGGCTGGCCACAGCCACAACAGCAAAGCCGCGCAACCCAGATCGATCAGGGTGGCGCCGCCACCCACCAGACCAAAGCGGCATAGCCGCCAGCATTCCGCCCGGCTGATCATGCCCTATCCTGCGCCGACTCGCGGGCGTATTGACCATAAACCCCTTCAAGGAGATAGACGGGACGCTGTTTCACCTCGAGGAACATGCGACCGACATATTCCCCCAGGACACCGATGGAGAGCAGTTGCATGCCGCCAAAGAACAGCACCACCGTCATCAAGGAGGCGTACCCCGGAATATCCACCCCGGTCAGCAGCACCTTGATGATGACGATCAGCATGTAGACGAAGCTCAGTACGGCCACGCCGGCGCCTATGTAGCTCCATACCCGCAGCGGCCAGCTGGAGAAGCTGAACAGCCCATCCAGCGCCAGATTCCACAACTTCCAGTAGTTGAACTTGCTCTCGCCGGCCTGGCGGGCCGGACGCTCATAGGGCACACCCACCGATTTGAAACCGGCCCAGGCAAACAACCCCTTCATGAAGCGATTGCGCTCGGGCAACTGATTGATGGCCGCCACCACCCGCTTGTCCATCAGGCGATAATCGCCGGCATTTTCCGGGATCTTGGTGGTGGTGGAGACGGCATTAAAGAAGCGGTAGAAGCCGCCGGCGGTCAGCCGCTTCATCACGGTATCGGCAGAGCGATCCACCCGCACCCCGTACACCGTATCAAAGCCGGCCTGCCACTGGCGGACAAACTCCTCGATCAGCGCCGGCGGATCCTGCAGATCCACGTCCATCGGGATCACCGCATCGCCCCGAGCATGGGCCAAACCGGCGGTCATGGCCGCCTCCTTGCCAAAGTTACGCGCCAGATTGAGCAGCGTGATGCGGGGATCGCGGCTGATCAGCGTCTCTATGACCTCGCGGGTGCGGTCCCGGCTGCCATCGTTGACGAACAAGATCTCCAGCTGATCCTTGAGAGCCGGCAGGGCCGCATCAATTTGGCTCACAAAGGTCTCGACGCTTTCTTCCTCGTTAAACACGGGAACCAGCAAGGTCAGGGTAAAAGGCACGGCTGTGTCAGACATGCAGAACTCCAAAGCAGGGACTAATCCAGGTTAGTCATGAGCAACGATTGGAAATACAGGGGTTGACAAGGGTCAATGGTGACCAGATTAGGCTGGGCAGGATCCGCCACCAAACCTTCACTGGGCAGGGTGACCGCAAACGATTGCGGGCCAGCCTCGGCAAACTTTACCGGCTGCTGCCAGCGGCCCAGCCCCAGGGTCAGGGTACACCCCGCCACCGGCACCGTCAGGCTACCGCTCAGGCGCAGGGGTCCCTCAACCTTGTGCAAGGTAAAATAGAGCCCCCCCGGACCACTCAACAGCGAGCCCTTGCCGCTCTCATCCGGCAACTCCCAGCCCGCTCGGGTCAGGTACGGAACCCGCTCCACCACCAGATCCATGGGTGAGCCTGGCACATAGGCCAGGGTCTGATAACGGGACCAGAAGCGGGTCTTGAGTTCCAGATAATAGTAACGATAAGCCAGGCTCACCTTGGGATGAGCCGCCAGATAAAGCACCGCCAGGTAGTAGCCGGACAGCGCCAAGAGCAAGGCCATCATGGCCACTTTCATCATCCGCGACATGCTGATGCCACACTCCCCAAAAAGTGCTGCCATGCTAATGCAGCCGGGGCGAAAACAACAGGCCCCGGACACAGCTTAGGGATATTTTTCCGCGTGACAAGCTTGGCTGTCCAGGGTCACATGGCCAAGCAAAAGCCATTGCCATACGGGCAATAACCCGCACAATGGAGACATCTTTTATTGGCCCTGCGCCGCCGCTTTTTTCCTTACCTAACAGGACACTCCCATGAACATGAATCATGCTCAGCGCCTTATCCTCAGCAACCAGTACGAGATCCTCATCGGCATGCATCCGGAGCGAGCCGCCCACTATCGCCGTTGCCAGACCATCATAGAGCGGGGTTACTGTCTGGAACTACTGGAGCTGGAGAAATCCTTCGGCCACCTCACCGAGGAGACCTGTCGGGAGGTGCACAGCACCCTGGAGATGTTCCACGCGCTAAAGGTTTCATACGAAAACCTTCCGGCGACCGAGGCGCAAGAGATCGCCGCCAACCGCCTGGCGTTCAACGGCTACTCCCGCGGCCATGAAAAGGCGCTGGCGGATTATGTCTGCTTCGTGCTGGATGAGGAGGGCAAGTTTGCCGCCTTGGGCAAGTCGGGCAAGGCGCTGGATGCCGAGTTGGCCATGCAGGAGAAGTACCAGCGGATGCTGGCCGCCTGGCAGGAGTGCCCGCGCCATTACAAGCTCTCCATCCAGGAAATCCGCAAGATCCTCAATGCCTGATCCCTTGCCAGCCGGCTGAGCAAGCCGCTCCCCCGCCCCGCAACTGGGGCGGGATTCAAACCAGCCGCAGTAACCTCCTGGCCCGCCCGCTCATCCACCAGTCAGTGACCGTACTGTGCCAGCCGCTGCTGTAGCTGCAACACCATCTCCCGGGAGCCGGCATAGAAGGGGGTGCGCTGGTGCAACGCCTGGGGCTGCAGATCCAGAATCGGCGTCACCCCATCGGTGGCCAGGCCCCCCGCCTGCTCGATGAGCAGGGCCAGCGGATTGCACTCGTAGAGCAGCCGCAACTTGCCCTGGGGCGCATTGCTGCCGGACGGATAGAGATAGATGCCGCCCTTGAGCAGGTTGCGATGCACGTCCGCCACCAGAGAGCCGATGTAACGGGCCGTGTAGGGCCGCCCATCATGGGTATCGATGGCCTGGCAGAACTTCAGGTACTGCTTCACCCCGGCGGGGAACTTCAGGTAGTTGCCCTCGTTGATGGAGTAGATGCGCCCCTGGGGCGGGATCTGCATCAGCGGATGGGACAGGCAGAAGCTGCCGATGGACGGGTCCAGGGTAAAGCCGTTCACCCCGCGCCCCGTGCTGTACACCAGCATGGTGGAGGAGCCATAGATGATGTAACCCGCCGCCACCTGGGCCCGCCCGGTTTGCAGAAAGTCTTGCTGCTGCACCGGCGTATTCACCGGCGTCAGGCGCCGGTAGATGGAGAAGAGGGTCCCCACCGAGACGTTGACGTCTATGTTGGAGGAGCCATCCAGGGGATCGATCAGCACCACATACTTGGAGTGCCGCCCCTGCAAGGGGTCGAAGGCGACAAACTCCTCCTCCTCCTCGGAGGCCAGGCCGCACACCTCGCCGCGGGCCGCCAGCGCCAGCTTGAACTGCTCATTGGCGTACCAGTCCAGCTTCTGCTGCTCCTCCCCCTGCACATTGGTCTGGCCCATGGAGCCCAGGATGTGATGGCTGAGCCCCGCCTTGTTGATCTCGCGATTGACTATCTTGGCCGCCAGCTCGATGGAGGAGAGCAGGGAGCTCAGCTCGCCGGTGGCATGGGGAAAGTCCGCCTGCTGACGGATGATAAATTCGCCGACCGTGGTGCCTATCGGCATGGCTTCCTGCACAACAACCTGTTTGACTTCCTGCATGGCAACACCTCCTTAGAAAACGCTTTCTGCACCATAGCGTCATTCCGACAGGCACCACAGAAGAATCGATTCAGCAGATGAGGGTAAGCAGAAAAACGCGACGCCGCTCACAAGGAGCGGCGCCTTTTCAACCTCGGGCGGCCACCAGGGCGCAGACCCGGGCCAGATCCTCCGGGGTATCCACCCCGGCCGGCGGCACCGCCTCGGCCAGGGCCACGTGGATACGCTCGCCATGCCAGAGCACCCGCAGCTGCTCCAACGATTCAATCTGCTCCAGCGGGCTGACCTCCCAGGCCAGGTAGCGGGCGATGAAGCCGGCACGATAGGCGTAGATCCCCAGATGCCGGGCATAAACCTGACGCCACTGCCGGGGCTGCTGGGCAAAGCCGTCTCTGTCCCAGGGAATGGGCGCCCGGCTGAAGTAGAGGGCGTAGCCCTGGGCGTCCATCACCACCTTGACCGCATTGGGGTTGAAGATCTCCGCCTCTGACTCGATGGGCACCGCCAGGGTGGCCATGGGTGCCTGGCTGTGGGCCAGGTTATCGGCCACCTGGCTGATGATCTGCGGCGGGATCAGGGGCTCATCCCCCTGCACGTTCACCACTATGGTGTCCTCGGCAAAGCCATAGCGCTGGCACACCTCCGCCAACCGCTCCGTGCCCGAGTTGTGCTGGCGGCCGGTGAGGCACACCTCCACGCCGGGCAGCTGTACCGCCTGGGCCACCCGCTCGTCATCGGTGGCAACGATCACCTGGCTGGCGCCGGCCTGCAACGCCTGCTCGGCCACCCACTGGATCATGGGTTTGCCGTGAATATCCGCCAGCGGCTTGCCGGGCAGCCGGGTGGAGTCGTAACGCGCCGGTATCACCACCACGAAGCTCATGCCGGCAACTCGTCGCTGGTCAGTGGCCGGGCGCGGTTTTCCAGCAGCACCGGAATGTCTTCCTCGATGGGATAGGCCAGGCGATCCACCCGGCAGACCAGCTCGGCCTTGGCCTTGTCATAGGTCAGTTTGCCCTTGCAGACCGGGCAGGCGACGATATCGAGCAACTTAGGATCCAGTGCCATGAGAGCGCTCCTTCATAAAAGTGAGAATACGTTGCGCCAGGGCGTCAGGCAGCTGAGCCGCCACCGGCAAATACCACCAGTCGGCCAAGGCAAAGGCCCGGCACTTGACCGCATCCTTTTCGGTCATCAGCAGGGGCCGCCGGCTAAATTGTTGCTGCAGCGCCTGGGCATCGAAGGCCTGATGATCGGCAAAGGGCACCGCCTGCACCAGCCGGTAACCCAGCTGGCGCAAGGTGGCAAAGAAGCGCGGCGGATGACCTATGCCCGCCAGGGCATCCACCTCCCTGGCCGCCAGCCCGGTGCTGTCGTCCAGCACCCGGCGGGGCAATGCCGGCGCCAGCGTCATGGCCAGCTCGCCGGGCTGCGGCGTGCCACCGTTGCAGATC
>JAJOIN010000014.1 GCA_021209335.1 Aeromonadaceae bacterium
TGGTGGTTGCCATTCCACCTTCACCAGTGGTGATGACCTTGACCGGATGGAAGCTGAATACCGTGATGTCGCTGTAGTAACAGTCACCGACCGGATGGCTGTTATACCAGGCGCCGATGGCATGACTGGCATCTTCGATGACGGCGAACCTGCTGTCCGGCTTCGCCCTGACCCACATGCGGGTGATGGCGGACGTGCCTCAACGCCTGCAACGCCAACTGCAGACCCAGCAGGGCTTCCACCTGCGGCTGGCCGATGGCGAGAACCTGACCCTCACCGACTACCAGATCTACCGCTATGCCGACCCGGCCAGCCACAGCTTCCGCCTGCGCCTGCCCTTGCCGGCGCAAGCGGGCCTGCACTGGCTGCCCGGGGAATGGGTCAAGCTGGGGCTGCCGTTGGGCGAGCGCCAGGCCCTGCGCCTGCCGCAAAGCGCCATCTTGCAGCAGTCGGAGTTGACCGCCGTCTATGTGGTGACCGCCAAGGGGCCCCAGCTGCGCCAGGTCAAACTCGGCGATAGCCGGGACGGCCAGGTAGAGATACTCGCCGGCCTCAGCGCCGGTGAGCAGGTGCTGCAGGATGCCTGGGCCCAGGTGAGCGCCCAAGGAGGCCACTATGCCCCCTGAGCCACAGGTAACCGAAGCTAGTTTGGGGATCGCCGGCCGGCTGGCCCGCCAGTTTCTCCAGTCCCCCCTCACCCCTCTCATCTGCCTGGTGTCCCTGCTGCTGGGGTTGGGCGCCGTGCTCATCACCCCCAAGGAGGAGGAGCCGCAGATCGAGGTGACCTTCGCCGATGTCTTCATTCCCTTCCCCGGCGCCTCGCCCCAGGAGGTGGCGGATCTGGTGACCCTGCCGGCGGAGCAGGTGATCTCCGAACTCAAGGATCTGGACACCCTGTATTCCTTCTCCCAGCCCGGCGGCGCCGTGCTCATAGTGGTGTTCAAGGTGGGCACCCCGCGCCAGCAGGCCCTGGTGGAGTTGTATAACCAACTGATGAGCCACCAGGACTGGCTGCCCCAAGGGCTGGGAGTCGGCCAGCCCCTGGTCAAACCCCGAAGCATAGACGACGTGCCCATTCTGGGCCTGACCCTGTGGAGCCAAGACCCCCACCACACGGCCCAGGATCTCACCGCCGTGGCTCACGGTCTGGAGACCGAGCTCAAGCGCCTGCCCGGCACCAAGGACATACAGACGGTGGGGCGCCACGCCCTGACGGTGCAGGTGCAGCTGGATCCCCAGGCCATGGCGGCCTATGGGGTCAGCTGGCCCCAGGTCTCCGCCACCCTGGGCGCGGCCAACCGCGCCAGCACACCGCTGGATCTCACCCAGGACAATCGGCAGATCAAGGTGCAGGTGGGGGACTTCCTCCATTCGCTCGACGAGGTGCGCCAGCTGGTGGTGGCAGTGCGGGAGCAGGCCCCCGTCTACCTGGGGGATATCGCCCAGGTGACCCTGCAGGCCGATGAGCCGGTTGCCAACGTCTGGATGAACCAGGACGGCGCCCTCTACCCGGCGGTGACCCTGTCCATCGCCAAGCAGCCCGGCGTCAATGCGGTGGATCTCTCCGCCGCCATTCAAGAACGGCTGGCCACCCTGCGCAATCAGCTGATCCCCGCCCAGGTGCAGGTCAGCCTGACCCGGGACTACGGCAAGACCGCCAACGACAAGGCCAATACCCTGATTGGCAAGCTGATCTTCGCCACCCTGGCCGTGGTGCTGCTGGTGTGCCTCAGCATGGGCTGGCGGGAGGCCCTGGTGGTGGGCTGCGCCATCCTGCTGACCCTGGCCCTGACCCTGTTCGCCTCCTGGGTGTGGGGCTTCACCCTCAACCGCATCTCGCTGTTCGCCCTGATCTTCTCCATCGGCATCCTGGTGGATGACGCCATCGTGGTGGTGGAGAGCATCCACCGCCACCTGGGGAGCCCGCGCCCCCTGACCCAGGCCATCCCCCTGGCGGTGGACGAGGTAGGCGGCCCCACCATACTGGCCACCCTGACGGTGATCGCGGCCCTGCTGCCCATGGCCTTCGTCAGCGGCCTGATGGGCCCCTACATGAGCCCCATTCCCATCAATGCCAGCACCGGCATGCTGCTCTCGTTGGCAGTGGCCTTCATCGTCACCCCCTACCTGGCCCTGCACCTGCTGGGCCGCCACGCCCCGCCGCCCCATGATCCCGATGGCAGCCCCCTGATGCACAAGCTGCTGGGTCGCTTCGTGCAGGGGCCCAAGGCGCCCCGCGCCCGCCGCTGGCTGGGGCTGGGGGTGATGCTGCTGCTGGCCGCCTCCCTGGCTCTGCCGGTGCTGGAATGGGTGGTGCTCAAGATGCTGCCCTTTGACAACAAGTCGGAATTCCAGGTGATGGTGGAGCTGCCCGAAGGCAGTCCGGTGGAGCAGACCCAGGCACTGCTGGCCCAGCTGGCGGACGAGGTGAGCCAGGCGCCGGAGGTCACGGACGTGCAGCTCTACGCCGGTACCTCGGCCCCCATGAACTTCAACGGCCTGGTACGCCACTACTTCCTGCGTCAGGCGGCCCATCAGGGGGATCTGCAGATCAACCTGCTGGACAAGCAGCACAGAGACAGAAGCAGCCATGAGATCGCCCTGGCGGTACGCCCCAAGCTGCAGGCCCTCGCCCAGGCGCATAACGCCCGGCTGCAGGTGGTGGAGATACCTCCGGGTCCACCGGTCTGGTCCCCCATACTGCTGGAGGTATATGGCCCGAGCCAGGCCCTGCGGGAACAGGCCGCCAGCCAGATCGAGCAGATCTTTGCTACCAGCCAGGATGTGGTGGACATAGGCCGCGCCCTGCCGATGCCGCAACCCCAGTGGCAGATCCAGATCGACCGGGCCAAGGCGCCCGCCTTGGCATCAGCCAGCAGGCCATGGTGCAGACCCTCGCCGGCGCCCTGGCCGGTGAAGATGCCGCCTACCTGCACAGAGCCGGGCAGAAATACCCTGTGCCCATCCGCCTACGGCTGCCGGCCGGTGACCGGGTGGATCTGCAGGGAGTGCTCTCCCTCACCCTGCCCAGCGCCAGCGGCCAGCCGGTGCCCTTGGGGGAACTGGTCACCCTGAGCCAGGCCTTCCAACCCCATACCCTGGTGCACAAGAACCTGCAGCCCATGATCATGGTGACCGCCGACATGGCCGGCCCCTTGGACAGCCCCCTGTACGGCATGGCGGAGATCGCCAGCCAGCTGCAAGATCAGCACCCGGAATGGCCCCAAAGCCTGGTAGGCTCGCCCAAGGGGGTGGATGGAGTGGCCCTGCATTGGGACGGCGAGTGGAAGATCACCTACGAGACCTTCCGGGACATGGGCATCGCCTACGGGGTGGGGATACTGCTCATCTACCTGCTGGTGGTGGCCCAGTTCAACTCCTACCTGGTGCCCCTCATCATAATGGCGCCCATCCCCCTGACCATCATAGGGGTGCTGCCGGGCCATGCCCTGCTGGGGGCCCAGTTCACCGCCACCTCCATGATCGGCATGATCGCCCTGGCCGGCATCATAGTGCGCAACTCCATCCTGCTGGTGGATTACGCCAACCACCTGCACGCCCGTGGCCTGCCCTTGGACGAGGCGGTGGTGAAGAGCGGTGCGGTGCGGGCCAAGCCCATCATACTCACCGCCCTGGCGGCCATGATCGGCGCCCTCTTCATCCTGGACGACCCCATCTTCAACGGCCTGGCCATCAGTTTGCTGTTCGGCATCCTGATCGCCACCCTGTTGACCCTGGTGGTGATCCCTGTGCTCTACTTCCTCTACCTGCGGCGCAAGGAGGTCAATCCGCCGCCCGCTGAACACCCCGCAGCGTGACGCCCATAAGCAAAAGGCCACCGTCAGGTGGCCTTTGTGTTGCTGGCTTAAGTCAGAGCGCGGCACTCACTCCAGGCTGATGCCTAAGTTGGAGACGCCACCCTGGGCGGCCCACGCCTTGAGTGTCAGGATCTGCTCGGCATCCCGCGGGTTGCCGACCCGGTTGAGCAGCTCAACCTGGAACTCCAACTCCGCTTCCATCAGCGGATGGGCGTAAAGGGCCTCCTCTTCGAGCTCCTGCTCCTCCATCAGCTCGATGAAGCCGGCCACCGAGCCCACAGAGGCGTGGCTGGCCTCTTCGGCCTCTTCGCCGATACGGCAGATCACCGAGTTGTAGGCAGCCCCCAGGGCGACACAGGCATCCAGGGCCGGGTAGGCACCGTAGTGATCCTCCTGGCGGGGATCCGGCACCTGCTCCTCAAAGCGTTCGAGAATCGCGCCCAGATCCACCTTAGACCCCTTCTGGGTCAGGTATTGCCAAAGGGCATCCAGTGCCGCTCGAAAGGCCTGACTGTCCCCCTTGCCACTGGTTTCGGCATAGAGCACATAATTGGGATACATGCGCTCGGCCAAGGCCAAGGCAAACAGGGTCTGCTGCCAGGGCTGGAACTTGTCCAGCCGCTTATAGAATTTTTCGCCAAACACGCCGCACTCCTTCAAGTAAGGGGCTTATTGTAGTCCATTGGCCCCCAGGGAGGAAACGACTGGCCCGATGACCCTGAGGGCTGTGCTGGCGTACCATAGTTGGCATGCCGTTGATAAGGAGTGCCCATGTCCGATACCCGCCTGCTGATCCTCAGCCGAGATGAAGCCCACTACCGTCGCCTGCTGCACAAGGAAGCCCTGCCCGGCCTGACCCTGCTCGGTCGCCCTGGCGAGGCAGCCAATGCCGAGCTGGTGGCTCAGGCCCAGGTGCTGCTGGGCGAGCCGGCCGCCATCGCCCCCTGGCTCAAGGAGGCCAAACAGTTGCAATGGGCCCAATCCACCTACGCCGGGGTCGACGCCCTGCTGCAACCGGGCCTGCGCCAGGACTACCGGCTCACCAACATCCGCGAGATCTTCGGGCCGCTGATGAGTGAGTATGTGTTTGCTCACCTGCTGAGCCTGACCCGGCACCTGCCTTTGTATCGGGAACAACAAAAGCAGGGCCAGTGGCAGTCACTGCCCTATCAGGGGCTGGCCGGCCGGCAGATGCTGATCCTGGGCACCGGCAGCATAGGTCAGCACCTGGCCCGTACCGCCCAACACTTCGGCATGCAGGTCAAGGGGGTCAACCGCTCCGGCCGGGAGGTGGCGGGCTTTGAGGCCACCTATCAGCCCAGCGCCCTGCCCCGGCTGCTGGCCAAGAGCGATGTGATCGTCAGTGTGCTGCCCTCGACCCCCCAGACCCGCCACCTGCTCACCCCGGCCCTGCTGGCCCACTGCAAACGCGGCGCCATTTTGTTCAACGTAGGGCGCGGTGATCTCATCGCCAGCGATGTGCTGATCAGTGCCCTGCGCCAGGGCATACTGGGAGCCGCCGTGGTGGATGTATTCGAGGAGGAACCCCTGCCGCCCAGCTCCCCCTTGTGGCACCAGGCCAACCTCATCATCACCCCGCACAACGCCGCCTGGAGTTTGCCGGATCAGGTGACACGAATCTTTGCCCGCAACTACCGTTTGTGGCAGGCCCAGGCGCCCCTGGAATACCAGGTGGACTTTCGCCGCGGTTACTGAGCATGGCGCCGACGCTGGAGCAGTTGCTAAGCCAGATCCGTGCCTGCCGCCACTGTGCCGCATCACTGCCCCTGGGGCCTCGCCCCGTGATCCGCGCCGCCAGCAGTGCGCGCCTGCTGATCATCGGTCAGGCACCCGGCAGTCGGGTGCATGCCAGCGGCATTCCCTGGGACGACGCCTCAGGGGCTCGCCTGCGCCAATGGCTGCAGATGCCCCCGGAGCAGTTCTACGACGAAACGCAGGTGGCCATCATGCCCATGGGATTCTGCTATCCGGGACGGGGGCGCCAGGGGGATAATCCGCCGCGCCCCGAGTGCGCCCCCCTGTGGCATCAGTCTGTGCTCACTCACCTGCCAGCGCTGTCGCTCATTCTGCTGGTGGGCCAGTATGCCCAGCGCTACTATCTTGGCGACCGCCTGAGCCTCACCCAACGGGTGCTAGAGCCGGAGCGCTACGGGCCGCGCTTCTGGCCCCTGCCCCACCCGTCGCCCCGCAACCAACTCTGGCTCAAAAGAAACCCACTTTTTGAGCAACAGATACTGCCGCGCCTGCAGCTGCGGCTCGCCGAGCTGGCACTGGCCGGCGAGATGTGAAAAAAGTGTAAAAATCCTATCTCCCAGCCTGCCGGCTCGACATAACAGTCAAATGTAACTTTTTGCTAACAGAGGTAAGCCTGGGCCGAAATGGAGCCAGCCCCCAGCCGGCCAGCGCTGACGACAAAGTGAGCCGAGTTGAGCGTGAGGGACTCTTTAGAGAGTTTTTTGAGATAAACCCCCCGCCAAGGTGGCGTTTAAGCTGAGAAAATTTGGATTATCTATGGTCAGACAGGGGGAAGCGTGATACAAATCCGATTTCCGGGCGCCCATGCCTTCGTTCGCTTCGCCCGCGTTTTGTGTAGTGCTATAACACTGCGAACTCCGACACACCTGAAGGACACAGGATGAAACGCCTTATGCCGCCGCTGCCGCGCATAGCTGTGGGGGAATTGCCGATTCCTCGTCAGCACCTGTATGCCATCTTGATGTTGGCCGGTTTTTCCATGGCCAGTGTGACACTGCTCCCCGCCCCGGGCGAGCTGTTGTCTGACACACCTATTATCGTCGATGGGGACGATCTCACCACAGATGTGGCCATGGCCAACACAGATACCGAATACCTCAGCATCCCCGATAACGAGCTGGTGGACAGCGATACCGTGGTGGGTGCCGAAGATGCCGATAGCAATGCCGCTGAGGATGTGGATCCTCCCACCATGGATTATGTGGTGAAGGCGGATGACAACCTCTCGGTGATCTTCAACACGCTGAACCTGCCGGCCAAGACCTTGCAAAAGCTGTTGGAGGTGGACATTCAGAACTCCCTGATCCGCCTGAAGCCGGGTCAGACCCTCTCCTTCTTGATTGACTCCAAGAATCTGGTACAGCAGCTGAGCATACCGGTGAGCGCCACCGAGCGGGTGGTGTTCAATCGTAAGGGCGATGGCTACCTGTCTCGCCTGGAAAGCCTGACGGATGGCATTCCGCAGGTGGCCATGGCGCAGCCGTCACCGCAGACACAAGCCACGGTTAGCAGCCAGAGCAGCAAGCCCAAAACGGCGGTGGCCACCAGCCGGGTGGTGAAGGGCAAAATTAGCTCAGCCTTTGGCACCGATGCCCGCCTCTCGGGACTGACGGCCAACCAAATCGTTCAGGTGACCCGCCTGTTCCAGGGCCGCATCGATTTTAGGCGCGATCTGCGCAAGGGCGACAGCTTCAAGGTGCTGCTGGACAAACCCGCTGCCGCCGGCGCACCCAACCGTGATGCCAAGGTACTGGCGGTGGTGTTCTCCACCAAGGGGCGTGATTACAAGGCCTACCGCCACAGCGATGGCCGTTTCTATGATGAAACGGCCAGCGGTTTCAGCAGCGGTACCTTCATGCGCTATCCCATACCGTCACTGCGCAAAGTCAGCTCCAGCTTCAGCCCCAACCGCCGCAATCCGGTCACCGGCATAGTGCAACCCCACAACGGCACCGACTTCCCGGCGCGGGTGGGTACGCCGATAGTGGCCACCGGCGACGGCGTGGTAGTGAAGGCCACCAGCCACCCGGCCGCCGGTCGCTACATCATCATCCGGCACAATGGCAAGTACAGCACCACCTACATGCACATGAGCAAGCTGCTGGTGAAGGCTGGTCAGAAGGTGAAGCAAGGACAGAAGATTGGTTTGTCTGGCAACACAGGGCGCTCCACCGGGCCGCACCTGCACTACGAATTCCGCATCAACAACCGCCCGGTGGATCCCATGCGGGTCGACCTGCCGGTCAACAGCAGCATGGGTGGCAAGGAGCGCGCCAGCTTCCTGGCCAAGGTGAGAGAGTACAATCGCCTGCTGGCCAGCTAACTCCCAGCGTGAAAAAAGCCGACCTAATGGTCGGCTTTTTTATGGGGCCCGACTGGTCGGTTAGCCGTGATAGGCGCGAGACTGACGCTGTACCTCGGCGATGAAGTGGCCGGCCCGCTCGGGATCCACATCCTGATGAATGCCATGGCCCAGGTTAAACACATGCCCGCAGCCGTGGCCAAACTCGGCCAACAGACGAGCCACCTCGGCGGTGATCCCCTCGGGATCGGCATACAGCACCGACGGATCCATGTTGCCCTGCAGGGTCACCTGCTGCCCCACCCGTGCCCGGGCCTCACCCAAGGACTGAGTCCAGTCCAGCCCAACCCCATCACAGCCGGTGGCGGCCATCCGCTCCAGCCACTGCCCCCCCCCTTTGGTGAACAGGGTGATGGGCACGGGGCGCCCTTCGGCGTGGCGGGTAACCCCGGCCACAATCCGGGCCATGTAGTCCAGGGAGAACGCCTGATAGGCCGGTGTGCTGAGCACGCCGCCCCAAGTATCGAACAGCATCAGCGCCTGCGCACCGGCCGCCACCTGGGCATTGAGGTAGCAGATGACACTGTCGGTCAACTTGTCCAGCAAGGCATGCAGCAGGGCAGGTTCCCGGTACAGCATCTGCTTGATCAGGGTGAAGGTCTTGGACGAGCCCCCCTCCACCATGTAGGTAGCCAGAGTCCAGGGGCTGCCAGCGAAACCGATGAGTGGCACCTGCCCCTTGAGCTCCCGCCGTATGGTGCGCACCGCATTCATCACATAACCCAGCTCATCCTCGGGATCCGGTACCGGCAAGGCCGCCACATCCCGGGCACTGCGGACCGGGTTGGCAAAGCGCGGCCCTTCACCGCTGCCAAAAGAGAGTCCCAGGCCCATGGCATCAGGAATGGTGAGAATATCGGAGAACAAGATGGCCGCATCCAGCGGATAACGGCGCAGTGGCTGCAAGGTGACCTCACAGGCCAGTTCGGCATGGCGGCACAGCGCCATGAAGTCCCCAGCCTGGGCGCGCACCGCCCGATATTCTGGCAAGTAGCGGCCAGCTTGGCGCATCATCCAGATGGGAGTCTGATCCACCGGCTGGCGCAACAGGGCGCGGAGATAACGATCATTAAGCAGTGGCGTCATGGCAATATCCTGCGTCGCATAAAGGCCTGCCATTCTAACATCCACGCCACAAAAATGACCCCTGAGGTGGAACTCTGCTGTTTCTGACAGGCGAAGACTGATAAGAATGTGATGCACCACTATTGATCCCAGGGTGCGGAATCTTTACTAATAACCGTAACAAGGTTGTTACATCAGGAGGCTCCATGCTTACCCGGCTCGAACAAACGCAACGCCGGCTCGCCGGTCAAAACAGTGCTGTGGATGCTTGGCTGGCCGCCCGTCGAACCCTGCTGATACGCTATATCGCGCTGACCAAAAGCAAGAGTCTGCCCAGCGCCGAAGCCATTCAAGAGTTTTGCCAGCATCTGGTGGATTACGCCTCCGCCGGTCATTTCGAAATCTATCACTATGTGGTGCAAGCGTTTGAACATGCCAGCGGGCGACGGCTCTCGCTGGCCAACCGCATCATACCGCGCATCGAGCACAACACAGAGCTGCTGATGGCCTTTCACGATGCCTACGGCGAGATCCGCGAGGATGATGAGAGCCTGATGGATTTGGATGAACACCTAAACGAGCTGGGTCCCCTGCTGGAAGAGCGCTTTCGCCTGGAGGATCGGCTGGTGGCCGTGCTGGATCTCCTGGATGCGCTGAAGGAAGCAGAAGTCACCCAGGCTTAACCTCGACCTCACTTCCACCTACACTTGGGGAAGTCCCTTACGAGAGCATAGTCATGGTCGATCGACGTCGTTTTTTCCGGGTGGTCTTCTCCACCCCCGCCCTGCTGAGCCAGGGCGAGCAACAATGGCCCACCCGCTTGCTGGATTTGTCGTTGCAAGGCGCCTTGGTGGAGCGTCCGTTGGACTGGCCTGTTGAGGCCTCTGGTCGCTATGAGTTGAAGTTCTGCCTAGCCGATTCGGAGATAGAGCTGCGGATGGAGGTAGAGCCCACCCACGCCGATCCCAGCCGACTGGGTCTCTACTGCCATCACATTGATATCGACAGCGCCTCCCACCTCAAGCGTCTGATTGAACTCAATGTGGGAAGTGGTGAGCTGCTGCAGCGGGAGCTGGCCCACCTGCTGGAAGAACATCTGGAACATGAGGCCGCCCAGGGGCCAAAAGACTAAATCAGCTCCAGGGCCTCGGCCAGGGTACGCACCGGCAAGATCTCCATGTCGCCAACCGCCTGCTTGGGGCGGTTGGCATAGGGAATGATGGCCCGGCGGAAACCATGTTTTGCCGCCTCCTGCAACCGCTCGAGTCCTGACGGCACCGGCCGTATCTCCCCCGACAAGCCCACCTCACCAAAGGTGATGAGATCCTGCGGCAAGGGCCGATCGCGGAAGCTGGAGACCATGGCCAGCACCAGCGCCAGATCGGCGCTGGTCTCCTCCACCTTGACGCCCCCCACCACATTGATGAAGACATCCTGATCCGCCATCTGAATGCCGCCATGCCGGTGCAGCACCGCCAACAGCAACGCCAGCCGGTTGTGCTCTGTGCCTACCGCCAGACGCCGCGGATTAGCCAACGGCGAGCCATCCACCAGGGCTTGCAGCTCCACCAACAAGGGCCGGGTGCCTTCCCAGACCACCATGACCACGGAGCCCGGATTGTTGGCCTCCCCCCGGTTGAGGAAGATGGCGGACGGGTTACTCACCTCCCGCATGCCTTGGCCTGTCATGGCGAACACTCCCAGCTCGTTCACCGCGCCGAAGCGGTTTTTCTGACAGCGCAGGGTGCGAAAGCGCGAGTCCGAGGCCCCCTCCAGCAGCAAGGAGCAATCCACGCAATGCTCCAGCACCTTGGGGCCGGCCAGGGTGCCGTCCTTGGTGACGTGCCCCACCATGAAGATGGCCACCTGCTGCTGCTTGGCAAAACGGGTCAGCTGGGCCGCCGCCTCCCGCACCTGGGAGACAGAACCCGGTGCCGAGCTGACATCCGCCACATGCATCACCTGGATGGAGTCGATGACCATGATGGCCGGCTTCTCCTGGGCGGCCAGATGGCAGATCTGCTCGACACTGGTTTCTGACAGAATGCGCAGCTTGTCGGTAGGCAGGTGGAGGCGATTGGCGCGCATGGCCACCTGCTGCAAGGACTCCTCGCCGGTGACATACAGGGTGGGCATACGAGCCGCCAGGGAACACATGGTCTGCAGCAGCAGGGTGCTCTTGCCGGCACCAGGATGGCCGCCAATCAGGATGGCTGAGCCCGGCACTATACCGCCGCCCAGCACCCGATCCAGCTCGGAGAAGCCCGAACCCAGCCGCGGCAGATCCGCCAGCGACACCTCGCTCAAGGTTTGTACCTTGCCGCTGAGCTCACCGGCATAGCCAGTATGGCGAGTCCTCTTGCTGACGGCAGCCGGCCCCAGACGCACCTCGCTGATGGTGTTCCACTCCTTGCACTCGGTACATTGCCCCTGCCAGCGGGCAAATTCGGCCCCGCACTCGCTGCAGACAAAGGCCACCTTGTTGCGGGCCATCCTCTCATCCTTCTCAAGAAAACAACGACATGGACGATATAGTAAATTAAATTACCCCCTGATAGACACAGCGTTAGCAGGAGCGCCCCTCGCCCATGGACATGGTCGCCTACCAACCCTTGCTGGATCAGCTCATCCCTCTGGTCAGGGAACCGGATTTCGAGGAGATCTTTGCCCGCCTCACTCACGAGGAGAGCCGCAACACCCAGTTCCTGCTGAAGATGGAGCTCAAGCGCAAGTGTGCCCCCTGCATACGGGTCATCGACATGCGTGCCCGCCACCCCCAGAGCAAGCCCTTCCAATATGGCGGTATCCAGCATTTTCTCACCGACGAGACGCTGGAGGTCTTTCAAACCCAACTGCGGGTCTACCGCAACCGGTACACCATGGGGGTCTACGAGGCGGTGATGGAGGATGAACGCCTGCACCGACAACAGGCGAACACCGACAACGCCCCGGCTCTGCCGGCGGGGCGACTGGATGTGGACGCCATCCGTTTTGCCAGCTATCACCAGCGACGGGAAGAGCGCATGCACTTCAGCTCCCCGGTCTTGTTGCAACTGGGCGATCAGGTTGCTATGGAGGCCAAAACCTCAGACATCTCGGTGGGAGGCCTGCGCTTGCAGGTGGATGCCCCGCCCCTGTATCAGCCCGGAGATACCTGTTACCTGCAGTTTGTCGGCCTGCTCAAGGAAAAACCGGCCAACGTCATCCGCAAAGCCATCCCTTATCAAATCTTGGGGGAAGAGCGCCGCGACGGCCGCACCTGGCTCAAGCTACTGCGCCAGGAGGAGGATGCTGAGCTGGACGCCTACCTCAAGGGCTTCATCGACGACAACAAGTGGCGTTACCGGGTCAGCATCGACTACCTGCTCTCCTCCGCCCAGGTGAAGGGCTACGAACAATACTTTCTGCCGCGCATGACCGGCCTGCCGCTGTTTTTCGACCGAGCTGAGGCCCCAGGGCTGCGCTATGTGCTCAAGACAGAGAACAATCAGCAAGAGCTGGAGTACTGGCGTAACGAGCTCAACGAGGAGATGCTGGCCGGTCTGTTTGGCGAGAGTCGCCTCAAGACCCTGCTGGCTCAGCCCGGTCCACGCAAGGAGACCTGGATCTACAGCTTCACCCACACGCTGCGCAGCCACATCTACTTCTTCTCCGCCAGTCGTGAAGAGCTGGAACAGACCGGCCTGCGCAGCCTGTTCTTCAGTGTGGGCGCCAAGCGGCCCAGCTGGCGCGTCTACAAGCTGGAGCTGGAGGTAGCAGATCTACCGGCGCCCCAACTCACCAACCTGCTGCCCCCCGGTCTGACGCCCGCCTACCAGGAGCAGTTGACTGAGTGGCTCGGCGAGCTGGGCTATATCGGCCTGCTGCAAGCGGTGGACGACGACGCTCACAGACGGGACTATCTGTTTAGCCAGCCGGATCCTGCCCAGAACAATGCCAACGAGCTGCAGATTTTCGCCCACCGCCAGGAGGCGCCCGAGTTCGAGCTGGAACTGCTGCACTATGCTCAACTGCGCAAGGAGTTGCGCTACAGCCACAAGACCGCCGTGGTGGTGAAGCGAGGGGAAGATCGCCTCATCGGCTGGACCCGGGACATCTCCACCCAAGGCCTGCAGATCGAGCTGGAGCAACCCCTGGCCTGCGAAAAAGGCGAGGTGATCCTGCTGGCCCTACCCAAGCTGCAATCCCTGGCCAAGGAGATGAACCTAAGCGAATTGCCCTACCGCATCGTCAACAGCAATGCCACGCGCACCGTACTGCATCTGTGCATCGAGGGACTGCCCAGCAACCATGTCGGCCGCCAGTTCTTCAGCCGTCTCATCGACAGCAACCCCGACAAGCTTAAGGCCACCCGTGAGCTGCGCCGCTATCCCGGTATGGCGGTGGCCCTGCGCAACCTCTATAGCCACCATCTGTTCACCACCCCTTTGTACCTCAACAAAAACCAGAGCAATCGTCTGGGCGCCATCGGCATGGTGGAACGGCCCCGCCCCCTGCTCAAGCTGCTGGCCGAATGCCGGCACGACAAGCCCTACAACCTAACCCCCCTGTTCGACGGTGACCTGCTCAAGACGGTGCTGTTGCAGCCGCTCAACCAGGTCAAGCGAGAGGACAGGCCCAAGGAGCAACAACTGTTCATCAGCCGACAGCTGGATAGCCAGGGTAATCACAGCTACGACATCCGCCTGGAGTCCAGCTTCAAGGATACGGCGACCAAACAGGCCTATGTACTCAAGGCCTTAAAACGCGGCGGTTTCTTAGCCGTACGCCTGTTTGCCTCCCGCACCGGCCGGCCGGATATCGACTTCGTCGCCCACGAGATGGACTACATCGCCAAATACGCCATCCACAAGGCCAAGCAGCTGGAAGAGAGCCTGTGGAGCATCATAGGGGTATGCGATCTGATGGACGTCACCGGCGAGACCCTGTTTCGCCTCGGCATTCGCCTAAAATGAGGCCGGCCGCAGCATGGCATATCAGTCAGTCCATCAATAACGGCAGATAACATCGCTGGCGCAACATAGCGCAACATCTTTAAGCTTTTGCGCAATAAATTGCAGTCATCTTGGCTGTTCTGCGCAAGAAGTTGCGCGGCGGGGTGATGTGAGTTTTCAAGTCACTGATTAGTAACGATAAAAAAGATTGGCATGGCTCCTGCGTGTCTGGA
>JAJOIN010000019.1 GCA_021209335.1 Aeromonadaceae bacterium
ACAGGCGTGAATGAAGTCGAGAGCTTGGTCGATACGCATAAAAAAATCCGAAACCCAACAAGGAGTTTCGGATTCTTACACAGCCTGAGGATCGGTCAATGGATCCTTAACTGATCGGCATTACGCCTTTTGGCGCCATTTTTTATTCCGGAAAGCTTAGCCGCGACGGCGGAACAGTCCGGGTTGCACCTCGTCATAGGCTGTCACTATGTGGCTCAGCAGCGCCTGCTGCGAGGGTGAGAAGGCGCCTGGCTCAGCGCGAAAACGCGCCAGTTTCTTGCTTCGCACCAGGATAAAGCGCGGCGGCTTGGCCTGCAGCGCGGCCAGCACTGCGGCCTTCACGTCGTAGCCTGGGCTGACATTGTCAAAAAACAGGTAAGGGGTGGCGGCCGCCCGATCGCTCCAGACATAAAACTGCGGCAGCGTTCCCTCCACCCAGAGGGTATCGCTCTGGCTCGACTCGGCCCGGATCTGCTGCACCTGCCGCCAGGTTAGCTCATTGAACGGCCGCCCGGCGCTACCAGCCAGGTAGAGGGAGTAAGCGGTGAGGCTGACCAGCAGGACCGCACTCATCCCCAGGGTCAACGCCTGAGCACTAAGCCTTCTTTGCGGGAGAAAGCGCCAGCCGACCAGGATGAGCAGCACCCCCGCCCCCAGGGCAACCCCCATCTGTAGCGCCACCTTGTCCAGCGGCCACTCAAACCGTGTCCAGTCAAACAGAGTATGGGGAATGAGCAAGAACAGCCCGCAACCCAGCAGCACAGGCCAGGCCCAGCGCCACCCCTGCCCCGCCCAGTGCAGCAGCAAGGCCAGGCTCAAGGGCAACAGGGGCAGTATCAGCTCGTCATAGTGATCATACACATGACCGGACACCGAATTGGCGACCCACCCTGCCAGCGCACTCCACAGCAACACCCACAGCAGACCGGCACGCAGCCGCACCAGCTCGCCCCTGGCCTGACCAAAGAGCCCCCACACCACCCAGGGCAAAAGGAACAGCCAGCCGGTACGCAGCAGGCCAACGAGCCCCACTGCCAGCGAAAAGCCCGAGCCATAACTCTTGCCGAAGAAGACCCCATAGGCATAGAAAACGAAGTTATCCCAGACTCCCTGCTGCCAGAAGAAGGCTACAAAGGGCAAGGCTACCAGCCCCAGCCCCAGCAGGGCGCTGAGCGCCAACCACAGCACCTGGCGCCACAGTCCCTGCCCCATCCACACACAGGCCAGCCCCGCATACCAGGCCGCCCAGAGCACGGCGTTATTGGGTCGCATCATGAACACGATCCCCAGGGTCAAGGCCGGCAGCCAGGCCTGGGCCAGCACGAAGCGTCCGGCCTGCAGCTGACTGGCAAAACCGCCGAAGGCCAGCAACGCCAGGGCCAGGCTCCACTCCTCGGTCATGTTGCCGTAGTAATAGCGCAAGCCGCACAGGGCCAGAGTGGCCAGCAGCGCCAGCCAAGAGGCCGATACCGAGCAGCCCAGTTGCTGCAACCCACGGTAGGCGCTGGAGAGTCCCAGCGCCAGTAGCAGCGTCTCCAATGCCGCTATGCCGGCGAACCCACCCAGCCGGTAGCCCAGGGCATCCAGAGCGAAGATCATGGGGCCTTTGATGTCCAGCATGTCGCGATAGAGTAAGGCGCCGTCGGCCCACATCTTGCCCATGACGGCAAACAAGGAGGCGTCAAAGGCCGGTGCCATGCCGTACCACAAGGGGTTCTGCACCGTCAGCAGACCCGCCAACAGCAGGCAGAGCCAGCCCCTGATCCAAGTTTGCTCATCCGCCCGCAACAAGAGTCGCTCGACCTGTCGCCCCATTTGCATTTGCTCCATGACCACTCCTACCCGCAGCCAGACACAACAAGGCCCCGCAAGGCGGGGCCGCTTCAATCCTGTTTCGCTAGTTATCTTGCCGCCGTAACCAGAGGGTTTCAATCCGGTGGGCGTTCAAGGACAGCACTGTGATCTGCCAGCCATCGATCATCAGCTCCTCGCCCTGGCGAGGCAGACGCTGCAACTGCTCCAGCAACCAGCCCGCCAGGGTGTGATAGTAGCTGGTGGGCGGCGCCGGAAAGCCGATCTGCCGCTGCAACTCCTGCAGCAGGTAGTCGCCACTCACCCGATAACTGCCCGGCCCCAGGCTCACCAGGTCAAGATCCTCCTCGCCCGGCTCCGGCAGCTTGCCGGCGATCTCCTCCAGCACGTCGCGTATGGTGATGAGCCCCTCGAAGTTGCCAAACTCATCCAGCACGAAGGCCATGTGGCTGCGGGCCTGGCGAAACTGATCCAATGCCCCCAGCACGCTTAAGGTCTCAGGCAGACACAGGGGGTGGGGGTTGACCAGCGCCTCCAGGGCCAAAGGCTCTCCCTGCAGCAGGCGAGCCAGCACATCGCGCTTGCGCAATATCCCCAGCGGGGCATCCTTGTTGCCCTCCCGGATCACCACCAGACGGGAATGCGGGGTACGGGCCAGTTGGGCGTGAATCAACTCGTTTGGTTCGCTCAAGTCCAGCATTTCCACATCGTGGCGCACCGACATGATGGCGCGGATGGGCAGATCCGACAGCTGGCTGACCCGCGCCAGCATGGATTGGGCCTCCAGCTCCAGCGGTGGCAGTGGCATCGCCTCCTCGGCAGAGGCCGACGGGGTCGGCTCGGTTGTCAAGGTGCCATAGCGAAACCGCCACAACAGCCAGGCCGCCAACATCACCAGGGTGATCAACCAATAGAGGATAAACAGCGGCAGCGGACTGCCCAGCCCCTCGGCCAGCAGGGTCACCCCCACCAGCAGAAGCAAGGCCTGCGCCAACCGCAGCAGACGGTGATCCTCCAACCAGCGCCAGCGCTCCGTGGGCAGACGCCACAGCAGCAGGGGCACCAGGGCCCAGATCAGCAAGATGGGCCAGGGGGAACGCAACAGACCGATGGCCAGCGCCCCGCTCTGGGCGGCAAACAGCAGGCTGCACAATGCGGCTTGCCACAGGCCCCGCCGGAAATCCACACCGTCCGGTGCTGCGGAGTCGGCTGTCTCATCGGGGCGCAGCAGACCATTGACCCCGCGCAGCAACAGATACCCCCCCGCCAGCCAGGCCAACCAGGGACGCACCGCCAGATTTTGCGCCTCGCCGGCGACCAGCAGCCAGGGGGCCAGGGGCAGCAAGAAGAGCAATCGCCAGGCTCCGCCCAGGGCCAAGCCCAGGGCCACAAAACGGCGCCGGCGATGGCCAGCCCAGACGCAGGCTTCGGCTTGCAACTGGCGGCGAGAGGCCAGCCAGGTACGCCCCTCCAGCAGCAACAGGCAGAGCATGCCCCAGTAGAGCAGCGGATCCGGTGTCGTCATCCATGACATACGGTGATTACCTCATCCCTCTGTGCCTGACTGTCCCTGGGCCAGCTTGGCCTCCAGGCTGGCCATCACCTCGGCCGGATGGGCCAGATAGGCCGCCAGCCCCTTGGCCCGCAACTGACAGGCCGGGCATTCGCCACAGCCCTCCCCCACCACACCCTTGTAGCAGGTCAGGGTCTGGTGCCTGACATACTCCAGGCGACCATAGCGATCCGCCAGGGCCCAGGTCTGGGCCTTGTCCAGCCACATCAAGGGGGTGTCGATGCGCACAGGGCGATCCATCCCCAACACCAGGGCCCGGTTGAGGGCCTGCACGAAGTCGTTGCGACAGTCCGGGTAGCCGGAGAAGTCGGTCTCGCAGACCCCGGTGATGATCACCTCGGCCCCCACCTGATAGGCATAGATCCCGGCCAGAGTGAGAAAGACGATGTTGCGCCCGGGCACGAAGGTGTTGGGCAAGCCATTGTCCTGCAGCTGGCTACTGACCGGGATCGACGCCCGGGTCAGGGCCGAGGCGGCCAACTCACCCAGCAAGGCGACATCCATCACCTTGTGCGCCGTCACCCCCAGCTCCTGGGCAATCTGCCGCGCCACCGCTATCTCGTTGGCATGCCGTTGGCCGTAATCGAAGGTCAGGGCATGCACCTCGTCGTAACGGCTCAGCGCCTGGAGGAGACAGGTAGTGCTGTCCTGGCCACCACTGAATACCACCACAGCCTTGGTTTGCTTGCTCATCACCGCCGCTCCTTACCGTCCGCGACCGCCGGCCTTACCGGCACGCAATGGCGCCTTGGGCGCCACCGGGCTGCCAACCCGCGGCTTGGCCGGACGGGCCTTGGCCGGTGACTGTGGCTTCTCGCTCGGAGCGCGGCGCTCCACATGAGCCTGACGGTTGTCGCCGTGCTGCTGCTCCTGGTGCTTGCGCACCGCCCGGCGGATTTGGGCCTTCTGCTTGAACTGCGCCTTGCGATCCTCTACCGCCACCTTGGTCTCGGTTTCGGCCAACAGGCCCACCAGCTTGCGCAGGTAGTTCACCTCTTCCAGACCCAGCTCCTTCCAGCCACCGCGGGGGACGTTCTTATCCAGCTGGATATCGCCATAGCGGATCCGCATCAGACGGCTGACCTGCACCTCCTGGCTCTCCCACAGACGCCGCACCTCCCGGTTACGCCCCTCGCACAGGGTGACATTGAACCACTGGTTGATGCCCTCGCCGCCGGCACGGCTAATCTTGTCGAACTTGCCCTCACCGTCTTCGAGCTGCACGCCGCGGCGCAGCCGCTGCAGCATGGCTTCGTTGACCTCACCAAACACCCGCACGGCGTATTCCCGCTCCACCTCGTGGCGCGGGTGCATCAGGCGGTTGGCCAGCTCACCGTCGGTGGTGAACAGCAGCAGGCCCGAGGTGTTGACATCCAGCCGCCCCACCGCAATCCAGCGCCCCTCCTTGAGGATGGGCAGGCGGTCAAACACGGTGGGCCGCCCTTCCGGGTCGTGCCGGGTACACATCTCGCCTTCGGGCTTGTGATAGGCCAGCACCCGGCAGATCTGCTCTTCGGCAGCCTTGGTGTTCACCGTGTGACCATCCACCCGGATCACGGCCCCCGGGCCGACTCGGTCGCCCAGCACCGCCACCTTGCCGTCGACACTCACCCGGCCGGCACTGATGATGGTCTCCATCTCGCGACGGGAACCCACGCCGGCCCGCGCCAGCACTTTTTGCAATTTTTCGCTCATGATCTTGTTTCCAAAGGGGGCAAGGCCCCCGGTCAGCGGCGGCCTCGGGCCAGAATTATTCGAAACGGCTGGGGTCACCAGCGCCCCGGCGGACCACCACAGGGGTCTCCTCGGAGAAGTCCACAACCGTGGTGGGCTGCTCGCCCAGATTGCCACCGTCGATGATGAGATCCACCAGCTTGCCCAGGCGCGCCTGGATCGCCTCGGGGTCGGATTCGGTCACCTCGGCCCCCGGCAAGATGAGGGAGGTGGACATCATGGGTTCCCCCAGCGCCGCCAGCAGGGCTAGCGTGATCTTATCCCCCGGCACCCGCAGGCCTATGGTCTTCTTCTTCTCGTTGAGCACCCGGCGGGGCACTTCCTTGGTGGCCTTGAAGATGAAGGTGTAAGGCCCGGGGGTGTTGTTCTTGATCAGGCGAAAGGCCTGGTTGTCCACCCGCGCAAAATGGGAGATCTCGGCCAGATCTTTGCACAACAGGGTGAAGTTATGGTCCTGCCCCAGTTGCCGGATGCGACAGATCCGCTCCATGGCGGACTTGTCGCCCACCTGGCAGCCCAGGGCATAGCCGGAGTCCGTGGGGTAAACCAGCACACCGCCGTCCCGCAACAGGGCAACCGCCTGGTTGATGAGACGCGGCTGAGGGTTTTCAGGGTGAAGGGTAAAATATTGACTCATGATTCCTCCCGGAATGCATTGGACGCAGTGGCGTCGAGAAAGCGCTCCCACACCGGGGTCGCCTCCTTGGGTAGCCAGAGCTGTTTGCCCAGCTCCAGCCAAGTGGTAGGAAAGTGAAAGTCCGAGCCGACCGAGGCCAACAGGCCAAACTCCCGGCTCCACTGCCCCAGATTGGCCCGCTCCTGCGGACTTTGCTGGGCCATGCTCACTTCCATGGCGTCCCCACCGGCGATGACAAAATCGGCCAGCAGACGTTTGATCCATTTGGCGGTGAGATTATACCCCGTGGGGTGGGCAAGTACAGCCTGGCCGCCGGCCTGGTGGATCACCTGGCAAGCCTCGGCCAGGCTGACCCACTGCGGGCGCACATAGGCCTTGCCCCGGCGGCCGAGATAGACGTCGAACGCCTTCTGCATGGTTTTACACACCCCCTGGGCCACCAGATGACGGGCAAAGTGGGCCCGGGTCAGGCTGCCGCTACCCGCCAGGGCGCGGGCCGCCTCATAGGTGCCTTCGATCTGCAGCTTGGCCAGCTTGCGATCCAGCTCCCGCGCCCGCCACTCCCGGGTCTCGGCCTGCCGCTGGCATAAGGCCAGGAGTGCCGGATGGTGGCGATCCAATGCCAGCCCCACCACGTGGATCTCGTGATTTTCCCAGTTGCAGGAGATTTCGATGCCGTCGATCAGGGTCAAAGGCAGCTGATGCCGAGCGATGGCGGCATGGGCCTCATCGAGGCCGGCCACCGTATCGTGGTCGGTGAGGGCCAGCACATCCACCCCCTGCTCGACCGCCCGCAGCATCAGGGCCTCGGGGCTGAGGTGACCATCGGAGGCGGTGGAGTGACTGTGGAGATCGAGGCGCATGGCGTTTCCTGCTCAAAAGAGGCTTGACAAGGTCAGGCCGTTATCGTTTAACTGTTACCACTTTAACGCATAAGGATGTTTCTCTCATGGCAAGCAAGCTGACCCGTCGTACCGGTTGGTGGTGGCACACTCCCAGTTAAGCGGGCGTGGGGCTCTTGCTGCGTAAGCATCCAAAGTTAAGCAAACAGACTACCCAAAGAAAGCCCGCTGCAAGCAGCGGGCTTTTTTATTATCTGCACAAACAGGGACGAGATGATAGCACAACACCACAAGCAGACATGGCGATGGCGGCATGCCGCTCCAACGCCGGTCACAGCCGTGACCCCAATGCCGCCCAAGGTGGCCTGTCATCGTCAGTGAGAAGGAATTTCAATATGTCTGTATCTGTTCACCCCGGCCATGCGGCCAAACCGGAGGCGCTGTCATGACCCGCCTCGTCCGTCAGCTGGAGGTGCGCCAGGCCGCCTACGTGGCCGATCCCCTGGCCCTGTTCAGTCAACTCACCCAACCCTTTGACAACAGCCTGCTGCTGGAGTCCGCCGAGATCGACTCCAAGGCCGGCACCCAGAGCCTGCTGCTCATCGATGCCTGCGTGCGCCTCACCTGCTACGGCAACCGGGTGACGGCTCAGGCTGCCAATGCCAACGGCCAGGCGGTGCTTGCCTTCCTGGCCCAGGCCCTGCCGGCCGACGTCAGTCGTCAGCCGCAAGGGGATACGCTGGAGATGGTCTTCCCGGCCATCGACGCCAACCAGGATGAAGACAGCCGCCTGAAGGCCATGTCGGTGCTGGACAGCCTGCGCCTGCTGCTGGCCCAGGACCAGGCGCTGTTTTTAGGTGGCTTGTTCGCCTATGACCTCATCGCCAGCTACGAGCAACTGCCCACAGTGGCGGCGCCGCAGAACGACTGCCCGGATTTTTGCTTCTACCTGGCCGAGACCCTGATCCACATCGATCACCTGCAAGGCCGCACCGATCTGCGCGCCCTGGTGTTTGGCGACGCCGCCGAAGCGGCCCGTCTCACCGCCCGGCTCGATGACCTCAAGGCCCAGTGCGATCACTTCGTGGCCCCGGCCCTGCCCCAGGCCCCCGCGCTCTCAGGCGGCCTGCAGGTGGACAAGAGCGACAAGCAGTATTGCGCCGATGTGGAGCGCCTCAAGGGCAACATCCGCAAGGGCGACATCTTCCAGGTGGTGCCGTCACGCTGCTTCAGCCTGCCCTGCCCGGCACCACTGCTGGCCTACCGCCAGCTCAAGCGCACCAATCCCAGCCCTTACATGTTCTACATGAACGATGAGGCCTTCACCCTGTTTGGCGCCTCCCCCGAGAGTTCGGTGAAGTTCGACCATGCCAACCGTCAGGTGGAGATGTACCCCATCGCCGGTACCCGCCGTCGGGGCATCAACCCGGACGGCAGCATCAACCTGGACTTGGACGGCCGGCTGGAGCTGGATCTGCGTCAGGATGCCAAGGAGACCGCCGAGCACCTGATGCTGGTGGACCTGGCCCGCAACGACATAGCCCGCATCAGCGAACCCGGCACCCGCCATGTCAAGGATCTGCTCAAGGTCGACCGCTACAGCCATGTGATGCACCTGGTCTCCCGAGTGGTAGGTACCCTGCGCGCCGATCTCGACGCCCTGCATGCCTACCAGGCGTGCATGAACATGGGCACCCTGACCGGCGCCCCCAAGATCCGCGCCTCCGAGCTCATCCGCGAGGTGGAAGGCAAGCGTCGTGGCAGCTACGGCGGCGCCGTGGGTTACCTCAACGGCCAGGGGGATATGGACACCTGCATCGTGATCCGTTCCGCCTTCGTCAAGGAGGGCCGCGCCTACGTGCAGGCCGGTGCCGGCGTGGTGTTTGACTCCAAGCCTCAGGCCGAGGCGGACGAGACCCGCAACAAGGCCGCCGCCGTACTGAACGCCATCGCCCTGGCCCACGGGCAGACCCTGACGTCCCTGCTGGAAAGCCTGGAGGCAAACCATGGCTAATACGCTGTTTTTGCTGGATAACTTTGACTCGTTCACCTACAACCTGGTGGATCAGTTCCGCGCCCTGGGCCATGCGGTGCGCATCTATCGCAACAGCCTGTCCGCCCAGGCGATCTTCGAGCAGATCCGCGCCTGTGAGGATGCGGTGCTGGTGCTCTCTCCCGGCCCCGGCGCCCCCCATGAAGCCGGCTGCATGATAGAGCTCATCGGCCTGTGCCGGGGCAAGGTGCCCATCCTGGGGATCTGCCTGGGGCACCAGGCCATCTGCGAATACTACGGCGGTACCGTGGGCTCCGCCGGTGAGATCATCCACGGCAAGAGCTCCCTCATCGACCACATCGGCAACCTGATGTTCACCGGGCTGAGCCAACCCCTGCCGGTGGCCCGCTATCACTCCCTGGTGGCCACCTATGTGCCGGCCGAGCTGGAGGTAATCGCCCACTACCGCGACATGCCCATGGCGGTGCTGCATCGTGCCGACAAGGTGCTGGGCTACCAGTTCCATCCCGAATCCATCATGACCACGGAAGGGGCCCGGCTGCTGACCCAGAGCCTGGCCTATCTCACCGCCAAGGAGGCCTGATCATGGATACCCATGCCTTACTCGATACCCTGTACCGCGGCCAGGACTTAAGCCGCGACGAGAGCCGCTTGCTGTTTGAACAACTGCTGTCCGGCCAGATGGATCCCCTGGTACTGGCCTCCCTGCTCACCGCCCTCAAGATGAAGGGCGAAAGCCCGGCGGAGATCGCCGGTGCCGCCAGTGCCTTGATCGCTGCCGCCCGTCCCTTCCCGCGGCCCGACTACGACTTCTGCGACATCGTCGGCACCGGCGGTGACGGCCAGCACACCATCAACGTCTCCACCCTGGCCGCCCTGGTGGGCGCCAGCTGTGGTCTCAAGGTGGCCAAGCACGGCAACCGCAGCGTCTCCTCCAAGACCGGCTCCTCGGATCTGCTGGACAAGCTGGGCATCAAGCTGGATGTGAGCCCGGCGCTGGCCCGCCGCTGCCTGGACGAGGTGAACGTCTGCTTCATCTTCGCCCCCCACTATCACAGCGCCATGCGCTACGCGGTGCCGGTGCGTCAGGCCCTCAAGACCCGCACCATCTTCAACGTGCTGGGCCCCCTCATCAATCCGGCCCGCCCCAGCTACCAGCTGATGGGGGTCTACCGCCCGGAACTGGTCACCCCCATAGCCCAGACTCTGCAGCAGCTGGGCCTGCCCCGCGGCATGGTGGTGTACGGTGACGGCCTGGACGAGATCGCCATTCACGGCCAGACCCGCTATGCCCGCATCGAGGGCGAACAGATCAGTGAGGGCGTGCTGACCCCGGCGGACTTCGGCCTGCCGACCTTCAGCCTGGAGACTATCCGTGGCGGCGAGCCCGAAGAGAATCGCCAGATCAGCGAGGCCATCCTCGCTGGCCGCGGCAGCGATGGCCAAAATGCCGCCATCGCCATCAATCTGGCCCCCCTGCTGCAGATGGCTGGCCAGGTCGACACCCTGCAGCAAGGTGCCGAACTGGCCCTGGCGACCCTGAAGAGCGGCGTGGCCCTGACCAAGGTCGCTGAGCTGGCGGCCCTGACCCAAAGCGAGACCGCAGCATGATCAACTACACCTCCATCAACCAGACGGTGCTGGGCAAGATAGTCGCCGACAAGCTCGAATGGGTCGCCGCCCGCCAGGCCAGCCAGCCGCTGGCCAGCTTCGAAGCCAGCCTGTCGCCCAGCGACCGCAACTTCTACGGGGCCCTGAGCCAGTCCCAAACCGTGTTTATTCTGGAGTGCAAGAAGGCCTCCCCCTCCAAGGGGCTCATCCGCGCAGATTTCGATCCGGCGGCCATCGCCCGGGTGTATGGCGACTATGCGGCGGCCATCTCGGTACTGACCGACGAGAAGTACTTTCAGGGTAACTTCGACTTCCTGCCCCAGGTGCGGGCCCAGGTGTCGGTGCCCGTCCTGTGCAAGGACTTCGTCGTCGACCCGTACCAGATCCAGCTGGCCCGCCACTATCAGGCCGACGCCGTGCTGCTGATGCTCTCGGTGCTGACCGACGAGGCCTATCGCCAGCTGGCCGCCGTGGCCCACAGCCTCAACATGGGGGTGCTCACCGAGGTGAGTAACGAAGAGGAATTGACCCGTGCCATCGCCCTGGATGCCAAGGTGGTGGGGATCAACAACCGCAACCTGCGGGATCTCACCATCGATCTGGACCGCACCCGGCAGCTGGCGCCTCGGCTGCCGGCCGATCGCATCGTCATCTGCGAGTCCGGCATCTACCATCACCATCAGGTCAAGGACTTGTGCCACTACGCCCACGGCTTCCTGGTGGGCTCGTCGCTGATGGGCCAGCCGGATGTGGCTGCCGCCTGTCGCGCCCTGATCCTCGGGCAGAACAAGGTCTGTGGCTTGACCCGGCCCCAGGATGCGGCGGCCGCTTGCCAGGCGGGCGCCCTGTTCGGCGGCCTCATCTTTGTGGAGAAAAGCCCGCGCTATGTGACCACAGAGCAGGCCCGGCTGGTGATGGCCGGCGCACCGCTGCAGTACGTCGGGGTGTTCCAGAATGCCCCGCTGCAGGCGGTGGCACAGACCGCCGCCAGCCTGGGTCTGGCCGCCGTACAGCTGCATGGCCAGGAAGACGCCGACTACCTGCAGGCCCTGCGGCCCCTGTTACCACCAGGTTGCCAGATCTGGAAGGCGCTGGCGGTAAGCGATCAGCTCCCCCAAGACCAGTACCAGGCGCTGAGCCCGCTGGCGGATCGCCTGCTGCTGGATAGCAAGGTGGCCGGCCAGTGCGGTGGCACCGGCCAGGCGTTCGACTGGCAGCTGCTGGATAACCTGGACAAGAGCCAGCTGATGCTGGCCGGCGGCCTCACCCCGGAGAACGCCGCCCAGGCGGCGGCCCTGGGCTGTCAGGGACTGGACTTTAATTCCGGTGTAGAATCGGCGCCCGGTCTCAAGGATGCCGACAAGCTGCAGCGAGCCTTCGCCGCACTGCGTGCCTACTGATCCTGGGCACCTATTGAAAAGGAATGATCATGACACTGCTTAATCCGTTTTTTGGTGAATTTGGCGGCATGTACGTGCCGCAGATCCTGGTGCCGGCCCTGCTGCAGCTGGAAAAGGCCTTCATCGAGGCTCAGGACGACCCAGCCTTTCACGCCGAATTCCGCAGCCTGCTGACCGAATACGCCGGCCGCCCCACCCCCCTGACCCTGTGCCGCAACCTGACCCGCGGCACCAAGACCCGTTTGTATCTCAAACGCGAGGATCTGCTGCACGGCGGCGCCCACAAGACCAACCAGGTGCTGGGCCAGGCCCTGCTGGCCAAGCGCATGGGCAAGACCCGCATCATCGCCGAGACCGGGGCCGGTCAGCACGGCGTGGCCACCGCCCTGGCCTGCGCCCTGCTGGATCTGCCCTGCCGGGTCTACATGGGGGCGGTGGACATGGAGCGGCAGAAGCCCAACGTATTCCGTATGCGTCTGATGGGCGCCGAGGTGGTGCCGGTGCATGCCGGCTCCTCCACCCTCAAGGACGCCTGTAACGAGGCGCTGCGCGACTGGACCGCCAACTACGAAGATACCCACTACATGCTGGGCACCGCCGCCGGCCCCCACCCCTTCCCCACCATAGTGCGTGAATTCCAGCGCATGATAGGTGAAGAGGCCCGTGAGCAGCTCGACCAGGTGGAGCACCGTCTGCCGGATGCGGTGATCGCCTGCGTCGGTGGCGGCTCCAACGCCATCGGCCTGTTCGCCGACTTCATCGACAAGCCCGAGGTGCGCCTCATCGGCGTGGAACCCGGTGGTCACGGCATCGAGACCGGCGAGCACGGCGCCCCCCTGGGCCATGGCACCAAGGGCGTGTTCTTCGGCGCCCACTCCTACCTGATGCAGGATCAGCATGGCCAGATTGCCGAGTCCTACTCCATCTCCGCCGGTCTGGACTTCCCCTCGGTAGGCCCGCAGCACGCCCACCTGGCCGCCACCGGTCGGGCCGAATATGTCTCCATCACAGATAAGGAGGCGCTGGACGCCTTCCAGGAGCTGGCCCGCCACGAAGGCATCATACCGGCGCTGGAGTCCTCCCATGCCCTGGCCCATGGCCTCAAGATGGCGCGGCAGAACCCCGAGCTGGAGCAGGTGCTGATCGTCAATCTCTCCGGCCGGGGGGACAAGGATATCTTCACCGTCGCCGACATTCTGGAAAAGCAAGGAGCCCTGTGATGAGCCGTTATGACGCCCTGTTTGCCAAGCTGGCACAACGCAACGAGGGGGCCTTCGTGCCCTTCGTGACCCTGGGGGATCCGACACCGGCGCTCTCCTTGCAGATCATCGACGCCCTGGTGGCCGGTGGGGCCGATGCCCTGGAGCTGGGCATCCCCTTCTCCGATCCGGTGGCCGATGGCCCCACCATTCAGGATGCCACCACCCGGGCCCTGACGGCCGGCACCACGCCGGATACCTGTTTCGATATCCTGACCCAGGTGCGCGCCAAGTACCCTGAGCTGCCCATGGGCCTGCTGCTGTACGCCAACCTGGTGTATGCCAAGGGCATCGACGGTTTCTATGAGCGGGCCGCCGCCGCCGGGGTGGACTCAGTGCTGGTGGCCGATGTGCCGGTGGAGATGTGCGAGCCCTTCAAGCAGGCCGCCGACCGCGCCGGTGTGGCCGCCATCTTCATCGCCCCGCCCAACGCCGACGAGGCCACCTTGCAGAAGGTGTCCGAGCTGGGCAGTGGTTACACCTATCTGCTGAGCCGCGCCGGGGTCACAGGCACCGAGACCCGCGCCGGCAAGCCGGTGGGACACCTGATAGACAGCCTCAAGCGTTACAGTGCTCCCCCAGCCCTGCTGGGATTTGGCATCAGCGAACCGGCCCAGGTGACGGATGCCATCGCCGCCGGCGCCGCCGGGGCCATCTCCGGCTCGGCGGTGGTGAAGATCATCGAGCGCAACCTGGCTAACCCCGCCACCTTGCTAGCGGAGCTACAAGGCTTTGTCGCCAGCATGAAGGCTGCCACCGCCCGCTGAACCCAGCCTGACACAACCAAGCCCGCCCTCCGTAGGCGGGCTTTTTCTTTTGTCTTCCTCGGCGGCTGCCGTTAGACTGACCGCCAGTTTCCCCAACGAGATTGAGCATGAAACAGCTGTTTGATTTTATTCCCCTGCTGGTGTTCTTCGCCCTCTACAAGCTCTACGACATCTATGTTGCCACCGCGGCCCTCATGGTGGTGACCCTGCTGCAGATGGCGTTTATCTGGTTTCGCCACGGCAAGCTGGAGAAGATGCACTGGGTGACCCTGGTGCTGATCTTGGTGTTCGGCGGTTTCACCCTGCTGCTGCATG
>JAJOIN010000076.1 GCA_021209335.1 Aeromonadaceae bacterium
AGGCCGCATCCTGCTCGGCCACCGCCGATTGGCCATAGGCGGCCTCCTGGGCCAGCAGGGTCGGCAGATCGGTCTGGCGCAGGTCCGGCCAGGCTTGGCCACGACAGGCGGCCTGATAGAGGATCCCCAGCTGCTGGATGAGCAGCCCATAACCGTAACCGTCCAGCACCAGATGGTGTGCCGCCACCAGCAGGCCCCAGCGCGCCTCACCCAGGCGCGCCAAGCCCAGCCGCACCGGCCAGCCGGCGCTGAGATCATAGGCATGCCAGACCTGCTGGTGCGCCCAGGCCAGGGCGGCAGCCCAAGGATCTGGCTGGTGGCGCAGATCCAGCCGTTGCACCCCCGGGGGCCGAACACCGCAGTGCCTTTGCCTGGGCTCCCCTTGCTGTTCGCCAAAGACCATGGCCAGGCTGGGGGTCTGCAGCAGCAGCTGGGTCAGCGCCGCCAGCAGGGCCGCGGGGTTCAGCTCGCCCTGGATCTCAAACCATTCGCCGGTGTTGAAGTCCAGCCGCGTCGGCGACTGCTGCATGGCAAACCAGATCCCCTGCTGGGCCTGGGTCAGCGGCATCCACTCAGCCATGGGCCACCTCCTGCGTCAGCAGACGCCACCAAGCGGCCACGGTAGGCTCCTGTGCCAACTGGCTGAGGCTCAGACAGACTCCGGCCCCCTGCCAGCGCCCCAACCAGCTCATGACCCGGATGGAATCCAGCCCCCACTCCAGCAGATCATCCTGCCAGCCCAGTTGCTCGGCGGGGATGCCCAGCGCCAGCGCCAGCTCGGCCCGCAAGGCCTCGGCGCTGGTCGGTAACGGGCTGGGCCAGGCCGCCAGCACCTGCGCCGTGGTCGGTATCCGGCCGCAGCGCTTGGCGACATAGTCCAGGGCCTGGCGGTGCTCTTCGGCAGAGAAGTCCGCTATCCCATCGGCCAGCACGAAGGGCTGTATATCCTGCATGAAGGCATCGCAGGCGCTCAGCAGGACGCCGATATGGCCATAGACACCGCCGATCACCAGCTGATCCCGCCCCCACTGGCTCAGGTGCTGGCGCAGCTCGCTGCGCACGAAGGCGCTGTAGCGCCACTTGGTCAACACCAGATCCTGGGGGGCCGGCGCCAGGCAGGACACGATGGCGCTGGCCTCGGGACGCCCCGGCAGGCCCGCGCCCCACATGTCGGTCAGCAGGCCACGCTCCTCGGCGGACTGCTGGGCCGGCTGCGCCGTATACACCACTGGGATCCCCAGCTGGTGGGCTCGGGCGCGCAGGGCCTGCAGATGGGCCAGCAGCTCAGGGATGGGCGCCTGAGTCCGGTCGTAAAAATCGAGGAAGTAATCCTGCAGGTCGTGGATCAGCAAAACGCAGCGGGCCGGCGCCAAGGGCCAGTCAACCCGGGGGGTGGCGCTGGCAACCGGCATCGAATACGGGGCTATGGTCGGTATGGTCATCTTCAATCCTTTGACACTGTGGCCGCCTGCAGTGTCTCCAGCAGACGGCGTTTATGAACCTTGCCTACCGGAGTCAACGGCAGACGTTCAAGCAGCTGCAACCGATCTGGCAGCTTGTATTCGGCCAGGCCCAAGGCCCGCAAGAAGCGACGCAGCGCAGGCAAGGCCAGGCTGGCACCCGGCTTGAGCACCAGGCAGGCACAGATCCGCTCGCCCAGCGCCGCATCCGGCAAGCCCAGGGCGGCGGCGGCAGCGACGGCGCTGTGTTGCAGCAGGCAGGCCTCCAGCTCGGCGGCGGCGATCTTCTCCCCGCCGCGGTTGATCTGATCCTTGCTGCGCCCCACCACCTGCAGGTAACCATCCGGCCTCAGCCGGACCCGATCACCGGTGCGATAGAAACCATCCGGCGTGAAGGCGAGGGCGTTGTGCTCGGGCGCACGGAAGTAGCCACGGATGGTGTAAGGCCCGCGGGTGAGCAGGTTGCCCTCCGCCCCCACAGGCACAGGCCTGTCTTCGTCATCCAAGATCACTATCTCGTCATCCGGGCTGATGGGGCGGCCCTGGGTATGCAGCAACAAGGCCTCGGCATCCCCCAGGCGGGTGTAGTTCACCAGGCCTTCGGCCATGCCGAAGACCTGCTGGAACTGGCAAGCCGGCAGGCGCTGGATGGCGTGCTGCGCCAGGGTGGGCGCCAGGGGGGCACCGCCCACCTGCAGCAGGCGGATCCCCGCTAGGTGTGCCTCGGCATGGGGCTGGGCCAGCCAGAGTTGCAGCAAGGAGGGCACCAGGGCCAGGTGAGTGATCTGATGGCGTGCCACCAGCTCAAACGCCGTGGCGGGCTCGGGGCCTTCCGCCAGAATGACGCAACCGCCGGCCCACCACAGGCCCAGCGCCCCCGGTGAGCTCAGCGGATAGTTGTGTGCCGCCGGCAGCACGCACAAAAACCGCTGGGCCGGGGTCAGGCCGCAGAGGCGGGCGCTCTCCCGCACACTGTAGTAGTAGTCATCATGGGTGCGGGGGATGAGTTTGGGCAGGCCTGTGGTGCCACCGGACAGCTGGAAGAAGGCCAGGCCATCCGCCGCCGGGTGGGCAGGCAAGGCGGCGGGGGACGACAGGCCGGGCCAGGGGGTCAACTCCTGTGCCTCCCCCAGCACCAGCACCTGGCGTAGCGTCGGACAGGCAGCCTGCACCTCACGGGCCAGCACCCGGTAATCGAACCCCTGCCACAGATCGACCACCACATAGGCCACCGCCTCCACCTGCTGGCAGAAGCTGACGATCTCCCGGCGCCGATGGGCAGGCAATGCCAGCACCGGGACTATGCCCAGCCGCAGCAAGGCCAGAAACAGCAGGTAAAACTCGGCCCGATTGGGCAGCTGGATCACCACCTTGTCACCCGGCTGCCAGCCCTGCGCCAGCAGTCCCCCGGCCAACTGCTCCACCGCCTGCGCCAGTTGCTGGTAACTCCAGTGCCGCTCACCGCAGATGAGGGCCGGCAGGTCGCCATAGCAGGCGGCGCCCCGCACCATCAGCTGGCTCAAGGGTTGCCCCAACCAATAACCGGCCGCCCGGTAATAGCTGGCCAGGGCCGCCGGCCAAGGCGTCCAGCCAGGATCTGGATGGGTCATGCCAGGCCCTCCGTCCAGCCGGCCAGCCCCAGGGCCCGCAACAGGGTCTGGAACTTGGCGGCCGTCTCCCGGCGCTCGGCGGCCGGCTCTGAGTCGGCCACCACGCCGGCACCGGCATAGAGGGTGGCACGATTGGCCTGCACCTGGGCACAGCGAATGGTCACCGCCCATTCGCCATTGCCCTGGGCATCGCACCAGCCTATCGCACCGGTAAACAGCCCCCTGGGCTCGGGCTCCAGTCGCGACATCAGCGCCAGCGCGGCCTCAGTGGGATAGCCCCCCACGGCCGGGGTCGGATGCAGCTGCTGCAACAGATCCAAGACGCCCAGCTGCGCCGCCGGCAGATGCCCGCGGATCGGGGTCGCCAGATGCCATAGGTGGGGGGTGGGGATAAGCTGAGGCCCCTCCGGGATCCAGGTCTGGCACCCCAAGGCCTGCAAGGCTTCCCGGATCCCCTGGATCATCAGCGCATGTTCCTGTTGATCCTTGCGCGAGGCCAACAGCCGCTGTGCCTGTCGGGCATCCTCCTGCTCGTCCGCCCCCCTGGGCAGGGTACCGGCCAGGGGTAAGGCTTCAAACTGCCCCTGATGGCAGGCAATCAACAGCTCAGGGCTGGCGCCCAGCAGGGTCACGGGCGCCTCGCCGGCCGCCAACGCCAGGGCGAAGCGATATCCCTTGCCATGGCTGTGCACCAGATGACGCAACAGGGCCGCCTGATCCACCGGCTGCTGGGTTTCAATCTGCAGTTGTCGCCCCAACACCACCTTCTGTACCGGCCCCTGGCGCAGGGCCGCCGTGGCCTGCCCCACCGCCGCCTCAAAGGCGTCGGCACTGGGAACCGAATGATGGGTCAGCGCCTGGTTCACCAGGGGTTGGGTGGGACAGGGCTCAACCAGGGGCAACCCCAGGCTGGGGGCGTGCGCCAGCCAAAGCCGCACCCCTTCTTGCCGGTCAAATGGAATGGCGCCGACAATGCGGGCCCCGACGGGAGCCTGCTGTAACCGATGACGCAAGGTCGGCAGCAGGCGGCTCAGGCTTTGTGGGGGCAAGGGCTCACAACCCCCATCATCCGGGATCAGGAGTGTGCCTCTGGGGGAGGCAAAGAAAAACGGCATTCCGGGTCGGTACTGGGATAGCAGCTCCTCACCAGGGACGGGGGGACAAGCAAAGGCCGGGCAGGCATCCATAAGCGAGACTCTCCATGGTATCTGGTGGCCAATTAGCTCCCACCAGGCAATGGATCCTATTGGTAATCATTCTCACTTGCAATAAAATTTTGAATGAGGAGGCTGAGGTCCAAGTCCTGGCAACGCAGCGGCGGTAACGGCCGATCCACCGGCCAGGCCAGCGCACCTATCCAGGGCGCCGGCAGGCTGAGATCCCTTACCCAGCCACCCTCTTGCGCCAGCCGATAGCTCCCCAGGTCGGGTTGGCAAAAGACAGGGCTGGAACCCCAATCGCCCGCCAGACCATGCCCCAGCGCCTTCAGCCAGGCTTCCTTGCGTACCCAAAAGCGCCATGGCGACCAAGCCGCTCCCAACGACTGCTGCTGCGCGCGCTCCTGTGCACTGAGCAGTGGCGGCAGCCAATCCATCGGCAAATGGGGATCGACCGCTTCCAGATCCACCCCCACAGGCGCCTGGGTGGAGATAGCCAACAAGGCGTCGCCGCCGGCGTGACTCAAGGAGAAATGGGGGCCATCGCTCAGGGCCGGCTTGCCGTGCCGCCCCAGCACAAAGCGCAGCGCCGCCGGGTGTTCCCCCCGCATCTGAGCCAATAGACACCGCAAACCCAGGTGGGCGTGGGCATATGAGTTGGCTAATCGGGCCGAGCCCAGGCGGGCGAACCGTGCAAGTTCAGCCGCCTCCAGCCAATGGAGGCAGACCGACGGCAGGGGGTGCAGTACAGACCAGCGATAGAGCAGCAGCATAGGCAGTTATTGATATTAATTATCATTGGCGATAGAGTGCCAAGCATCCACTCTCAAGGCAATGCCCATGACCTCACCGCGTTCGTCTGCCCGGCAGGATGCCTGGCTGTTGTGGCCCCTGGCCGCCATCCACTTCTATCACCTGCTGGATCTGCTGATGTTGCAGCCACTGGCCCCGCAACTGATGAGCCAGCTGGCGCTCTCCGGCGGCCAGTTTGCCAGCCTGGTGACGGCCTATGCCCTCTGCGCCGCCTTGGGAGGCCTGATTGCCGCCCTGTTTATCGACCGGGTGGAGCGTAAACGGCTGCTGCTCATCCTGTTTGCTCTGTTCAGCCTGATGACGCTGCTGTGCGGTCTGGCCAGCGATTATGCCGTCTTGCTGCTGGCCCG
Organism: Aeromonadaceae bacterium; assembly: GCA_021209335.1. Classification (GTDB taxonomy): domain Bacteria; phylum Pseudomonadota; class Gammaproteobacteria; order Enterobacterales; family Aeromonadaceae; genus Pseudaeromonas. The sequence continues at coordinate 5,391 of JAJOIN010000076.1, forward strand.
GGGGGTCAGCGGCCTGGCCGGCGGCATGCTCAGCGCCATGGTGCAGACCCTGATCGGGGATCTGATCCCGCCGGAGCGGCGCGGTCGCGCCACCGGCCTCATGATGTCCATGTTCTCCCTGGCCAGCATACTGGGGGTGCCGTTGGCCCTGTGGCTGAGCGAGCTAGGCGGCTGGCGGCTGCCCTTTATCCTGCTCGCCACCCTGGCGGTGCCCTGTGCCCTGGTGGCGGCCTGGCGCCTGCCCCGTCGCCCCCCCATGCCGCAAGCCGTGCTGCGCCATCCTCTGGCCATGTGGGGACGCATACTGGCCCCACGCCGGCATCGTGCCGCCTTGCTGTTTGTCTGTTGCGGTGTCCTCTCCGGCGCCTGCGTCATGCCGTTTCTGGCCATCTATCTGACCCAAGAGTTACAGGTCTCCAGCGGCCTGCTCTCCTGGGTCTATCTGCTAGGGGGAGCCGCCACCCTGCTGGCCAGTCGTTGGGTGGGAAGCTGGAGCGACCGGATTGGCAAGCCGCAGGCCTTCATGCGGCTCGCCACCCTCTCCTTGTTGCCGCTCTTGCTCATCACTGTCCTCCCCCCCCTGCCCTGGTATGGCCTGCTGCTGGCCACTACCCTCTTCTTCTTGCTGGTGCCCTGCCGCTCTGTGCCGGCAGTCGCCCTGGTGACCAGCTCGGTGGATCCAGCGCTGCGAGGGGGTTTTCTGGCCATGAACGCCAGTTGCCAGCAGCTGGCCACTGCCGCCGGCGCCATGCTGGCAGGGCAACTGGTGCAGGTGAGTGAACAGGGGGTCAGCGGCTATGGCTATGCCGGTCTGCTGGGCGGGCTGGCCACCCTGGTGGCCATGGCGCTGTGTGTGCGGATCCCGCCCCTACCCAGGACAGAGCCCAGCACGGCCTGAGGCTGGCGAGCAAACACCAAGGGCCTGCAACAGCAGGCACACAAACAAAAAGGGCCTGCAACAGCAGGCCCTTGGGCAAGACAATAGCGGGGGCGGCTTAGATGGAGAAGGAGGAGCCGCAGCCGCAGGTGGTGGTGGCGTTGGGGTTGGTCACCAGGAAGCGGGACCCCTCCAGCCCTTCTGTGTAGTCGACGGTGCCGCCCACCAGATACTGCAGGCTCATGCCGTCCACCACCATGATGACGCCGTCGCGCTCCACCAGGGTATCGCCGTCATTGACCTTCTCGTCGAAGGTGAAGCCGTACTGGAAGCCGGAGCAACCACCGCCGGTGATGTACACCCGCAGCTTGAGTTCCGGATTCTCCTCTTCGGTGATCAGGCTCTTGATCTTGGCCGCGGCGGCCGCGGTCATCTCGATGGGGAACTGCATCTCAACACTGTCGCTCATGATCAACCTCACATAATGCAATGGGGCGGATTATCCAATACCCGAGTTGGGAGTTCAAGTATTCGCCGCTGCCACGGGCTGACCGGCCTCGGCGGCGGTTTTTTGCCGGGCCAACCGCAGGGTCCGCTCCAGGATCTGACTGTAGATGGGCCGGCCACCCAGCATCTGCGCCACCAGGGTCGCACACAGGGTGGTGATCATCATGGGCAGGATCAGGCCGTAGTTGTTGGTCATCTCGGTGACCAGGACGATGCCCGTCACCGGCGCCCTAACCGAGGCGGCAAACAGCGCCCCCATGCCGGCGATGGCGAAGGTGCCGGTCTCGATGGGCAGACCGGGGAACAGCTGACTGAACAGCTGGCCCAGCATGGCGCCGCACAGGGTGCCCAGCGCCAGGGACGGGGCAAAGACGCCGCCGGGAATGCCGGAGCAGAAGCACAACAGGGTGCCGGCCAAGCGCCACAGCAGCAGCAACAAGAGCGCCTCGTAGGGTAAGGGGCTGGTGATCCACACGGGGATCTCGTGCATGCCACTGCCGCTGAAGCCCTGGCCATACAGGGAGAGCACGCCGAAGCCGCCGGCCACCAGCATCAGCAGGGCCACCACCCGGCTGCGCTGGTTGCGGTGCAGCGCCAGGTAGGTGTCCTGCACCCGGTTCACCGCCCGGTTAAAGCCATAGCCCATGACCCCCATCAGGCAACCCAGCAGCACATACAGGCCACCGGTGGACAGGTGGGGAGTCTCAAACTGCGGCAGATGGAACACCGGCTGGGTGCCCAGCAGCAGCTGACGGGTGACGGTCGCCAAGATCACCGCCGTGCTCACCGCCTTCACCGACAAGAAGGAGTAGCGAAACTGGGGCCGCATCTCCTCCAGCACGAACAGGATGCCCGCCAGCGGGGCGTTGAAGGCCGCCGACAGCCCCGCCGCCGACCCCGCCGCCAGCAGGGCATGGCCGGCATCCTTGGGCAGTTTGAACAAATCCGCCACCATGCGGCCCACGTTGCCACCGATCTGCACAGAGGGGCCCTCGCGGCCCAAGATCATGCCGGAGCTTAAGGCGAGGGAGCCGCCGAAGAACTTCACCGGGATCACCCGCCACCAGCGTACCGGCCGCAGCTCATCCAGCGCCCCTTCGATCTCGGGAATGCCGGAGCCGCCGGCCTCGGGAGCAAACCTGTGGGTCAGGTACATGGCCACGCCGCCCAACAGGGCGCTGATGGCGAAGGCCAGCAGCCAGAGAGTCCAGCCCTCAAACTGATCGAGAAAGTCGAAGCGCTGCGCGATGAGGTAGTCCGCCACAAACTCGAACGCCGCACAGATGGCCCCCGCCAAGCCACCGGTGAGCGCGGCCAGGGCCAGGATCTTCGGCGAGGTATGATCCCGTTTGACGAAACGGCGAATGACATTGCGCAGGCGGCGTCGGCGCCGTTTGGTGTGCTGACGCTGACGGGCGGGGCTGATGACGGGCATAAGAAACACGACTCCGGGTGCGTGTCGGGGGCGGTTTGTCCCTAACCGGCTTTTTGCTATAGTCCGGGGCTATTATCGGGCAAAGCCTGCCCGGATTGAACCCTGCGTCCCATGCCTGTCTCCAGCTGCTTCACCCAGAGGAATCCCTAATGAGTCTCTCCCAACCGCCCCTTCGCTCCCAACAGCTCATCGAGCAGGCCCGTCAGCACATTCCCGGCGGCGTCAACTCCCCGGTCCGGGCCTTCAACGGCGTGGGCGGCACCCCCCGCTTCATCCAGCGGGCCGACGGTGCCTATCTGTATGATGTGGACGGTCAGGCCTATGTGGATTACATCGGCTCCTGGGGTCCCATGCTGCTGGGCCATAACCACCCGGCCATCAAGGCGGCGGTGCTGGCGGCGGTGGAACAGGGCTTAAGCTACGGCGCCCCCACCGAGCTGGAGGTGCGCATGGCCGAGACCCTCGCCCGCCTCATGCCCGCCATGGAGATGAGCCGCATGGTCAACTCCGGCACCGAGGCCACCATGAGCGCCATCCGCCTGGCCCGCGGCTACACAGGCCGGGACAAGTTCATCAAGTTCGAGGGCTGCTACCACGGCCACGCCGACGCCCTGCTGGTCAAAGCCGGCTCCGGCGCCCTGACCCTGGGGCAACCCAACTCCCCCGGCGTGCCGGCGGACTTCGCCAAGCACACCCTCACCTGCACCTACAACGATCTGGCCTCGGTGGCCACGGCCTTTGCCGAATTCCCCGACCAGATCGCCTGCATCATAGTGGAGCCGGTGGCGGGCAACATGAACTGCATCCCGCCAGAGCCGGGCTTCCTGGAGGGACTGCGTGCCTTGTGCGATCAGTATGGCGCCCTGCTGATCCTGGACGAGGTGATGACCGGCTTTCGGGTGGCGCTGGGCGGCGCCCAGGCTCACTACGGCATCAAGCCGGATCTCACCACGCTAGGCAAGATCATCGGTGGCGGCATGCCGGTGGGCGCCTTCGGCGGCCGGCGCGACATCATGGAGAAGCTGGCCCCCATCGGCCCCGTCTACCAGGCCGGCACCCTGTCCGGTAACCCGGTGGCCATGGCCGCCGGGCTGGCCATGCTCGAGGCCATTCAGGCCCCCGGCCTGTACGAGGAGCTGAACGCCAAGACCGCTCAGGTAGCGCAGGGCCTGAAGGCGGCCGCCGACCAGCACGGCATTCCCCTGACCATCACCCAGGTCGGCGGCATGTTCGGCTTCTTCTTCAGCCGCGAGACCCACATCAGCCGCTTCGAGCAGGTGACCGCCTGCGATCTGGCCGCCTTCAAGCGCTTCTACCACCTGATGCTGGAGGCCGGCATCTACCTGGCGCCCAGCGCCTTCGAAGCCGGCTTCCTCTCCCTGGCCCATGGCGAGGCGGAGATAGCCCAGACCCTGGCCGCCGCCGACGCCGCCTTCGCCCAATTGCAGGCCGACGGCTTCGGTGCCTGAACCTAAGGAGAGAGGATGACCGACAAGACCCAGCTGATCGACGCCGCCGGCGCCCTGCCTGGCCGCACCACGCCGCTGATCCTCAGTGGCCGCCACTTTGTCTCCGGCCAGAGCATGCTGCCGCCCTACCCCGCCCATCTGGAGCGGGTCTACTTCGCCATGGGCTGCTTCTGGGGGGTGGAGCGGCTGTTCTGGCAACAGCCCGGGGTGGTGGTCACCGCCGTGGGCTACCAGGGCGGCGTTACCCCGAACCCCAGCTACGAGGAGGTCTGCTCGGGCCGCACCGGCCACGCCGAGAGCGTATTGGTGCTGTTTGACCCGCAGCTGATCGATTTTGCGGCGCTACTCAAGCTGTTCTGGGAGCAGCATGATCCCGCCCAGGGCATGCGCCAAGGGGCCGACATCGGCACCCAGTACCGCTCGGTGATCTTCACCACCTGTGCCGCCCAGCAAGCCGCCGCCGAGGCCAGCCGCGCCGCCTATGCTCAGGCCATGGCCGCCGCCGGGGATGGCCGCCCCATCACCACCCAGATAATCCCGGCACCGGACTTCTACTTTGCCGAGGAGTATCACCAGCAGTACCTGGCCAAGCATCCCGGCGGCTACTGCGGTCTGGGCGGTATCGGCGTCTGCCTGCCAGCGCAGGAGTGACAACACTAGGACCGCATCCCTGATGCCACACAGGCCGGACATAATGGCAAACACACTGCATCACCGACTGCGTGCGGCCAAGCCGGCGGACGCTGCCGCCCTGGCCCGCCTGGCCACCCAGCTGGGTTATCCCAGCACCGAGGAGCAGATGGCCCACCGCCTGACCGCCCTGCTACCGCGCGCCGATCATTGGCTCGGTGTGGCCGAGGCCGGCGAGCCGGGACAGGTGGTGGCCTGGCTACACGCCAGCCTGGTGTGCGCACTGGAGTCGGATCCCCATGCCGAGATACTGGGGCTGGTGGTGGACGAACAGTGTCGCGGTCTGGGCATAGGCCAGCAACTGGTGGCGGCCGCCAGTCGCTGGGCCCGCGACCAGGGCATGGCGCGCCTCTGGGTACGCTCCAATCTCGTGCGCCGGCAGGCCCACCACTTCTACCGGCGCCTGGGCTTTGTGGACATCAAGGCCCAGCAGGTGTTCGGTCTGCCGCTTGAAGAGAACAACACAGGCGCATAACCCTGACCTTGCTCCGTGTTTATCGTGCCGACTGGCGCCTATACTGAGGCGTCATCACCGCCCCGGGCGGTTTAATCAGCACAGCTTGTTCACAACAAGGAGCCTCCATGAGCACCATTACCCTGCAAGGCAATCCCGTCGAGGTGGCCGGTCAGTTCCCCGCCGCCGGTCAAACCGCCAAACCCTTTCGCCTGGTGAACAAGGATCTGGCGGATCTGGGTCTGGGCGACTTTGCCGGCCAGCGCAAGATCCTCAACATCTTCCCCAGCGTGGACACCCCGGTCTGTGCCGCCTCGGTACGCAAGTTCAACGAGCAGGCCAGCGCCCTGACCAATACGGTGGTGCTGTGCATCTCCGCCGACCTGCCCTTCGCCCAGGCCCGCTTCTGCGGCGCCGAAGGGCTGGACAAGGTAGTCAGCCTCTCCACCCTGCGTGGCGCGGCCTTCCTGGCCGACTACGGCGTGGCCATTGCCAGCGGCCCCCTGGTGGGTCTGGCCGCCCGGGCCGTGGTGGTGCTGGATGAGCAGGACAAGGTGATCTACAGCCAGCTGGTGTCTGAGGTGACCGAAGAGCCGGACTACGCCGCCGCCCTGGCCGCCCTGGCCTGATTAGCTCAGCGCCCAGCCACAAAAAAAGGCTCCAAAGGAGCCTTTTTTATTACCAGCACGGCACCTCGCAACCGTCATCAGAACTCGTTGGACAGGGCCTTGTAACCGCGCACCAGATCGATGTTGGTGTGGGCCACGTCTTCGGAGAATTCGGTGGCGTCGGCGGTGACCCGAGGGATGGTCGTCAGATCCGTGCGCGGACCTATGCGGGTGGTGGAGGGGACATAGAAGCCCGCAGGCAGCTCACAACCGTCCACCACGGCGTTGTGGCGCACCACGCAGCCCTCGCCAATCTTGCAGTTGAACAGCACGCTGTTGAAGCCCAAAAACACCTTGTCCCCCACGTCACAGGGGCCGTGGACGATGGAGCGGTGGGCGATGGAGCTGAACTCGCCTATGGTCACGGCCGCCCCGGACTTGGAGTGGATCACCACCCCGTCCTGGATGTTGGAGTTGGCACCGATAACGATGGGCTCCATCTCGCCGTGCTCATCCACCTCGTCGGCGCGGATCACCACATAGGGCCCCACAAACACATTTTCCTTGATGATGACCTTGCCACAGATGATGGCGGTCTTGTCGACGTAGGCGGACTCGTGGATCACCGGCTGATGGCCGGAAGGGTTCTTGCGTATCATCTTGCTGCTGTCCTTTTTAGGGGAGGGAAACCGCGCCCGGCACGCCGCCGGGCTAGGAAAAGTCAGCTTACCCCTCCCCCGGGAGCAGGAGAAGCCATAACTGGTCTATCCCCTGCTGCGCATGGGTATTACCCTTGGCTAGACTGCTCAGCCAGCTGCAGATAGCGCTGGCGCAAGCTCAAGGAGATGGGCCCCGGTTTGCCATCGCCAATGGTCTGACCATCAATGCTCACCACAGGCCAGACGATGGTGGTGGCGGAGCTGATGAAGGCCTCCTTGGCGGCCAGGGCTTCGGCGATGGTAAAAGGGCGCTCCTCCACCTGGATGCCGCCATCGGCCGCCAGCTGCATCAGCGCCTGACGGGTGATGCCGTGCAGTATGTCGTTGCTCAAGGGCCGGGTCACCACGGTACCGTCGGCGGTGACGATATAGGCGTTGCTGGAGCTGCCTTCGGTGACGAAGCCCTCCTCCACCAGCCAGGCGTCATCGGCGCCCCGGGCGTGGGCCAGCTCCTTGGCCAGACAAGGGGCCAGCAGCTGGACCGTCTTGATGTCCCGGCGGTGCCAGCGAATATCCGGCAGGCTCACCACATGAATACCGTGGCTGGCCTGGGGCGCCTCCTTCAGCGGTCTGGCCTGGGTGAACAGCAGCAGGGTGGGCGGCAGATCCGCCGGGGCGCAGAAGTCTCGATCGCCGGCACTGCCACGGGTCAGCTGCAGGTAGATGCCGCCTTCGTGCAACTGGTTGCGGATCAGCAGCTCCTGATGAATATCGCGCAGCTGCTGCTCGCTCACCGGCAGGCTCAGCCCCAGCTCGGCACAGGAGCGCTGCAGGCGGGCGACGTGGCCGGCAAAGTCGATGAGCTTGCCGCCCAGCACGGCGGTCACTTCGTAGACCGCATCGGCAAACAGGAAGCCGCGGTCAAACACCGAGACCTGGGCCCGCTGCTCTTCCAGATAACGGCCATTGAGATAAACGATACGGGTCATTGGGCATTCCTTCTTGGTCATGACACTGGCCTAGCCCCACAGGCTGGCCTCACAGGGTTGCATCAGGGCGCCGTGGTAGGCGAACCCATCGGGGCGGTCACGGGCCAACAGCAGGGGACCGTCCAGATCCACCACCCGCACCCCCTGGGCCAGCACGAAGGCCGGCGCCATGGCCAAGGAGGTGGCCAGCATGCAGCCCACCATGATCCCCAGCCCCGCCGCCTCGGCCTCGGCCTTGAGGGCCAGGGCCTCGGTGAGGCCGCCGGTCTTGTCGGTCTTGATGTTGATGAGATCATAGCTGCCCAGCACGGCCGGCAGGCTGCTGCGATCGTGGCACGACTCGTCGGCACACAGGGGGATGGGACGCGGCAGGCTCGCCAGCAGCGCCTCCTGCCCGGCGGGCAGGGGCTGCTCTATCATCGCCACCCCCAGGGTGGCCAGCTCAGGCACCAGCTCCCGGTACAGAACCTCATCCCAGCCCTCGTTGGCATCGACGATGATCCGCGCCTCGGGGGCGCCGCGACGCACCGCCGCCACCCGGGCCAGATCCCCGGCCCCGGCGAGTTTGAGCTTGAGCAAGGGGCGCCAGGCATGTTGGCGGGCCACCGCTTCCATGGCCTCAGGCGTGTCTACCGACAGGGTATAGGCACACACCTGGGGGGCCGGCGCACTCAGGCCGGCCCGTTGCCAGATCCGCTGCCCCCGAC
>JAJOIN010000006.1 GCA_021209335.1 Aeromonadaceae bacterium
GCATGGTTCCGGGGCGTGTCGCCGAGTTGGACAAACAGGCGGAGCAGTTCAAGTTACCCGCCCGCCGAGAACGAAGTTACCCAAGGTGCATCAAAGCCAAACCACAGAAGTATGCGACGAGAAAACCTAGTAAAAACAATGCCAGTCAGGCTTAACTGACTGGCATTACTCCTACTAAAGGAGCCGTTTTTATCTGCAGATGACACCACTTCAGCGGCTGGGCTGATATTTGCCCTGATGCAACTGATCCAGGATCTGTTCCGCCTGCTCCTCCAACGTCTCTTTTTGCTGTTCGGTGAGCTGGATGTAGGGGCTTTGACCACCGCCCTTACTACCTTGGAGCTGGCTCGTCACCAGAGCCCACAAATAGGCCTGCGGATAGGCCTGCTGCTTCATGTAGAGGCTGGTGAGGGCGGTGGGGATCATGATATCCACCTCTTCCTCGGCCTGGTACAGACTCAGGGCATGGTGAAGTATCTGGATGGACTTGCTTGTATCAATGGTTCGGTAGTGATTGGCCAGTGCCAGTTGTAACTCTGGCTCTTCCAGCGCTGGGCTACCTTGCTGCCGCAGGAAGGCCGCCTTGGCCTCCTGGCTACCATTGTTGGTCCAATGCCACAGCAGCAGGTGCGGCTCATGGCTGGCGCGGGTCTGGGTATCCAGCGACTCCAGTTGCCGGCGTGCCGCCAGCATGCCCTCCACCCGGTTGTTCTTGCGCTCCTTACGTTCGGAGTACTCGATGAGGGTGGTCTTTTCGATACAGACCAGGTAGGCCTCGAGGGACTTCATCAGATGATAGACACCCGTATCCGATGGGGTCTGTAGTTGATAGTAGCGGTTGCGGATGACGTTACTGCGCTCCAGGCGGCAGTAGCCATCATCGTTAAGATCGGTGCACAGCTCCGGGTTCTTCTCACAGATGCTGGCGATCCTGTCCTCATTGCAGCCGCCCAGCAGACCGACCATGCAGCCTAAGGCTAACCATATCTGTCGCAAACTTCTCTCTCCTGCCGAACTCTGGGGGTCGGGATCATTATTGCCGCTGGCTGGCGACTTCTCCATGCGTCAGGACAAAACCTTGGCTCAAAGGGTCAGCTCTCCCCGCAGATCCTGCTGCATGGCCGCCCGGATCTGCGCCGGGCTCAAGGGCTGGCTGAGTAGAAAGTGCAGTTTGGCCAAGGCCGCCTCCAGTGTCATGTCGAAGCCGGAAATGACGCCGGCTTCGGCCAGGGCATTGCCGGTGGCATAACCCTCCATGTTGACCCGACCGCGCAGGCACTGGCTCAGGTTGATGATGATGATGCCGCGACTGGCGGCCTCTTTGAGCAGTTGCAACATGGCGGGCTGCTGGGGGGCGTTGCCCACCCCGAAGGTCAGCAGGATCAGGGCCTTGACCGGCTGTTGCAGCACGTTGGCGATCACCTCGGCCGAGATGCCGGGGTAGAGGGTGATGACCCCGATGGGCTGCGGCTCGATGGGATGCAGGATCAGGGGCCTGTCGTGTGGCTGACCCGGTTTACCTGCCACCAGCTGGATATGGATACCGGCGGTGAGCAGCGGCGGGTAGTCCGGCGAGTCGAAGGCCTGGAAACCGTCGGCGTGCACCTTGGTGCTGCGGTTGCCGCGAAACAGCTGGTTATTGAAGAACAGGCTCACCTCATGGATGGGGTGATGGGCCGCCAGGTAGAGGGCGTTGAGCAGGTTCTGCTGACCATCGGAGCGTAATTGGGCCAGTGGGATCTGGGAGCCTGTGATGATCACCGGCTTGCTCAAGTCCTCCAGCATGAAGGAGAGGGCCGACGCGGTGTAGGACATGGTGTCCGTGCCGTGCAACACCACGAAGCCATCGTAGTCGTCATAGTGATCCCGGATGTCTTCGGCGATCCGCTGCCAGTCCGCCGGCGTCATGTCCGAGGAGTCGATGAGCGGTTGGTATTCGTGGATATGGTAGGCCGGCATCTCCGGGCGGTGAAATTCCGGCATCCGAGCCAGACAGTCTTCCATGAAACCCGGCTGCGGTATGTAGCCATGATCTGAGTGCTGCATCCCTATGGTGCCGCCGGTGTAGGCAATGTAAATCTGCTTCTTGTTGGTCATGGGTGTCTATGGTCTGTCAGTTGGCGGTACAAAACTCACACAGGGCGTACTGTCCCATGGGGTCGTTGAATTGGGTCAGGGGGGCCAGGCTTTGTTGCCACTGGCTCAGCACCGGCATCAGGCTCTGGGGCACCAGCGCATGGGCTGCCTCATCAAACAGCTGGCGCAGCAGTCGCTCTTTGGGCGAGAGCGGCGCCTGAATGGGCTGCAACTCGTAGTGGCTCAGCTCGGCCAGTTCAGCGGCACTGGCAATGGCGGCCGGCAGATCGCCTAGCTCATCCACCAAGCCATTGGCCTTGGCATCTACGCCACTCCACACCCGTCCCTGGGCAATCTGATCCACCTCATCCGGCGTCAGGCCCCGGCCCTCAGCCACCAGGTTGATGAAGCGCTGGTAGGTGTTCTCCACATTCATCTGCACCAGTTGTTGTATGTGTTGCGGTAGTGGGCGCAGCGGCGAGAGGCCACTTTGATCCGTGGTGCCCAGACCATCGGTATGGACGCCTAGCTTGGCCAGGGCCTGATCGACGGTGGCAAACAGGCCAAAGACGCCAATGGAGCCGGTCAGTGTGCTGGGGGCGGCATAGATCCTGTCGGCATTGGCCGCCATCCAGTAACCACCGGAGGCGGCGGTACTGCCCATGGAGACCACCAGGGGCTTGCCGGCTTGCTTGAGGGCCAGCAGTTCGGTGCGGATCTGCTCGGCGGCAAAGGCGCTGCCGCCAGGGCTGTCGATGCGCAGCACCAGGGCCTTGATCTGCTTGTCCTGGGTGGCCTGACGAATGAGACGGGAGAGGCTCTCGCCGCCAATGCTGCCGGCGGCTTGCTCGCCGTTCAAGATGGGGCCGCTGGCGACGATGAGGCCAATCTTCGGCTGGCCAGTATCGGTGAAGCGTGACGGCAGGCTGCGCAGATAATCCCGCAAACTGATCTGTTTGAAGCCGGGTTCGCCCTGGCTGGCGCCGGCCCACTGGGCCACCTGTTGTACCATCTCGGTGTGGTTGGCCAACTGATCCACCAGCCCCTGATCCAGGGCGTATTGGGCGGCATTACCCTGGGCTGCCTGGAAGCGGGCCAGCAGCTGTCCCTTGTCCGGTGAGATGGCATCCGGGCGTATCTTGCGGGCCTGGGTCACGTCGGCCACGTATTGCTGCCACAGTTGGCCCAGCCAGCGGCCGTTGGCGTCGCGGGCCTCCGGTGACATGTCATCCCGAGTGTAGGGCTCGACGAAGGATTTGTAGCGGCCGGTGCGGAAGATGTAGGGGGTGATGTTGAACTTGGCCAGGGCTTCCTTGAAGTAGAGTTCGTAGCGCTCCATGCCCTGGATCAGCACGGCCCCGGCGGGGTTGAGCAATACCGTATCGGCGTGGGCCGCCAGCAGATACTGGCTTTGATTAAAGAAGTCACCCATGGCCACTACCGGCTTGCCCCCCCGGCGGAAATCATCCAGGGCGGTGGTGATCTGCTGCAGTTTTTCCAGCGAACTGGGCTGCAGATCCGACAGCTGCAGTACCACCCCCTTGATGGCGTCGTCTTGTTTGGCCTTGGCCAGGGCATAGCGGATATCCCCCAGCACCAGCTCCCGGGGGCGGGAGTCATTGCTCATCAGATCGCTAAGCCACTGATTGCCGGCGAAGGGCGAACTGGCTTGCTCGACAAGTTGCCCGGCCAGATCCAGCACCAGGGCGCCTTCGGGGATGGGGGGTGTGGGCTTTTCTTGTTGTAATGCCAGTATGACCACCACCAGCACCAGCACAAAGGCCAGATTAATCAGCAGAATTCGGGTGAAATTGAGCAGGCGCCATGCGGTGCGCAGCAGCCATTTTATCGGGCGAAACAGGAATGACATCAGCAGCTTCCTTCATAAGACCAGCCTTGGCCCGCCATTATGGTTGCTGGGGGAGGGAATTACCATGCTTGCTGGCGGCTCAGGGCTGGGTGGGCGGCTCTTTGAGCCAGTTGCGCAACAAGGCCAGCAGACGGCCCGGTTGCTGCTGCCACAGCTGGTGCAGCTCACGGCGCCAGCGTTGGGTTTCCAGACGCCGGGCGGTCGGCAGGGAAGGGGGCTTGGTTTTCATGGGGCACCTGTGGTCAAAGTGGCGCAGGCCGATTAAGGTAGAGACCCGTCAAGGGATAACCTGTTGAGTATAGAGGTGGATGAATGGAAGGCCTGAGCCTGTTGTTGGAACGTCACTCCTGTGGTCGTCTGGTGTCCCCAGCCCCCCAGGGCCAAGCCTTGGAGAATATCTTGCAGGCGGCGCTGGCGGTGCCGGATCACGGTGGTCTGCATCCCTGGCAGTTCATCCTTTGTGAAGGCGATGGCCGGTTGCGCTTGGGCCAGATCTTGGCCGAGGCGGCCCAGCGGCAGGGCGAGGGGATTGAGGCGATAGACAAGTTGCGTGAGGCACCCCTGCGGGCACCCTTGGTGGTGGTGGTGGTCAGCCGGGCGATTGCCCATCCCAAGGTGCCGGTGCTGGAGCAGCAGCTCTCCGCCGGGTGTGCGGCCATGGCCATGCAGATGGCGGCCCAGGCGCAAGGCTTTGGCGGCATCTGGCGCTCCGGCTGGGTGATGTTTGATCCAGGTGTGCACCAGGCGCTGGGCCTGACTGACGGCGAGCAGATAGTGGGGTTTGTCTATCTGGGAACGCCGGAGGTCCCGGTGTCGGGCCCGCGGCGCGCGCTGGATAGCGCCAAGTTTGTCCGCTATCTGTGATGCGAGCTTGCCGGGCAGAAACAACAACGCCGCCCTCGGGCGGCGTTGTGCAGGCAAGGCGCTGATTAGAACTCGGCGGTACGCGGGGTACGGGGGAAGGGGATCACGTCCCGCACGTTGCCCATGCCGGTGACGTAGACCACCAGGCGCTCGAAGCCGAGGCCAAAGCCGGCGTGGGGCACGGTACCGTAGCGGCGCAGATCCCGGTACCACCAGTAGTCTTCCTGGTTCAGTCCCATCTCGGCAAGACGGGCATCCAGCACCTCCAGGCGCTCCTCACGCTGGGAGCCGCCGATGATCTCGCCAATGCCGGGAGCCAGCACGTCCATGGCGGCCACCGTCTTGCCGTCATCGTTGAGGCGCATGTAGAAGGCCTTGATGTCCTTGGGATAGTTCTTCACCACCACGGGGGCCTTGAAGTGCTCCTCGGCCAGGTAGCGCTCGTGTTCGGAGGAGAGATCTATGCCCCACTCCACCGGGAACTCGAACTCGCGGCCGCAATTTTTCAGGATCTCGATGGCGTCGGTATAGTCCACCTGGGCAAAGTCGGAGCTGACAAACTGCTCCAGCCGGGTAAGCACTTCCTTGTCCACCCGCTCGGCAAAGAATTCCAGATCGTCACGGCGCTCGGCCAGTACGGCGCGGAACACATACTTGAGCATGTCCTCGGCCAGCTTGGCGTTGGCGGCCAGATCGGCGAAGGCCACTTCCGGCTCCACCATCCAGAATTCCGCCAGGTGGCGACTGGTGTTGGAGTTTTCGGCACGGAACGTCGGACCGAAGGTGTAGACCTTGGACAGGGCACAGGCGTAGGTTTCGGCGTTCAGCTGACCGGAGACGGTGAGGAAGGCTTCTTTACCGAAGAAGTCCTGGCTGTAATCCACCTTGCCGGCCTCGGTGCGGGGCAGGTTTTCCAGATCCAGGGTGGAGACGCGAAACATCTCGCCGGCGCCTTCGCAGTCGGAGGCGGTGATGAGCGGGGTGGCTACCCAGCAGAAACCCTGCTCGTGGAAGAAGCGGTGGATGGCCTGGGCCAGGCAGTTACGCACCCGGGTCACGGCGCCCATCAGATTGGTGCGGGCACGCAGGTGGGCCTGTTCACGCAGGTACTCGATGGTGTGGCGCTTGGCGGCCATGGGATAGGTGTCCGGATCGTCCACCCAGCCGATCACGCTCACCTGACTGGCCTGCAGCTCGAAAGACTGGCCCTTGCCCTGGGATTCCACCACCTCACCGGTGACGGCCACCGAGCAACCCGTGGTCAACCGCAGCACATCCTGTTCGTAATTGTCCAGGTGATTGGGCACCACGGCCTGGATGGGATCGAAACAGGAACCGTCATGCACCGCCAGGAAGGAGATACCGGCCTTGGAGTCGCGACGGGTGCGGATCCAGCCTTGAACAGTCAGGCGGGTGCCGACGGCGTACTTGCCTTTGAGTATGTCGGCTACGGATGCTTGGGTCATCTGAACACTCTCTTTATCTCTTTATACAGGGTCATCTTGGCCAGGGGCCTTCCCGGCCTTGGGATCGCAACATCTTACCCGGGTGCAGGCAGGACTCAAGCAAAAGATGGGCCGCCGTCTTGCCGGTTTTCCCGTGCCAGGGCGAGACTTGTCACTGAGGACCTCAGCAAAGGGAGAGTGTGATGCAGGAGCCCCCTTACCGTGAGCGGCGGCATCAACCAGACGGCTGGTTGCGGTTGCTATGGTGGTGCAGTGGCCTGGGCTGGCTGATGTTGTTGCTGGTGTTGCTGCTTTATCACCTGGGACGGCCGCAGACCAATTTCGGCCTGTGGCGCTACTGGCAGTTGCCCATTCGCCAGCACTGGCTGGAGCCCTGGCTGGGGGCCTTGCCCTGGGGCTTGGCCGGCTGCCTCCTATTGAGCCTGTTGACCCTGCTCCTGGGCCGCCGGCGGGCGCGGCGGCAAGCGGATGTGGTGCTCTGGTACGATGCCTTGCTGCTTTGCCTCAGCCTGCTGGGGCTCGCCGGCTATGGCGCCTTGTTCTGGTGGTCCTGATCGGCCGCCAAGCGTCGCATCAGGTGGTCCACGCTTTCTGCCAGTCGCCCTATCTCGTCATCCTGGCGGATCTGTACCTCTTGCCAGATCCCCAGATCGGCGGCGCGATCCAAGGTCTGCCGAATGCGTACCAGGGGAGTGACTATTTGCCGGCGCAGTATGTAGATGGCCAGCAGCAGGCCGGCACCAAATAGCAGACTCAACAGCAGGGCCAGGGTCAGCACATGTTGCTCCATCTTGTCCAGCTGGGCGTTCAGGGAGTATTCCAGCCGCAGCGCGCCCAGCACCTGACCCTCGGCCAGGGGACAGGTGTCACCACACAGACGGGTACTGGCCAGTATGGGGCGGGTCATCACCAGCAGTGTCTTGCCATGGCGCTGCACGACTTGGCTGCGCGCCTCTCCGGCCAGGGCGGCCCTGTCCTGGCTATCTTGCGCCTGCTCTTGTGGCCGTGATTCGCCGGGCAGGGTTGGGGCACGCAGCACCCGCAACAGTTCGACCTGGGGCGGCACGGGGAGCCGGCGCTGCAGCAGCTCACGCAGCGCGGGATTGCCGGTGAGCAGAGCTGGATCCAGGCCGTTGAGGTAGTGATCCAGTTGGTAGCCCATCTGAATTTGGCTCAGCTCCCACAACAGGCTGCGCTCGCGCCAGGATTGCAGCGTGGTGGTGCCCAGCAGGACGGAAGAGAATATCAGCAGCAGAACAAAACAGATCTTGCCGGTGATAGAGATGTGCATTTGAATCCAACTTCATGGGGCTAAGCCGCTATTTTATGCGCGATAGGGCGGCAAGGCCACTGTCTTGCAGTGGAACAGCGGCCAGGCGAGCGAGGTGGCGGGTCGGGGCCTCAGGGCCTAGTGGCGCGCCAGAGCCACCCCTATGGCCTGGGTGAGCTGGCGGAGCTCGTCGGGCTTAATGATAAAGGGCGGCATCAGGTAGATGAGCCGGCCAAAGGGGCGGAGCCAGACGCCTTGTTCGACAAAACAGGCCTGCAAGCGGGCCTGATCCAGTGCCTCCTTGGTTTCCACCACGCCGATGGCGCCCAGCACCCGCACGGCGGCCACCTGGGGATGTTGGGCATAGCCGGCCAGCGCCTGTTTGAGCTGGGCCTCGATGGCGGCGACCCTGGCCTGCCAGGGGGAGGCGAGCAGCAGATCCAGCGAGGCATTGGCTACGGCGCAGGCCAGCGGGTTGGCCATGAAGGTGGGGCCGTGCATCAAGACGCCGGCCTCGCCGTCGCAGATCTGTTGCATCACCGCCTGGGTGGTCAGGGTGGCGGAGAGGGTCAGGTAGCCGCCGGTCAGCGCCTTGCCCAAACACAGGATATCCGGGCTGATGCCGGCCCATTCGCAGGCGAACAGCTTGCCGGTGCGGCCAAAGCCGGTGGCGATTTCGTCGGCGATCAGCAGTATGCCGTACTCATCGCACAGGGCGCGGGCCTGGCGCAGGTATTCGGGATGATAAAAGCGCATGCCGCCGGCTCCCTGGACGATAGGTTCCAGGATCAGGGCGGCGATCTCGGCATGCTGCTCGGCCAACAGATTGGCCAGCGGGGCCATGGCGGCAGCGTCCCAGGGGGCATCAAAGGCCACCGGCGGGGCGGGCACAAAATAATGCTCGGCCACGAAGCCCCGGTAGAGCCGGTGCATGCTGCCGTCAGGATCCGTGACGCTCATGGCGCCAAAGGTGTCGCCATGATAACCCTGGCGCAGGGCTACGAAGCGTCGGCGCGGCGTGCCACGACTCTGCCAGTACTGCAGCGCCATCTTCAGCGCCACTTCCACCGCCACCGAGCCTGAGTCCGCCAGGAACACCCTATCCAGCCCGCTTGGGGTGAGGTCGACCAGCTTGCGGCACAGTTCGATGGCGGGCTCATGGGTGATGCCACCAAACATCACGTGGGCCATCTTGCCCAGCTGGCTGGTGGCGGCGGCGTTGAGCTCGGGCACATTGTAGCCATGCAGGCAGGCCCACCAGGAGGACATACCGTCCACCAGGGGGCGGCCGTCTTCCAGATACAGATGAACCCCATGGGCCCGGGCTATGCCATAGGTGGGCAGGGGACGGGTCAGGGAAGTGTAGGGGTGCCAGATGTGCTGGCGGTCAAAGGCGTAATCGCACATAAAGCAGTCTGTTGTAAATCTGGTCTGGTGATGCGAGGTTGACAGGATACCGGCTGGCCTTAGACTGGCCAAGTTCAACCTCACAAGAGTTCACACCATGTCATCTGTCATCCGTCATAACTGGCGCCGGGAGGAAGTCCAGGCCCTGTTTGCCATGCCGTTTAACGATCTGCTGTTTACCGCCCAACAGGTGCACCGTCAGCACTTTGATGCCAATGAGGTGCAGGTCAGCACCCTGTTGTCCATCAAGACAGGCGCCTGCCCGGAGGATTGCAAGTACTGTCCCCAGAGCGCCCGCTACCAGACCGGCCTGGAGGCCGAACGTCTGCTGGAGGTGGAAAAGGTGCTGGAGCGGGCACGGGAGGCCAAGGCGGCCGGCTCGTCGCGCTTTTGCATGGGCGCCGCCTGGCGCAACCCCAAAGACAGGGACATGCCCTACCTGCTGCGCATGGTGGAAGAGGTCAAGGCCATGGGCATGGAAACCTGCATGACCCTCGGCATGCTCACCGCCGATCAGGCCCAGCGGCTGGCCCAGGCCGGACTGGATTACTACAACCACAACCTGGACACCTCGCCGGAGTTTTACGGCGACATCATCACCACCCGTACCTACCAGGATCGGCTGGATACCTTAAGCCATGTCCGCGAGGCGGGCATGAAGGTCTGCTCCGGCGGCATCATAGGCCTGGGGGAGAGTGCCGAGGACCGGGCCGGCCTGCTGGTGGCGCTGGCCAATCTGACCCCGCAGCCCGAAAGCGTGCCCATCAACATGCTGGTGAAGATCCAGGGCACGCCGCTGGCGTCGGCCGCCGAGGTGGATCCCTTCGACTTCATCCGCATCATCGCCGTGGCCCGCATCATGATGCCGGCCTCTCATGTGCGCTTGTCCGCCGGGCGGGAGAAGATGAACGATCAGATGCAGGCCCTGTGTTTTCTGGCTGGCGCCAACTCCATCTTCTATGGCTGCAAGCTGCTCACTACCCCCAATGCCGATGAAGACGGCGACAAGCAGCTGTTCCGGCGTTTGGGGATCCGCCCCGAGGCGGCACGCGGCCGCCAGCAGCCGGATCTGATGCAGGAGCAGGCACTGCGAGAGGCGCTGGTGGACGAGTCTGAAGCGAGCCTGTTCTACGATGCCACTCAACCCAGAAAGACCGCCAGCCATGCCGTTTGATCTGCCCGCCGTCCTGGCCGAACGGGCGTTCGCCGGCCTGCGGCGTCAGCGGGTCTGTCTGGCCTCCGGCCAGGGACGCCAGATCCAGGTGGACGGCCAGTGGTATCTCAACTTTTCCGGCAACGATTATCTGGGGGCCGCCAGTCAGCCCGAGATAGTTCAAGCCTGGCAGGCGGGGCTTGCACGCTGGGGCGCCGGCTCCGGTGCCTCGCCCTTGGTAACCGGCTACAGCCAACCCCATGCCCAACTGGAAGCCCAACTGTGTCACTGGTTGGGGGTGGAGGCGGCACTGCTGTTCTCCACGGGTTTTGCCGCCAACCAGGCAGTGATCAAGGCCCTGCTGGGCAAGGCGCACCTGCAGTGGCAGGACCGGCTCAACCACGCCTCTTTGCAGGAGGCGGGGGCGGCGAGCCCGGCGCCCATGAGGCGGTTCGCCCACAACGACATGGCCCAGCTGGCCCGGCTGCTGGAGCCCAAACGTGGACTCATCATCAGCGAAGGGGTGTTCAGCATGGATGGCGATCAAGCGCCGCTGTCCGAGCTGGTGGCCCTGAGTGAGGCCAGCGGTAACTGGCTGATGATCGACGATGCCCATGGTTTGGGAGTGTTGGGTGCGGCTGGGCGCGGCACCCTGGCCGCCCAGGGCATCGAGCCGGAGCGGGTGCAGATCTTGATGGGCACCTTCGGCAAGGCATTAGGTTGTGCCGGTGCCTTCGTGGCGGGTTCCCGGCAACTGGTGGACTACCTGGCCAATTTTGCCCGGGAGTACGTCTACAGCACTCACCTGCCACCGGCTCAGGCCGAGGCCGTTTCTGCCGCCATCCATTGGGTGCAAGGCGCCGATGCCCAGAGAGCGCGTCTGCAGGAACACATTCACTTGTTGCGCGATGGCGCGGCGCGGCTGGGGTTGACGCTGGGAGATTCCCAGACCGCCATCCAGCCGCTGTTGGTCGGGCAGAGTGAGGCGGCACTGGCGCTGGCTGAGCGGTTGCGGGCCCGCGGGCTCTGGGTCACCGCCATCCGGCCACCCACAGTGCCGGCGGGGCAGGCCAGACTGCGCCTCACCCTGACAGCAGCCCATAGCCCTGACGACATACAGCGCCTGTTGTCGGCTCTGGCGGAGACATCCGCATGAACAGTGTTTTCAGCATCGATAAACCGGCCTTGGCACGGCGCTTTGGTCGGGCGGCGGATCAATATGACCGCCATGCCAGTTTGCAGCAGGCGGTGGGACGCCAGCTGCTGAGCTTGATCCCGGTGCAGTCTGTGGCGACAGCCTTGGATTTGGGATGCGGTACGGGTTTTTTTTTGCCAAACCTGCAGCAGTTGTCCCAACATCTATTGGCGCTGGATCTCTCCGAGGCCATGTTGCGACGGGCACAGCAGCGGGCGCGAGCCTCCTGCCTGTGTGGCGATGCCGAGTCCTTGCCGCTCCAGGCTGGTTCGGTGGATCTGATCTTCTCCAGCCTCGCCGTGCAATGGGTCAGTTGCCCTGAGCGCTTGTTGACGGAATTGTATCGGGTGCTGCGCCCGGGCGGGCACCTGGTGTTTACCACCCTGCTGGCCGGCTCTCTGACGGAGCTGGTGGAGGCCTGGGCCCGGCTCGATGGGGCTGTGCATGTCAATGCTTATCCGGCCAGCCAGGTTTGGCAGCGGGCGGCCGAATTGGCCGGCTTTAGGTCGCTACACTGGCAGCAGCGTCAGCATGTGATGGAATTTGCCAATTTGACCGCCCTGTTACAGAGCCTCAAGGGGATCGGAGCCAATCAGGTAAACGGTACGCGTCGCGCCGGCCTGGGTGGGCGCGACACCTTGATGCATTTGGAACTATCGTATGAGAGGATGCGCAATGCCCAGGGCCTGCTGCCTCTTACCTATGAAGTGTGTTATGGAGTATTGCGTCGATGACCAAAACCTTCTTCGTCACCGGAACCGACACGGACGTGGGGAAGACCATCAGTTGCATGGCGCTGCTCCAGGCAGCGGCCCAGCGTGGCCTGCGTACCGCCGGCTACAAGCCGGTGGCCTCCGGCTGCGAGCTGATGGAGGAGGGACTGTGTAACCGGGATGTGGTGTTGCTGCAGCATGCGGCCAACATCAAGCTGCCTTACGACCAGGTGGTAGGGTATGCCTTTGAACCGGCGGTGGCCCCCCACATAGCGGCGGAAGCCTCCGGGGTGCCCATTCGCTTTGAGGTCCTGTCTGAGGGGCTGCGGCAGCTCAAGCAGAGCGATGCCGATATCCTGTTTGTCGAAGGCGCCGGGGGCTGGCGTCTGCCGGTGGGCCATGGTCATTTCCTCTCCGATTGGGTCAAGTTCGAAGACATGCCGGTGATCCTGGTGGTGGGGGCCCGCATGGGCTGCCTCAACCACGCCATGCTCACCTACGAGGCCATTCGCCATGATCATCTCAATCTGGCGGGTTGGTGTATCAACCAGATCCATCAGGGTATGAGCCATTACCAGGAAAACCTGGATACCTTGCAGGCCTTGTTGCCGGCCCCTTTCTTAGGTGAGATACCCTATCTGGCCCGGCCTCACGAGTCGGATCTGGGTCACTATCTGGATATCAGCCCTTTGTTGGCTTAAGTTGGAATACCTCGGAAAAATGGCGCCTTAGGGCGCCATTTTTCTTACAAATTATTATCATATGATTAACTTGATATTCTGTTGGCCGCCCATATGATGAGTCTGACTGTTGAGAAACCTTAAGGAGTTTCCATGAAACGTGTACTGTTGTTCCTTGCGACCAACCTGGCGGTGATCCTGGTGCTGAGCATAGTGCTGAACCTGCTGTCTGGCCTGCTCGGGATCAATGTACAAGGACAAGGCGGCCTGCTGTTGTTTGCTGCTGTATTTGGCTTTGGCGGATCCTTCATCTCCCTCTTGATGTCCAAATGGATGGCCAAGCGGGCCTATGGGGTGCAGATCATCGAGCAGCCGCGCAACGAGATGGAGCACTGGCTGGTCAGCACAGTCCGGCGTCAGGCTCAGCAGGCGGGCATCGGCATGCCGGAGGTGGGGATTTATGACGCGCCGGACATGAACGCCTTTGCCACCGGTGCCAAGCGCAACGAGGCCCTGGTGGCGGTGAGCTCCGGCCTGCTGTACAACATGAGTCGGGATGAGGCCGAGGCGGTGCTGGCCCATGAGGTCAGCCACGTGGCCAACGGTGACATGGTGACCCTGACCTTGATCCAGGGGGTGGTGAACACCTTCGTCATCTTCTTTGCCCGCGTGGTGGCGTCAGTCATCTCCAACTTCTTCCGCTCCAATGATGAAGAAGGCAACGGCCTGGGCACCTTTGCCTACATGGGCGTGGTGTTTGTGTTGGAGATGGTGTTTGGCATCATCGCCTCCATCATCGTCATGTGGTTCTCTCGTCAGCGGGAGTTTCGTGCCGATGCCGGCTCCGCCAAGCTGGTGGGCCGCGACAAGATGATTGCCGCCCTGGAGCGCCTGCGGCGTGGCCAGGAGTCGCAGCTGGAGGGCAGCCTGATGGCCTTTGGCATCAATGGCAAGCGCAGCATGAGCGAGCTGTTCATGAGTCACCCGCCACTTGAGCAACGTATCGCCGCCCTGCGGCAACTGTAACCGCTCGATAAGCCGCCCACCGGGCGGCTTTTTTACATCTGTGGTGGCTCCACTATGCTTGGAGCAAGGCAGGCTAGGCCAACAGGAGGGCTTATGGAGTCCATTAGCGTCAAAGATTACATGAATCCGCGCCCGGTGACGTTTGGGCCCGAGATGGGGATAGAGCAGGCCATCAATCGGTTGCTGGAGAGCGGCCTGACCGGCGGGCCCGTGGTGGATGGCCAAGGCAAGCTGGTGGGCTTCTTGTCCGAGCAGGATTGCCTGGCCCAGGGGTTGTCAGCCAGTTATCACTGTGAACAGATGGCGCAGGTGAGCGAGTTGATGCGCCCTGAGGTGCTGACGGTACGTCCCGAGACCAGCATCATAGAGCTGGCCCAGCAGATGACCCAGCAAAAACCCAAGATCTACCCTGTGATCGACGAGGGCGGGCGGCTGATTGGTACCATCAGCCGGCGGGATGTGCTGCGGGCGATCCAGGTCAATCTGCGCAGCTGCTTTGTCCATGGTAAGGGCTAGTCAGCCGCGGTAGAGGACCTTGATCAGGTGGTAGCCGAACTGGGTCTTGATGGGGCCCAGCACGGTGAGCAGTTCGCCGTGGAACACCGCCTTGTCAAAGGCCGCCACCATCTGTCCGCGCTTGAATTCCCCCAGATCGCCGCCGCGCTTGCCAGAGGGGCAGAGGGAATGGCGTCTGGCCAGCTCGGCAAAGGAAGCGCCTTTGGCCAGTTTCAGCTTGAGGGCATCAGCTTCTGCGCGGGTCTTGACCAATATGTGCAGGGCGGCGGCTTTCATCGGGTTAATCTCCTTGTTGGGGCGCGCATTGTCGGACAAGCTGCGCGCCTGTTCAATGCCTGTTGGCCGACGTATCCGGTGAGTGCCAGGTTTCCTCCCTGGCCATTTGCCCTTATCATCAAGACCATTTAGGTCCCATGTCGGCGTCGGGTCGACGAGTCGCCGGCCGCTCGGCTGGACGAGCCATGGAGTCTGCATGTTTCGAACTGCCTGTCTGTTTTGCGTCCTGCTGCTGAGTTTGCCCAGCCTGGCCCAGCCGCTGCATTTTAAGGTCTCGGGGCTTAAGGGTGACGCCAAGCAGAACGTAGTCAGCTACCTGGAGAGCCTGCCGGCCATAGCGCCGGACAGAGTCAACTACCGGATGCAGACCATTCGGCAGACAGTGGTGAGTGCCTTGCAGGCACTGGGCTATTACCAGGCCGAGGTGACGCTGGCGCTGGATGAGCAGGATCCTGGCCTGCTGCGGGTCAAGGTAACCCCGGGCCAGCCGGTGACCATTCGCAGCTGGGATCTGGTGCTCAGCGGTGACGCCACCCAGGATGAGAGCTTTGCCGAGCTGATCAGTCAGTTTCCGTTAAAGCAGGGCGCGGTGTTTCATCATGGTCACTATGAAAGCATCAAGGATCAGCTCAAGGGCCGGGCTCTGACCCGCGGCTATCTGGATGCCAAGCTCACCCAGGCCCAGGTTAAGGTCTATCCCAGGGAGAATGTGGCGGATGTCAGCCTGCACTTTGACTCTGGGGTCCGCTATCACTATGGTCCAATCCGCATCGAGGGGGCGCCGGGAACTGGCCAGCTGATCCAACCGCTGCTGGCGTTTAAACAGGGCGAACCCTATCGTGCCGTGCAGTTGGCGGAGCTGAGTCAGACCCTTTCCCAGACCCGGTACTTCAAGCAGATCGACGTGCAACCACAGCTGGATCAGGTGGCGAATCATCAGGTGCCCATCCTGATCCAGTTGTCACCCCGCAGCGATAATGTGGTGGAGGTGGGGGTTGGCGCCTCCACCGATGAGGGGCCCCGCCTGCAGCTGACCTGGGAGAAGCCTTGGCTCAACCGCTACGGCCATAGCCTCTATACCGAGATGAAGATAGCGGCACCGCAGCAAAATATTAATTTCAGCTATCGCATCCCTGGGCGGGATCCGCTCAACGATTATTACAGCCTGAAGACCAGCTACGAGGCCACGGATCAGCAGGACACCCGGTCCCGCAACCTTACCGTCGGGGCGCACTACCAGACCAAGACCCATGGTGCCTGGGAACGCGACTACTTCATCGAGACCCAATATGAGGACTACACCCAGGGCTCCAGCAGCGGCTCTTCCTTGCTCTACATGCCCGGGTTTACCCTCTCCCGCCTGCGCATGACGGGGGGCATGGATCCTGATTGGGGGGACAGGGTCATCTTCAAGAATCAGTATTCCAGTCAGTATTGGGGATCGGATGCCGACTTTAGCTGGTTGTGGGGGCGAACCAAATGGCTGCGTGCCCCCTGGCCGGGGCATCGTCTCATCTGGCGGGCCGAGCAGGGGGCCATCCTGGGAGACAACCTGGCGGCTGTCCCGGCTTCGCTGCGTTTTTTCACCGGCGGGGATCAGACGGTGCGGGGGTTTAGCTACGAGAGCATATCGCCAGTAGATAAGGCGGGACTGCTGACCGGGGCACGCTACACCTCCGCCCTGAGTCTGGAATACGCCATACCCGTGGCGCAGAAGTGGCGTCTGGCCAGTTTTGTCGACGCGGGCACCGCCACCAATGACTATGCCGAACCCTGGAAAATCGGCACAGGCGTGGGTCTGCGCTGGCTTAGCCCTGTGGGGCCCATCCGGCTGGATATTGGCTTTGGCGTCTCTGAGACCCAGATCCCCTTTCACTTCCACTTCGGCCTGGGGCCTGAGCTATGAGTACCTTGCGTAACCTCATTCTGACCGGGCTGGCGCTCTTATGCCTGAGTGTCTTGCTGGTGAGCCTGCTGCTGTTTACCAGCGTGGGCAACCAGCTGATCTGGCGTCTGGCCACCGAGCAGTTGCCCCAGCTCAAGGGCCAGCTGTTGGCCGGCCAGCTGGCGGAAGGTTGGCAGTTTGAGGATCTCAGCTGGCAGGATGAGGCGGTGCAATTTAGCGCCGAGCAGCTGAGCCTGCGCTGGCGTCCTGGTGGCTTGTTGTTCGGCAGCCTGCAGGTGGATGCCTTGGTGGGTGAAGGGGTAAGCCTGACGCTGGCACCGGCGGCCTCCGCCGCCACCGAGTCAGGGGAGCCACAGACTGCCAGCAGTGCACCTCTGGTGCTGCCCTTCAATCTGCACCTCAACCAACTGGCCCTCAAAAAGGTGCACTTTGCCATGCCAGCGCTGACGGTGGAGCTGGAGCACTTTGCCAGTTCGGCCAACTGGCTGGGGTCGCATCTGTATATCGGTACCAGCCAGCTCAGTGGGCTGGCGGTGGACTGGGCCATGCCGGCTACCTCTGCGGCGCAGGCAACAGATGCACCCGAGCCGGCGGCAGAGCCGGTCAAGGCCTCGTCTGCCACAGCTCCTATCTCCCACCCGCCGCCGCAGGCCGAGCGGATGAGCCTGCCGCCTGTCACTTTGCCGCTGGATATCTCCCTGGCCGGCTTGCGTCTGGAGCGGGTGCGTTATCGCCAGCCCGGTTTGGATACCGATTGGTTAAACGGTCAGCTGGCGGCGGAGTTTATCGGCGATCAGCTGAGGCTACCGCAGCTGAGCCTGGAGCATCCGCTGGGCGTGTTGGAACTCAAGGGGGCGCTGCGCTTTGCCGATGAGTACCCCTTGAGTCTGGCTCTGGGGGTGCAAACCGCCTATGGCTTGCCCGAGGGAATGCCGGCCAGACGGCTGGATCTCACCGCCGAGGGCTCACTGGGAGCCATGGTGCTGGATGCCAAGCTGGCGGGCAGCGAGGGGCTTGCCCTGGCTGGCCGGCTAGACGTACTGGATCCCCAGCTGCCCTTTGATCTCACCCTGCACTGGGCCCGCCTGGGCTGGCCCCTTAGCGGCACGCCGGATTATTTGGCCAGTGACGGCCGGCTCCAGGCCAAGGGATCGCTCACCCACTACGAGGCCAGTCTCAGCAGCACCGTCAAGGCACTCACCTATCCCCAGGGACGCCTCACCAGCCAGCTGCAGGGCAATCTGCATGGCCTGCAACTGACGCGGCTGACCTGGGACAGTGACCAGACTCAGGCGGCCATCAGCGGCACACTGGCCTGGCAAGCGGGGCTCGATTGGCAGGGAGAGCTGAGTCTCAAGAGCCGCCGCCTGCAGGCGTGGCTGCCCGAGGTGCAAGGCGAGTTGGCCCTGGGGTTGCACAGTCAGTTCAAGCTAAGCGACGGCCACTGGCAACTGGCTCTGGATAAGCTGGCCGGCCAGGGACGGCTCAACGGTTATCCCGTGGCGGTGAGTGGTGCGCTGTCAGGCAATGATCGCCTGCAATGGCAGGTAAAAGAGCTGCGCCTCACCAGCGGTGCCAACCGCGTGAGGATCCACGGCCAGCTGGACAAGCAATGGGCACTCACAGGGGATCTCCAGGCCCCTGAGCTGGGCATGCTGGGTAGCGGTTTTGAGGGGGGGTCTCAGTGGTCGGCTGGCCTTATCGGGCAGTGCCAGCGCGCCGAACATTGCCGTGCGCCTGGCGTCGGCGCGGCTGCGTTGGCCGGACGGCAGTCTGCGGGAGCTGGAGCTGGACGCTCGGCTGGAGCCGGCGCGTCAGTATGCCGGCGAGCTGGCGCTGAGCCTGGGGCGCTTGCAGCTCGCCGGCCTGGGCATCAAGCAGGTTCGGCTCAACGCCAATGGTAATGCCAAGGCCCACCAACTGACGCTGGACTTTGACGGCAAGACGCTGGCCGGCAGCCTGCAGCTTGAGGGGGCCCTGGGCGCCAAGGGGTGGCAGGGCACCTTGCAGCACACCTGGTTTGATACGCCCGTGGGGCGCTGGCAGTTGGCGGCGCCGCTGAGCCTGGCCAGCCGGGCGCCCTGGCAGCGGTGGCAACTGGGCGAGCAGTGCTGGCTGAGCGATCCCGCCAGCCTGTGTCTGAGCGCGGCCGCTGTTTCTGCCCATGAGGGCAAGCTGGCTTTGCGGCTGGATAAGTTCGCCACCGAGCGTTTGGCTGTGCTGATGCCGGAGCGTCTGGGCTGGCGCAGCGACCTGAGTGGCGAGGCACAATTGGCGTGGCGGAATGGGGTGCCTACTCTGACCGCGCGCCTGCAGACCGGGGCGGGGGAGATCATCAGTGACGGAGCCCCTTCGGCGTATCAGACCCTGCAACTGACCGCCGGGCTGGATGCCAAACAGGCCCAGCTGATGCTGGCGTTTGTCTCCGACCAATTGGGCAAGGCGCAGGTGGATCTGCAGGTGCAGGATCCACAGGGCAAGCAACGGCTTGCCGGCACCCTGACATTGGACAACCTGAGACTCTATGGTCTGGCGCCACTGGTGGATGCCTTGCACCGCAGCCGAGGGCGGATCGACGGCCAGGGCCGGCTGGATGGCAGCCTGTCTGCGCCACTGTTTTACGGTCAACTGAGCCTGACCGAAGGCGAGCTGGATACCAATCTGGATATCGCCGCCGTGCGGGATCTGCAGGCGAAGATGGCTATTCAGGGGGCCAGAGCCGATCTCTCCGGCAGCCTGGATCTGGGCAAGGGCAAAATGCAGTTGCAGGGCTTACTGGACTGGCAGGGGCCGCAGCCACGGGGGTGGCTGAACCTGGATGGCAAACAGCTGGAGCTGGGGCTGGCGGGCTATGGACGGGGCCGGTTGGATCATCAGATCCGCTTGGATTTTGCCGACGAGCTGCACCTGACCGGCCAGTTGGCCCTGCCCTGGGCTCGGATCAAGGTCAAGTCGCTGCCAGACTCGGTGGTGTCCGTCTCCCCGGATGTGGAGGTGGTGCGTGGCCGGGGTAACACGGCGCCGGCACCTGCGGCCGTGCCCTTCTACCTGGATGTCACCAGCCGGCTGGGGCCGGATGTCACACTCAACGCCATGGGCTTGCAAACCCAGCTGGTGGGGCGGCTCAAGGCCAGTCAGCAGCCCGGCAAGAGCCTGCAGCTCAATGGCGAGATCAATCTGGTGAACGGCCGCTATCGCGCCTATGGCCAGAATCTGGAGATCCGTTCGGGCAAGCTCATCTTCTCCGGCAACCCGGATCAACCCTTGCTGGCGGTGGAGGCGGTTCGCTCCGAGGAGGCCATGGAGGATGAGGATGTCACCGTCGGGGTGCGGGTGAGCGGTCTGGCCAGCGCCCCCAAGGTGACCCTGTTCTCCGATCCCGAGATGTCCCAGGCCGACAAGCTCTCCTACCTGTTGCGGGGGCGCAGCTCCACCGCCTCAGGCGGATCGGGGGATGACATGATGGCGGCCATGCTGCTGGGCGCCGGCATAGGTCAGGCCGGCGGTGTGGTCACCGGGGTGGCGGAGAGCCTGGGCTTTTCGGATGTGGCGCTGGATACCGCCG
The DNA here is from genome assembly GCA_021209335.1 of Aeromonadaceae bacterium. Taxonomy (GTDB): domain Bacteria; phylum Pseudomonadota; class Gammaproteobacteria; order Enterobacterales; family Aeromonadaceae; genus Pseudaeromonas. Next base: position 19,984 of record JAJOIN010000006.1, read on the forward strand.
GCAGCGGTGACGATACCCAGGTCAACATCAGTGGTTACATCATGACTGGCTTGCAGGTGCAGTATGGAGTGGGGGTCTTCACCTCCATCAGCGAGGTGAAGGTGAAATACGAGTTGCTGCCCAGGCTCTACATTCAGGCGCTAAGTGGTCTGAATCAGGCATTGGATCTGTTCTACAAGTTTGAGTTTTAGTCCGTCTCCGTCAGCAGCTGGAAGAACTGCTCCGCCGGCAGGGGACGGCTGCGCAGGTAGCCCTGGAACTGGTGACAGCCCAGGGCATGCAACACCGCCAGTTGTTGGGGCTCTTCCACCCCTTCGGCCGTGACCGTAAATCCCATCACCTGGCCTAGGGTGATGATCCCCGACACCATGACCCTGTCCTTGTGATCAAAGGCCAAGCGGGTGATGAAGCTGCGATCCAGTTTCACCTCGTCCACCGGCAGATCCTTGAGGTAGGCCAGGGAGGAGTAACCCGTGCCGAAGTCATCGATGGACAAGCGGATGCCCATCTGCTTGAGCTGAGCCATGCGGGCCAGTGTCTCGGGCAGGTTCTCCAGCACCACGGATTCGGTGATCTCCAGCATCAGCCGCTGAGGTGGCAGGGCTGTGTGCGCCAGTATACCGGCCAGCCGGGCCATGAAGTCCGGATGGTGGAACTGGCGGGCGCTGACGTTCACCGACAGGGAGTTCAGCGGCAGACCCTGGGCCTGCCAGCGAACCCCTTGCTCGCAGGCACGGCGCAAGACCCAAAACCCCAGCTCATAGATGAGGCTGCTCTCCTCGGCCACCGGAATGAACTCCGCCGGTGAGATGAACTGGCCAGCGTGCTGCCAACGCAGCAGGGCCTCGGCGCCCACCGGCTGACCATCGGCCACCCGGTACTGGGGCTGATAGTAAAGCTCGAAGGCTTCACCCTGCAGCGCCTCGCGCAGCAGGCTGCTGAGCGCCAGCCGGCGGCGCAGCGCCTCAGCCATGGCCTGATCGTAGAAGGCCAGGCTGCCCCGCGCCCTTTGCTTGGCGCTGTGGTTGGCGGCCTCGGCCTGTTGCAACAGATCCAGGGGCGACGGCGTGTCCGTCGGCGCTATCAGGGTGGCGCCCAGGCTGCAGCTGATGTGCAGTTGCAATTGATTCAGGGCGAAGGGTGCCTGACAGGCGGCGAGCAACTGCCGGGCCAGCGTCGCCACCTCTTCTTGCGCGGTAGCCGGTGTGATGGCTTGGATTGGCAGCAGCAGCGCCAGCTGATCCGCCGACAGCCTGGCCCAGCAGGCCTGCGCCGGGACCTGTTGCTGCATTCTGGTCACCAGGGCTTGCAGCAGGGCATCCCCCACCGCCGGGCCCAGGGAGTCATTGATGCTGCCGAATTGATCCACATCCAGGATCAGCAGGGCGCGCCAGCCGGTTGCGGCCTCTGACTGGTCGAGCGCCATCTGCTGCAACAGGCCGCGACGGTTTGGCAGGCCGGTCAGCTCATCCCGGTAGGCCAGCCATTGGATCTGGCGCTGGGCCGCCAGTGACGCTTCTATGTCTTCAAAGGCGCACAGATAGTGGCTCAGCCGTCCGGCACGATAGATGCCAGTGATCTGCAGGCGGATGGCAAAGCTGCTGCCATCGGCGCGGCGGGCCCGGCTCTGCCCCTCCCAGTGATCCGCAGACGCCAGTGTTTCCCTGACGGCGTCATAGAGTTGCTCCGTTTGTCCCTGGGCCTCCAGTTGCTGAATATGCCAGCCCAGCACCTCGGCCTCGGGAAAACCGGTGAGCCGAACAAATGCCTGGTTGACCCGTTCGATAAGCCCCAGCCGGTTCACCAGTAGCATGCCCTGGGCCTGTTCGAAGGCGGCGCCCAGCAGGTGCAGGCGCTGATGCAGGCGATGCAGTTGCAGGCTGTCTTGCAGACGGGCAGCCAGAAGCGCTATCAGGCGGGGGGCCTGGTGCCGAGCCGGGTTCAGTTGGCTAAAGCCCAGGCAGACATGCCCCAGGGGAGCGCCGGCCTCGTCGTGTAGCGGGAAGCCATAGTAGGCAAGCAGCGGGGGCTGCTCGGCCGGCTGGCAGTGGGCATACGGGGCCAGGGCATCACCTTCCAGCCACAGCGGTGTCTGGCCCAGCAGGAGGGCGCAGGGGCGATCGGCCAGGGGAAAGTGGATGGCCGCTTGCAGCTGGCCCTGGGCGTAGTGGGCCAGGCTGACAGCCTCCGGTGACTGGCTGGGATGTGGCGCCGGCAGATGCTCGCAGATCAGCACCCAACTGGCATGGCAGATCTCGGCCAAGGCACGGGCCACCGCCTCCAACCAGGCCTGGCCGTGCAGGCCGCTATCCAGGGCCAGGCTGGCCGGGATGGCGTCGTCGGCGGATGGCGCCGTCGTCGGCAGGGGCGGATTGGCGGCCAGCAGCTCGCAGGTGCGGCTCAGCAGGTTGAAGCTTAAGGCGTCAAAGCTGGGTTGCAACAGCCGGTATTCCAGGGTGATGAGCGCCAGGGGCGCCTCGTTCAGCTGCACCAGGCCGTCCAGTCGCGCCAGTATGCCATCCTGGCGCAGGTAGCGCTGGGCACTGAGATTGGGTTGGTGCGGCAGATCCGAGTAGCCCAACAGGCGGCGCCGGCGCAGGGCCTTGAGATAGCGGGATTCCAGCGGCTGGGGCGGCGGCATGGCGTCGTCCCCCAGGCAGATGAGCGGCGTCATGGTCTCTGCTTCCAGTCGCCACAGCAGCAACCGATCACAACGGCTGAGCTGGTGCAGCGCTTGCAGCAGTTGCGCCGAGCGTGCCTGGCCTTGCGCCAGGTGCTGGCCCAGCTTATCCAGCTCCAACAGGGCCAGGTTAGCCACAGTAGGTGGGTTTGGCGCCTGGGGTTCGGCCCAGATAAACCAGTGGGGCGGCTCGCCGGGTGCCAGCTGTAGCTGCCAGCTGCCACTGGGCAAGTCCAAGCATAGCCGGGTCGCCTCGCCGCCGTGGCGCAGCGTTTGCAAATGATCGGCCCAGGGTTGACCCAGTTGCGCTGGCCAAGGCTGCTGCGGCGAGGGCAGCAGGGCCGTCGGCACTGGGTGACCGGGCATGAGGGAGGCCAGGCTGGCTTGCTGGTGATCCCACAGCAGCAGGCGGCTGGGCGAGCGGGGGCTGGCCGAGGCCGGGACGGGTAACAACATGGGGCAAGAGTCCCTGGTTGAGATCAGGTCTCAAGCATATCCAAAGCGTGGCCCAGGTGACAGTCTCGGCTGGGTGAGGCCGCTTACACTTTGCTGACAAGTTGGCCGGCTAGACTGACATAACTCGGTGAGGCTTGGCAGTTAAGCATTGCACTCTAAATTAGAGGTTGCTAAATTAATGTCCATGCAGGGTCTCGAGTAGGCCCGAAATTTTTGTATAGGATGAGGATGAGAGCATGACCAAGATTCTGATTGTCGGCGGGGTTGCCGGCGGGGCCTCTGCGGCGGCCCGGGCGCGTCGTCTGGATGAGCAGGCCGAGATCATCATTTTCGAGCGCGGCGAGTACATCTCCTTCGCCAACTGTGGTCTGCCTTATCATATTGGCGGCGATATCCCCCAGCGGGAGGCCCTGCTGCTGCAGACCCCGCAAAGCTTCAAGCGCCGCTTCAACGTCGAGGTGCGCACCTTCAACGAGGTGGTCAGCATCGACCGGGCCGCCAAGCGGGTGACGGTGCGCAACCTGCTCAGCGGTGAGCAGTACCAAGAAAGCTATGACAAGCTGCTGCTGAGCCCGGGGGCTGCCCCCATTCGTCCGCCCATCCCGGGTCTGGACAATCCCCACACCTTCAGCCTGCGCAACATTCCGGACATGGATCGCATCCTGGCCGCCTTGGACCGGGATCAGCCCAGCCATGCCACCGTGGTGGGCGGGGGCTTCATCGGCCTGGAGATGGTGGAGGCGCTGCATCAGCGCAACATCAAGGTGAGCCTGCTGGAGCTCTCCGAGCAGGTGATGGCGCCGGTGGACCGGGAGATGGCCAACATGCTGCACCAATCCCTGGTGCAGCATGGCGTGGATCTCAAGCTCAACACCGCCCTCACCGGCGTCTCCTTGCTGGATGCGGCCCCGGCCGAGCCGGAGGCCACCGGCGAGTTCAACCGGGTGTCCGCCCATGGTGGTGGCCTGCGCCTGGCCCTGAGCACCGGCCAGAGCCTGGATACCGGCATGCTGATCCTGGCCATCGGCGTCAAGCCCGAGACCCTGTTGACCAGTCAGGCCGGCCTGGAGCTGGGCACTCGCGGCGGCATCAAGGTGGATGAGGGGATGCGCACCTCAGATCCGGACATCTTTGCCGTGGGGGATGCGGTGGAGGAGCGGGAGTTTGTCACCGGCGAGCCGGCGCTGATCCCGCTGGCCGGGCCGGCCAACCGCCAGGGCCGCATCGCCGCCGACAACATGCTGGGGCGCAACGAGCGTTACGGCCGTACCCAGGGCACCGCCATCTGCAAGCTGTTTGACTTGGCGGTGGCCAGCACGGGCCTCAACGAGAAGAGCCTGCAACGCCTGGGGCTGCCGTACGAGAAGATCTATGTGCACCCGGGCAGCCACGCCGGTTACTACCCCGGTGCCTTCCCGGTGAGCCTCAAGCTGCTATTCAGCCCGACCGACGGCAAGATCCTGGGGGCCCAGGCGGTGGGCAAGGACGGCGTCGACAAGCGCATCGACGTGCTGGCGGTGGCGCAACGGGCCGGGCTGACCGTCTACGATCTGCAGGAGCTGGAGCTGACCTATGCGCCGCCCTTTGGCTCGGCCAAGGACGTGGTGAACATGGCGGGTTTTGTGGCATCCAACGTGCTTAAGGGCGATCTGGCGATTTGCCATACCGAGGCGATCCTCAACCGTCGTGCCGACCAGTTGGTGCTGGATGTGCGTAACCCCGGTGAGCTGGCGAGCAACGGTACCATTGAAGGGGCCATCAACATACCGCTGGACGAGTTGCGCGGCCAACTGGCCAGCCTGCCCAGGGACAAGGAGATACTGGTGAGCTGTCAGGTGGGGTTGCGCGGCCACGTGGCCTATCGGCTGCTGGCCAATGAGGGCTTCAAGGTGAAGAACCTCACCGGCGGCTTCAAGACCTACCAGATGGTCACCGCCCGCTACTGATCTCTTCGGGTCCCCAGGCGCCCTGTGGCGCCTTGGTTTTATTTACCTCTCTTTGCACAGGGCCCACTTGTGCTTTACGCTGTCGGCGAGACAATCGCGAGGATGGTTATGAAGCACAAGGTATTTCGATTTGGATTGGGACTCCTGCTGTTGAGCCTGGCGGCCTGTTCCACCTCTCCTACCGGGCGCCGGCAACTGCTGCTTTACTCGGATAACGATGTGGCCCAGCTGGGCCTCACCTCCTTTGAGCAGCTCAAGAAACAGACCAAGGTGTCGAAAAATGCCAAGCAGACACAGTTGGTCCAATGCGTGGCCAAGGCGGTGACCCAGCAGATCCCCGCCCAGTACAGCAACCGCCCCGCCCAATGGGAGGTGGTGTTGTTTGATGATGCCCAGATCAATGCCTTCGCCCTGCCTGGCGGGCGCATCGGTGTCTACAGCGGCCTGCTGGGCACCGCCAAGGGGCAGGATCAGCTGGCGGCCGTGATCGGTCATGAGGTGTCCCACGTACTGGCCAAGCACTCCAACGAGCGGCTCTCCCAGAGTCAGGTGGCCAACCTGGGCATGGTGGCGGCAGACATGGCCCTGGGCTCATCAAGTTATCGCCAGCCGGCCATGGCGGCGCTGGGGGTTGGGGTACAGGTGGGTGTGCTGCTGCCCTATGGTAGGGAGCAGGAGACGGAGGCGGATCTGCTGGGGCTGAGCCTGATGGCCAATGCCGGTTTCGATCCGCGGCAGGCGGTGACCCTGTGGCAGAACATGGCCCAGACCCATAAGGGCAAGAAGCCGCCTGAACTGCTCTCCACCCACCCCTCCGATACGACCCGCATTGCTGCCATCGAGCAGCTGTTGCCCAGGGTGATGCCCTTGTATCAGGCCGCTCGCCAGGCCGGACGTCAGCCCAAATGCCAGTAAGCCTGGCGCTGCGTCCCGCCACCCTGGCGGATGTGGATGACATAGTGCAGATCCAGCAGGAGAGCTGGCAGCAGGCCTACCAGGGGCTGCTGCCGGAGGTGGCCCTGATATTGAGGCCGGCGCAGGAGCGGGCCTTCATCTGGCAGCAACGATTGAAGGCCCATCCCTGCATGACGCTGCTGGCCCAGGTGCAGGATGCGGTGGCCGGTTTTCTTTACTGGTTTCCGGAGAATCAGCGCGTCGCCCAGCTCAAGTCCTTCTACCTGCACCCCTTCTACTGGCAACAGGGCCTGGGTTCGGCCTTGCTGTCGGAGGCCTTACAGGACATGCAGGATGTGGGATTGCGGCGCTGCGAGCTGTGGGTACTGGCCAACAACCGGCCGGCGGAGCGTTTCTACCTCAAGCAAGGCTTCCAGTACGATGGTCAGCGGCAACGCCGGCAGATGGAAGGGGTCGAGGTGGTGCAGCGTCACATGTATCGACTGCTGACCACCAAGGGTAACGGTTCCGTTTCGCCTCTGCTATGATGTGGCCCTTTCATCAGGAGGCCCCATGTCCCTATTTACATCCATTGAACAGCAGGCCAGTTATGGCATCGGTCGTCAGATCGGTGATCAGCTGGCACAACAATCCTTCGACGGCCTGGATCTGGCGGCCCTGGCCCAGGGGATCGAGGACTCCATCGAGCAGCGCCCCTATGCCGTGAGCCGCGAAGCGTTGGGCGAGGCCTTCCGTCAGTTGACCGACAAGCTCGAGGCCGCCGAGGCCGAGCGCTCCAAGGATCTGGTGACCGCCGGTGAAGCCTTCCTGAAGGCCAACGCCGAGCGTCCCGAGGTACAGGTGACCGATTCCGGTTTGCAGTATGAAGTGCTGGTGGCCGGCGACGGCAGCAAGCCGGCGCGGGACGACAAGGTGCGGGTGCACTACCATGGCACCTTCACCGACGGCCGGGTGTTTGACAGCTCTATGGAGCGCGGCCAACCCGCCGAGTTCCCAGTGGGCGGCGTAATCGCCGGCTGGGTAGAAGCCCTGCAGATGATGCCCCAAGGCTCCCGCTGGAAGCTCTACATCCCCCACGAGCTGGCCTACGGCGCCCGCGGTGCCGGCTCCATCCCGCCCTATTCTGCCCTGGTGTTCGAGGTGGAACTGCTGGATATCCTGGGCTAAGCCCCAGCCAAGAAGCCGACCATCTGGTCGGCTTTTTTTTGCCTTTTTATCGCCACCCAGGCTGGCTACACTACTAGGCCCGTTTTCAAGGAGCAAAGAGCAAGATGGATATGCCAATCCGTATCGCCCTGATGGGCTGTCAGGGGCGCATGGGCAAGGCCCTGCTGGAAGCCATTAACCATGCTGAGGGGGTAAGCCTGGGCGCCGCGCTGGAGCGGCCGGGCGCGGCCGTCATCGGCCTGGACGTGGGGGAGCTTAACGGCCTGGGCGCCAATGGCGTCATGATCGCCGACAGCCTGAGCCAGGTGGCGGACGATTTTGACATCATCATCGACTTCACCCGTCCGGAGGCCACTCTGGCCACCCTGGCGTTTGCCGTGGCCCATGGCAAACCCGTGGTCATCGGCACCACCGGCTTTGATGACGCCGGCAAGCAGCAGATCCGGGAGGCCGCGGCCCAGGTGGGGGTGGTGTTTGCCTCCAACTACAGCGTCGGGGTCAACCTGGTGTTCAAGCTGCTGGAGCAGGCCGCCAAGGTGATGGGGGAGTACAGCGACATCGAGATCATCGAGGGTCACCACAGATTCAAGGTGGATGCTCCGTCCGGTACCGCCCTGTCCATGGGCGAGGTGATCGCCAAGACACTCGGTCGGGATCTCAAGGAGTGTGCCGTCTATGGCCGTGAGGGCATCACGGGCGAGCGGGATCGCAAGACCATCGGCTTTGCCACCATCCGTGCCGGTGATCTGGTGGGGGAGCACACCGCCATGTTTGCCGATCTCGGCGAGCGGGTGGAGATCACCCACAAGGCCTCCAGTCGTCTGACCTTTGCCAATGGCGCTGTGCGGGCCGCCGCCTGGCTGGCCAGCCAGCCGGCCAATCTGTATGACATGCAGGATGTTCTGGCTCTGAAGTGAAAAAACCGCCGAAAGGCGGTTTTTTTGGCTTTCGGGGTGGGGGCGGCGGCATGAATGGCGAGAAAAACGTTGTCCATCTAGTCAGGATTTTTCAGTGCCCTCCATTAGATGGGCTAACCTTGGTGTTTTGTGGTTTATTTTTTAATTTTACGCCAATGCCTGTGATTTAGGTCATTTTATTAGGCATTTTTCTGTATTTTGTTTGGTTTTTTGTTTGGCTTTTTTGAGTAAAAAATCATTGATAATCATATGTTTGGTTGCCTTGTGTTGAGTCATGTTTGGTCTTAAATCATTTATTTTCTCTGTTTGATGTTTTTGTTGTTTATCTTTGAGTGTTTTCGTGGCGATCCCTGGCTTTTGATATTATATGCAAAAATTTGGAATATTATTTCAGTGGTTTGGATCCTGTGGCTTGCCAGGGAGGGAATTTGGTGTAAAATACCGAGAATTTGCCCACCGGGTGGCACAGTGACCAGAAAAGGTTGGCTGTCTCCGGTTGGCGTTGGCCGCAAAACCAGAATCAGATAGTGACTTGGAGGTCGTCTTGACTCATTCAGCCTTACTCGTGTTGGAAGATGGCACGGTATTCAAGGGCGTTTCGATTGGCGCAGAGGGCTGTTCCGTCGGTGAGGTGGTGTTTAATACCTCGATGACGGGATACCAGGAGATCCTCACAGATCCTTCTTATTCCCGCCAGATCGTCACCCTTACCTACCCCCACATCGGCAACACAGGCACCAACAGCGAAGACGAAGAATCCACCGGCATCCACGCCCAGGGCCTCATCATTCGCGACCTTCCCCTCATCGCCTCCAACTTTCGCAGTCAAGAAACCCTCTCCGAATACCTTAAGCGTCACAAGGTGGTGGGCATCGCCGATATCGATACCCGCAAGCTGACCCGCCGTCTGCGGGAGACGGGCGCCCAGGCCGGCTGCATCATGACAGGTCGCGATCTGGATGAGGCCAAGGCGTTGGAGCTGGCCAAGGGCTTCCCCGGTTTGAAGGGCATGGACTTGGCCAAGGAAGTCACAGTCCAGGAGGCCTATCCCTGGACCGAAGGTAGCTGGCAACTGGGGCAGGGGCACGTGAGTCCGACCGAGCTGCCGTTTCACGTGGTGGCCTACGACTTTGGCGCCAAGCGCAACATTCTGCGCATGCTGGTGGATCGGGGCTGCCGCCTGACCGTGGTGCCGGCCAAGACTCCGGCGGCCGAGGTGCTGGCCATGAACCCGGACGGCATCTTCCTGTCCAACGGTCCCGGCGATCCTGAGCCTTGCGACTACGCCATTGCCGCCATCAAGGCATTCCTCGACACCGAGATCCCGGTATTCGGCATCTGCCTGGGCCACCAGCTGCTGGGCCTGGCCTCCGGTGCCAAGACCGTCAAGATGAAGTTCGGTCACCACGGTGCCAACCACCCGGTGAAGGATCTGGATCGGGACGTGGTGATGATCACCAGCCAAAACCACGGTTTCGCGGTGGATGAGGCGACTTTGCCGAGCAACCTGCGGGCCACCCACGTGTCGCTGTTCGACGGCTCCTTGCAGGGGATCCACAGAACCGACAAACCGGCATTCAGCTTCCAGGGGCACCCGGAGGCGAGCCCGGGGCCGCACGATGCCGCGCCGCTGTTTGACCATTTTATCGAGCTTATCAAGACGTACCGCGCATAAAGAGTAGGGTAGAGAGTCATGCCAAAACGTACAGACATTCAAAGCATCCTGATCCTGGGCGCGGGCCCTATCGTCATCGGCCAGGCCTGTGAGTTTGACTACTCCGGCGCCCAGGCCTGTAAGGCCCTGCGGGAAGAGGGTTACCGGGTCATACTGGTGAACTCCAACCCGGCCACCATCATGACCGACCCCGAGATGGCCGATGCCACCTACATCGAGCCCATCACCTGGGAAGTGGTGCGCGAGATCATCAAGAAGGAGCGGCCGGACGCCGTGCTGCCCACCATGGGTGGCAGACCGCGCTTAACTGTGCCCTGGAGCTGGAGCGCCAAGGGGTGCTGGCCGAGTTCGGGGTGGAGATGATCGGTGCCACCGCCGATGCCATCGACAAGGCCGAAGATCGCCACCGTTTCGACCTGGCCATGCGCAGCATCGGCCTGGAATGCCCCCGTGCCGGCATCGCCCATAACATGGACGAAGCCTGGGACGTACAGAAGATGGTCGGCTTCCCCTGTATCATCCGTCCCTCCTTCACCATGGGCGGTTCCGGCGGCGGTATTGCCTACAACCCGGAAGAGTTCGTGGAGATCTGCGAACGCGGCCTGGACTTGTCGCCCACCAAGGAGCTGCTGATCGACGAGTCGCTGATCGGCTGGAAAGAGTACGAGATGGAAGTGGTGCGGGATCGCAACGACAACTGCATCATCGTCTGCTCCATCGAAAACTTCGACCCCATGGGCATCCACACCGGTGACTCCATCACGGTGGCGCCGGCTCAGACCCTGACCGACAAGGAATACCAGCTGATGCGCAACGCCTCCATGGCGGTGCTGCGCGAGATCGGCGTGGAAACCGGCGGCTCCAACGTCCAGTTCGGCATCAACCCGAAAGATGGCCGCATGGTCATCATAGAGATGAACCCGCGGGTGTCCCGTTCCTCCGCCCTGGCCTCCAAGGCTACCGGCTTCCCCATCGCCAAGGTGGCGGCCAAGCTGGCGGTAGGCTACACCCTGGACGAGCTGATGAACGACATCACCGGCGGCAAGACCCCGGCGTCCTTCGAGCCCTCCATCGACTACGTGGTCACCAAGGTACCGCGCTTCAACTTCGAGAAGTTTGCCGGCTCCAACGACCGCCTCACCACCCAGATGAAGTCGGTGGGCGAGGTGATGGCCATCGGCCGCAACTTCCAGGAGTCCTTGCACAAGGCCCTGCGCGGTCTGGAGACCGGCAAGACCGGCTTCGACCCCATGGTGGATGCCAAGGATCCTGACAGCTTTGCCCGCATCAGCCAGGAGCTGCAAAACGCTGGCGCCGAGCGGATTTGGTATATCGCCGACGCCTTCCGTGCCGGCCTGTCCGTCGAGGGCATCTTCAAGCTGACCAAGATTGACCCCTGGTTCCTGGTGCAGATCGAAGAGATCGTCAAGCTCGAGGAGCAGGTCAAGGAAGGCGGCATGATAGGCCTGACCCCGGAGCTGCTGCGTCAGCTCAAGCGCAAGGGCTTCTCCGATGCCCGCCTGGGCAAGCTGCTGGGCGTGGCGGAAGGCGAGGTGCGCAAGCTGCGTCACAAGCATGAGATCCTGCCCGTCTACAAGCGGGTGGACACCTGCGCCGCCGAATTTGCCACCAACACCGCCTACATGTACTCCACCTATGACGAGGAGTGCGAGGCGGCGCCCACCAGCAAAGACAAGATCATGGTGCTGGGCGGCGGTCCGAACCGCATCGGTCAGGGTATCGAGTTCGACTATTGCTGCGTGCACGCGGCCCTGGCGCTGCGGGAAGACGGTTACGAGACCATCATGGTCAACTGTAACCCCGAGACCGTCTCCACCGACTATGACACCTCCGATCGCCTCTACTTCGAGCCGGTGACCCTGGAAGACGTGCTGGAAATCGTGCGGGTCGAGCAGCCCAAGGGCGTCATCGTCCAGTACGGCGGCCAGACCCCGCTCAAGCTCTCCCGCGCCCTGGAAGCCGCCGGTGTGCCCATCATAGGCACCAGCCCGGATGCCATCGACCGCGCCGAAGACCGTGAGCGCTTCCAGCAGGCTGTGGAACGCCTGGGGCTGAAGCAGCCGGAAAACGGCACCGTCACCACCATCGAAATGGCGGTTCAGACCGCGGCCCGCATCACCTATCCGCTGGTGGTTCGCCCCTCCTACGTGCTGGGTGGCCGCGCCATGGAAATCGTCTATGACGAGCAGGATCTGCGCCGTTACTTCAACGAGGCGGTGAGCGTCTCCAACGAGTCACCTGTGCTGCTGGATCGCTTCCTGGATGACGCCGTTGAGGTGGATGTGGACGCCATCTGTGACGGCGAGCAGGTAGTGATCGGCGGCATCATGGAGCACATCGAGCAGTGTGGTATCCACTCCGGTGACTCCGGCTGCTCCCTGCCGCCCTACACACTGTCGGCCGAGGTGCAGGATCGCATCCGCGACCAGGTGCGCAAGCTGGCCATGGAGCTGGGCGTCATCGGTCTGATGAACGTGCAGTTCGCCGTGAAGGATGACGAAATCTACCTCATCGAGGTGAACCCCCGTGCCGCCCGGACCGTGCCGTTTGTCTCCAAGGCCACAGGTGCGCCCCTGGCCAAGATCGCCGCCCGGGTGATGGCCGGTCAGTCCCTGGCCGCCCAAGGCTTCACCCAGGAGATCATCCCGCCCTTCTACTCCGTGAAGGAAGTGGTGCTGCCGTTCAACAAGTTCCCCGGCGTCGACCCGCTGCTCGGCCCCGAGATGCGCTCCACCGGGGAGGTGATGGGCGTGGGCGACACCTTCGCCGAGGCCTATGCCAAGGCCCAGCTGGGCGCCAACAGCGCCATCCCCCGTGCCGGCCGCGTGCTCTTGTCCGTGCGCAACGGTGACAAGCAGCGGGTGGTGGACTTGGCCTCCAAGCTGCTGGAGGCCGGTTTTGAGCTGGATGCCACCCACGGCACGGCCGTGATCCTGGGTGAAGCCAGCATCAACCCGCGCCTGGTGAACAAGGTGCATGAAGGCCGCCCCCATATCCTCGACCGGATCAAGAGTGGTGAGTACACCTACATAGTCAACACCGCCGAGGGGCGTCAGGCCATCGAGGACTCCAAGCAGCTGCGCCGCGGCGCCCTGCAGCACAAGGTGTCCTACACCACCACCCTGAACGCGGCTTTCGCTTGCTGCATGGCCATGCCGGTGGACGAGACTGAAACCGTCAGCTCGGTGCAGGAGTTGCACGCCCGGGTGCTGGCCAGCCGCTAAGCCGGTCTGCTGACAAAAAAGCTCCCGATTGGGAGGCTTTTTTTTCGGACGAGCCGGGTTTAGCGGCTCATTGGCGCGGACTGCCGCCGAGGCGACCAGCTTTATTGAGGGTGATGTTGGGCAGCAGGGCGCCGGCATCCAGCACCAGATGCAGCTGGTAGCCCAGACCGTCCTTGGGCGGAGCACTGAGCAGTTGCTGGGCCAGCGCCAGGGCGCCGAGCATGTCCGGCTTGGCCAGCAGGGTGACATCGGCTTCACCGTAGGCGGGCAGCACAGGTAACTGGTTGGCGACACCGGAGAGCAGGGCATGACCTTCCACCGCCAGATCGTAGCTGGCACCACGCAAAGACAAGTCGCGGTCGTTGGGATTGCTCAGGTGCAGACTGATGGCCAGTTGCGGCAGGCCACTGGCCTGGGGTTGCAGTACCACGGAATTGACCAGCACCTTGGGGGCTTGGATGGGATTGAGGCTGGCACAGGCGGACAGCAGCAGACAGCACAGCAGCAGTAAACGGGACACGAAAGACGCTCCATTGATGGGGATCATACAGCGAGGGCCACTGTGACAGCCTGCCCGGTCCTTGGCAAGCCTCTGCCGATGAGGCGGGCAGACTCATCCCGTGGCTTGCTCCATCCGGCATTTCCCCGCACAATGTGCGTTTTTCCACGTCAAATGGCAGGATGCCCATGAGCACAACCAACCCAACTACGATCACCTTTGTGATCTACATACTGGCCATGATCGCCATCGGCTTCATGGCTTGGCGCTATACCCGCAATCTGTCCGACTACATTCTGGGCGGTCGCCGGCTGGGCAGCTTCGTCACCGCCATGAGCGCCGGCGCCTCCGACATGAGCGGCTGGCTGCTGCTGGGCTTGCCGGGTGCCATCTTCGTCTCCGGCATCAGCGAAAGCTGGATTGCCATCGGCCTGGTGCTGGGTGCCTGGTTTAACTGGCTGCTGGTGGCCGGACGCCTGCGGGTCTATACCGAGTTATCCCGCAACGCCTTGACCCTGCCGGACTACTTTACCCACCGTTTTGAGGATCGCAGCAAGCTGCTGCGGGTGTTATCCGCCCTCATCATACTGCTGTTCTTCACCATCTATTGTGCCTCCGGCATGGTGGCCGGTGCCCGGCTGTTTGAGCAGACCTTCGGCTTTGACTACGGCACCGCCCTGTGGCTGGGTGCCTTGGCGACCCTGGCCTACGTGTTCATCGGTGGTTTCCTGGCGGTGAGCTGGACCGATACGGTGCAGGCCACCCTGATGATCTTCGCCCTGTTGCTGACCCCGGTCATCGTCATGCTCCATGTGGGCAGCTTCGGCGAGGCGGTGAGCGCGGTGGAGCAGATCAACCCGGCCATGACGGATCTGTTTAGCGGCACCACCACCATCGGTATCATCTCCCTGATGGCCTGGGGCCTGGGCTACATGGGGCAGCCGCATATCCTGGCCCGCTTCATGGCCGCCAGCTCCTTGCAGACCATCCCCAAGGCGCGGCGCATCGCCATGACCTGGATGATACTGACCCTGGCGGGCGCCATCGCGGTCGGCTTCTTCGGCATCGCCTACTATGCCGCCAATCCGGGGCAGGCGGCTGGCGTCAAGGCCAACAGCGAGACGGTGTTTATCGCTCTGTCCCAGCTGCTGTTCAACCCCTGGATCGCCGGTATCCTGCTTTCTGCCATATTGGCGGCCGTGATGAGCACCCTGTCCTGTCAGCTGCTGGTTTCGTCGTCTGCCCTGACGGAAGACTTCTACAAGGCCTTCTTGCGCCCTAACGCCTCCGACAAGGAGCTGGTGTGGTGCGGTCGCCTGATGGTGCTGCTGGTCGCCCTGGTGGCGCTGGCGATTGCCGCCGATCCGGCTAGCCAGGTGCTGGGGCTGGTGGGCTACGCCTGGGCTGGCTTCGGCTCGGCCTTCGGCCCCGTGGTGCTCTTGTCGGTGCTGTGGCCGCGCATGACCCGCAACGGCGCCCTGGCCGGTATGCTGGTGGGGGCTCTGACGGTCATCATCTGGCGCAACGGCGGCTGGTTCGGTCTGTATGAAATGGTGCCAGGTTTTGCGCTGGCGACCCTGGCCATCTGGCTGGTAAGCCTGCTGGACAAGGCGCCGTCGGTGGCCGTGACCCAGGGCTTCCGCCGCATGGAGTTGACCATGGCGGCCAACGGTGAACTGGAGCCAGGGGCGGCTGAGCAGGTCTGATGGCCCTTTAGGCCGCCACCTTAACCACCATGACAAGAGGCCGGGCAATGCCCGGCCTCTGCTTGTTGCCGCCTAGCGGATCACCACCGCCGTGCCGCTGATGCTGACCATCAGCATGCCGCCGTTGGGGCCCACCACCTCATAATCCAGATCGATGCCGACCACGGCATTGGCGCCTAGTGCGGCGGCTCTGTCACTGAGTTCCTGCATGGCGATCTCCCGGGCCTTGCTGAGCTCTTTTTCGTAGGCGGCTGAGCGGCCGCCTATGATGTCGCGGATGCCGGCAAACAGATCCTTGAAGATATTGGCACCCAAGATGGCTTCGCCGACGACGATGCCGCGGTACTCGAGGATCTGCTTGCCTTCCAGGGTGGGGGTGGTGGAGAGGATCATGTCAGGTAACTCCGTGCAATGATGGGAGCGCCAGCATAACAAGGGAGATGTTCCGGCACAAAAAAGGGCGCAGCCAAGCTGCGCCCAACGGAGTAAAAGGACTTAAAGTGCGTTTAACCCAACAGCTGCTGGTGCAGGCGCTGCACCACGCTGACGGCATCTGCCTCCCGCACCAGGAAGCAAAGATTGTGGGGACTGGCCCCGTAACAGATGAGGCGAATGTTGATGTCATCCAGGGTGTCGAACACCCGGCTGCCGGCGCCATTCACCTCGCTCATGCGATTGCCGATCAGGGCCACCAGGGCCAGATCCTCTTCTACCTTCACCTTACACAGGGCGCTGAGCTCGGCCAGTACCGCCTCGCTGAGCATGCTCTTGCCGCTGGACTGACTGCCGGTGTGATCCAGAGTCAGGGAGACGCTCACCTCTGAGGTGGTGATGAGATCCACTGAGATACGGTGCTTGGCCAGTATGCTGAAGACGTCGGCCAGGAAACCGCAGGCGCCCAGCATGCTGGGGCTCTGCAGGGTGAGCAGTTGCTGGTTGCGGCGCAAGGCCACGGCCCGAAACAGCGGTGTGCTGTCGGTTTTGCCGCGCACCCAGGTGCCGCCGGCCTCGGGGGCCTTGCTGGAGCCGACAAACACCGGGATGCCCTTGCGCAGGGCCGGCTGCAGGGTAGCCGGATGCAGCACCTTGGCGCCAAAGGTCGCCATCTCTGCCGCTTCGGCAAAGCTGATCTCATCAATGGGGCGGGCCGAGCTGACCAGCCGGGGATCCGTGGTGTAGATGCCCGGCACATCAGTCCAGATCTCCAGCTCAGTGGCATTCAAGGCCTCGGCCAGCAGGGCGGCGCTGTAGTCACTGCCACCGCGGCCCAGGGTGGTGGTCTGGCCTTCGGCATTGGCGCCGATAAAGCCCTGGGTGATGACGATGTGTTCCGCCAGCAGCGGGGCCAGCTCCTGCTGACTCAGAGTGCGCAGGGCCTCAATGGCCGGCGTGGCCTTGCCGAACTGGCTATCAGTGCGCATCACGCGGCGTACATCGAACCAACTGGCCTTATGCCCTTGCTGGGTGAGGAGCTCGGTAAACAGCCGGGTGGACATCAGCTCTCCCTGGGCCACCAGGCGATCCACCAGGGCGGCATCGGTTTCCTCTACCGCCTGTTCGGCCAGCTGGGCCACCTCGGCCAAGAGGGTCTGGATCTGCTGGCAGGCAGCAGCCGGCCGTCCCAAGGCATCCAGGATGGCATCTTGAATATGGGTCAGCCGTGTCAGGTGGGCCTGGCGCTCTGCCTGGTTCAGGGTGCCTTGGGCCAGGGCGACCAAGAGGTTGGTGACGCCGGCACTGGCGCTCAGGGCTACCACGCGGGTGTGGGGATTTTGGGTCACTATCTTGGCACAAAGGGCCATGGCCTGGGCGTCGGCGACGCTGGTGCCGCCAAACTTGGCAACAGTAAGCTGACTCAACTCAAACTCCTTGTCTGCTGGTCATGCCAGCGTTAGTCACGTCAAACAAGGGGGAGGGTGCAGCCAGGCAAGAGGGACGGATCGACTTCTTGCCAGAAGCACTCCACCCCAAAAATCAGGCGGCAGCCCGCGGGATTCAGCCCACGCAGCCGACACTGTGCCGCGCCAACGGTGCACCGTGTCTCGGCGTTGCTCCCCCTGGCCGGCAATCCTGGGAGTTGGCTCCTCCTGCCGGTTACCTGGGCAACGCGCCTCTTCTGGTCCCGAACACATCAGATCGGGGCGTAAAGGTTTACTTGTGGACGCTTTGGCTGTCAACCGCCTGGGCGAAAAATTGCCAGCAGTGACCAGGGAGCATCTTTTTTCTTGAGTGAAAACACTTTCAAAGTGTGATCTGGCCTGGGATTTTTTGTTAAACAGTTGCAACAGTGGCGTCAAACTGTGACGAATGACACCTAATGCCCAGGATCCCGCTGCTATAGTCCACGGCGTGGAAACCAGAAATCTCCATTGCCAAAACGGGGCCGTAGTCTATTGCGGCCCCGCCTTTTTTTTGTCTAGATTACAACGACTTCATCAAAATCTTCGAGCGGCGCTGGTAGTTGTACAGCTTCTGCTTGGCCACCGGCAGATCCGCCACCTCGACAGGTTCGAAACCACGCTCGCGGAACCAGTGAATGGAGCGAGTGGTCAGCACAAACAACTTCTGCAGCCGTTGCAGCCTGGCTTGCTCCTCGACCTTGGCCACCAGGCGATCGCCACGGTTGGAGTTGCGGTAATCCGGATGAATCGCCACACAGGCCATCTCGGCCATGCCTTCCTCGGGGAAGGGATAGAGGGCGGCGCAGCCGATGACCATGCCGTCGCGCTCGATGATCTGGAACAGATCGATCTCCATCTCCAACTGCTCGCGGGAGCGGCGCACCAGTATGCCCTCTTCTTCCATGGGGCGAATGAGATCCAGGATGCCGCCAATGTCATCGATGGTGGCACGGCGGGCCTGCTCGGCACTCTGACGAACTATCTGGGTGCCGATGCCGTCGCGGGTAAACAGCTCCTGCAGTAAGGAGCCGTCTTCCCGGTAACTCACCAGGTGGCTGCGGGGCACGCCCGCCCGGCACGACTTGATGGCGGCGCGCATGTAGCGGGCGGTGCCTGAGCTGTCTTCCCCCTGGGCCTCCAGCTGTGCCAGGCACTCCTCGGCCTGCTCGGGGAACAGTTCTGAGACCACCTGACCGGTGTGGCCCACCACCCCCTGGTTGGAGCAGAAGGCGATTAGCTTATCGGCCTTGAGATGGATAGCCACCTGGGCCGCCAGATCTTCGGCGTTGACGCTGAAACTCTCGCCGGTGACCGAGAAGCCGATGGGAGAGATGAGCACCACGGCGTTGTTGTTCAGCTGCCCCTCGATCCCCTGGGTATCGATGCGGCGCACCCGGCCGCTGTGGCAGTAGTCGATGCCATCGTCCACCCCCAGCGGCTGGGCGGTGACAAAATTGCCGCTGACCACGTTGACCCGGGCGCCGGCCATGGGGGTATTCACCAGCCCCATGGACAGGCGCGACATGATCTCCAGCTGGAGTCCGCCACACACCTGTTTGATGATGCGAAAGCTGTCGCTGTCGGTGATGCGGATGCGTTTGTGAAAGCGAGAGCGGATCCCGGCTTGGGCCAGTTGGTTATCGATCTGCGGCCGGGCGCCAAACACCAGCACCAGCCGGATACCCAGGCTCTGCAGCAGGGCGATGTCGGTGACAATGCTGTTGAAGTTTTCATCGGCGATGGCTTCGCCGCCAATCATGATGACAAAGGTGGAGCCTCTATGATGATTGACATAGGGAGTCGAGTGCCGAAACGCGCTCACCAATACTGCATCTCTTTCGCGAACCATGGCCGATATTCCAACTGAAAAACTGGCGTTATGATGGGGAAAAACCCCAGCTTGCGCAAGTATAAATAGTCACTAAAAGTGACTTTTTATGTCATTGTCAGGGGGCGGCGGCCGTATTGCGTAAGCTGTCCCCCGCCTGCCGGACTAGCCGCCTTGAGTCTCGAGGGCGCCTCTTCTTTAATAAGAGGGCAGTGACCGGTCTGATGGCCGCCAATAATAGGAGTAGGTATGGTGCAGATGGCAGTCTGTTTGGATTTTGATGGCACCCTGGTGGACTCCGAACCCCTACATTACGCCGCCTGGGCCGAGGAGTTGTCGGTCTTTGGGGCGGCGCTGGATGAGGAGGAGTACTTGCGGCGCTTTGCCGGCATGGGCACCTTGAGTACCGCAGCCGTGCTGGCCCGGGAGTTTAAACTGGCGATACTGCCGGCGGAGCTGGCGGCGCGCAAAGGGGATCGCCTGATGACCCTGTTGGCCACCGCATTGCCGCGCAAGGAGCCGGGTGCCGATGAGCTGTTGGCGGGCCTGGCCGAGCTGGGGGCCACCCTGGCGTTGGTGACCGGGGCCTATCGCCACGAGGTGGTGCCGGTGCTCAAGGCCTTCGGCTGGCAGCACTACTTCAAGGTCATGATCACCCGGGATGATGTCACCCAGGCCAAACCCCACCCCGAGCCCTATCAGCGAGCCGTGCGGGCCTTGGGACGCGAGCCTCATCAGTGTTATGCGGTGGAGGACTCCGAAACCGGTATGCTCAGTGCCCTGCGGGCCGGGCTCATGACCCTGGTGGTCAATCGACCCGGGGTCACTTTGCCATCACGGCCCGAGCCCTATCACAGCGTCAGACGACTTTCCTCACTGATGACTTGGTTCCTGGCCCGACAACAGGCAGACTAGTCCGACGCGCCGGGGGGGCCATCAAACAAGGTGAGGATGCAGGGATGATGTTGAGCAAGCAGGTCAGTTTCATCGTGGATAATCGCGGTAATCGTCAGGCAGCTGTGGTGCCAATTGACATCTACGATGAGCTGATGGCGTTGCAGAAGGCCCTGCAGGAGAGTCGGCCCGGCGAGCGGGAACTGTACCATTTTCACGTTAAGGGGGCGGTGGCCAGCGGGTATCCGGTGGGGCAGCGTCACCAGCCTGGCTTCATGTTGTTGGCCGGTTCCACGCTGGTGGCCGAGCAGGCCGATTCCTTGCGCGAGGCGGTGATTGAATTGCG
This sequence comes from Aeromonadaceae bacterium, assembly GCA_021209335.1. Taxonomy (GTDB): domain Bacteria; phylum Pseudomonadota; class Gammaproteobacteria; order Enterobacterales; family Aeromonadaceae; genus Pseudaeromonas. Next base: position 40,159 of record JAJOIN010000006.1, read on the forward strand.
CCACAGCCTGCAGGCCAAGGGCCTGCTGGTAACGGAGGCGCCGGGCTATCGTCTGACCGAAGATTATCTGTTCAACAGCCCCAGCCTGGCCGCCAGCCTGGTGGCGGGCAACAACCGCAGCGGCCTGGATGCCTGGCGTAACGAGGCGGGCTTTAGTCTCAAGGCCTCCGGCTTTGGCAAGAAGGAGTAGTCGGCGCATTGCCGAGTCAGGCCATGACGCTTTTGCAGCCGGTGGATGAGACCGGCTTTATCCTCAGCCGTCAGGCGCTGGATCATCAGGGCCACTGTGAACTGCAATTTTGGGTGACGACCCAAACTGGTCCCGCCTTGTTGCGTGTGCCAGATCACGAGCCCCTCTTCTTTGTTCTGCAAACCCAGCAGGCTCAGGCCGACAGCCTGTTGCGGGCCCATGGTCTGGCGGCCCGCCTGCGTCCCTTGGCGCTGAAGACCTTCGCTCAACAGCCGGTAAGTGCCTGTTATTTTCCTAGTTTGAGTGCCGAACATCGAGGCCGCAGCCTGCTGATGCAGCATGGCCTGACCCTGCTGGAGGCGGATGTCCGGCCGGTGGAGCGCTACTTGATGGAGCGTTACATCACGGCGGGTGTTCATTTTTGCGGTGTCGCCAGCCGGCACGCCGGGTACCGAGAGATCAGGGTCACCCGCTTGGCGCCCGCTGAACACAGCTGGCAAGGCCGTGCCCTGTCGCTGGATGTGGAGTGTGCACCGGATGGCCGGCTCTTGTGTGTCGGTTTGTGTGACAGCCAGTGGCATAGCATCATCATGGTGGGGGCTCCCCGTCCGACGCCGGCGGATTTGCATATCAGCTGGGTGCCGGATGAGCGTCGCTTGTTGCTACAACTGGGCTGCACATTACGGCAACAGGATCCGGATCTGTTGCTGGGCTGGAATCTGGTGAACTTTGATTGCCGGCTGCTGTTGCAGCGGCTGGCGTTGCATGGTTTGGCGGCCGATTGGGGGCGAGCTGGGCAACTGGCTCGCTTCTGGCCCTCGCAGGAAAACAAAGAGGCGGGTACCCTGCTGCTGCCCGGGCGGGTGGCCATCGACGGCATCGCCGCGCTCAAGTCCGCCGGCATGCACTTCGACAGCTACGCCCTGGAGGCGGTGGCCCGGCAGGTGCTGGGGGAGGGCAAGGATCTGCAGGGGACACCAGAGCACCTTCGGGAGCAGGCCATAGTGCAGTGGCATCAGCAGGATCCGGTGCAACTGGCCCGCTATAACCTGCAGGATTGTCATCTGGTTTGGGAGCTGTTTGACCGCCTGGCGCTGTTGCCATTCCTGCAACGCCGTGCCCAGCTTTCCGGGCTGGCGCTGGAGCGCCCCGGCGGCTCGGTGGCGGCCTTTAGCCATCTGTATCTGCCCAGGCTCCATCGGCGGGGCTATGTGGCGCCAGATCGGCCGCAGGGCCCCCTCACCTCCTCACCCGGCGGCTATGTGATGGACTCGGTGCCCGGCCTGTATCGACATGTGTTGGTGCTGGATTTCAAGAGCCTGTATCCGAGCCTCATCCGTACCTTTGCCATCGATCCCCTGGCGCTGGTGGAGGGCCAGCTCCGACAGCAGGACACCATCCCCGGCTTTCTCGGAGCCCGGTTCGCTCCCGAGGTGGCCATTTTGCCGGGGTTGTTGGCCCAGTTGTGGCAGGCGCGGGATCAGGCCAAGGCCCAGCAGGATGAGGTCCTCTCCCAGGCCATCAAGCTGTTGATGAATTCCTTTTATGGCGTGCTGGGCTCACCGGGCTGCCGCTTCTTTGACGCGCAGTTGGCGTCGAGCATCACGCTGCGGGGCCAGTGGTTGATGCAGCACAGCCGGCTGTGGCTGCTGGAGCAGGGGTATCAGGTGATTTACGGCGACACCGACTCCATCTTCGTCTGGCTGACGCCCGAGCAAGTCCGCGACCCAGAGGCACAGGGCAAGGCACTGGCCGCCGGCATCAATGACTACTGGCGGCAGCGGCTGGACGAGGAGTTGGGGATCCGCTCCTGTCTGGAGCTGCAGTTTGAACGCCACTATGCCCGTTTCTTCATGCCCACCATCAGAGGCCAGGAGCAGGGCAGCAAGAAGCGTTACGCCGGCTTGGTCAGCTCAGGGCAAGGGGATGAGCTGATCTTCAAGGGGTTGGAGAGCATCCGCAGTGATTGGACCGAACTGGCCAAGCAGTTTCAGCAGGGCCTGTATTGGCGCATCTTCCATGATGAGGACGTGGCAGCCTTTGTGCAGCAGATGGTGCGGCAGACCCGGCAGGGCGAGTTGGACCACTGGCTCATCTATCACAAGAAACTGCGCCGGCCCTTGGCCGCCTATCAGCTGACTCAGCCACCGCATGTCAAGGCGGCCATCAAGCTGGAAGCGGCCAGGCAGGCGGCGGGTCTACCGCCTTTGTACACCCGGCGGGGCGAGATCGCCTATTACCAGACCCTGGCTGGACCTGAGCCCGTTGGCCATCGCCAGCACCCCATTGATTACCAGCATTATCTTGATCGCCAACTGCGCCCGGTGGCCGATGCTATCTTGCCCTGGATCGGTTTAAGCTTCGACGGCCTGGCCGGCGAGCAGCTTAGCCTGTTCTAGTGCCATCACGCCGTGGCAGACCGCCTGGTTACCCGCCTACCCAGCGGGTGGTGAAGCCGGCCTTGGCCAACTCGGCCTCGATCAGCTGTCGCTTGTCCCCCTGGATTTCGATGATGCCATCCTTGAGACCACCGCCGGTGCCACACTTTTTCTTCAGCATGCTGGCGATGGACTTCTGCTGTTCTATGGGTACGCCATGGATGGTGATGACACCAGCGCCCTTGCGGCCCTTGGTTTCTCGTCGCAACCGTATGATGCCATCGTTGGCGAAGGGGCTGGCCGACGTGGCCGCCTGCTGAAGGATATGCTGTCCATCGGTGGAGTAGACTAAACGGGATTGACTGTCGGCCATGGTGTCTCCTGCCTATTGTGTAAACAAAATCTCAACGCAAGTTGATCCAGATCCCCCTTTTCTTCATGGGGAATTGGTCTATAATGCCGATTACTGATAACCATTATCAATGGTGTTAAGGAGTCTCCATGCTGCTTTCTGAATTGGAACCCGGCCGGGCGGTACGCATTGGCAGCCTGGCGGGGGTTGACCCGGCTGTGCGTCGCAAGCTGATGGTGATGGGCCTGCTGCCGCATACAGAGGTACGTTTGCTGCGCAGTGCCCCCTTGGGCGATCCGCTGCAGGTGGCAGCTGATGGTATCACGCTTTCCTTGCAACGGGCCCTGGCCGGTCAGATTGAGGTGGAATCCCTATGAAGTGGCATCTGGTAACCGTGGGTAACCCCAATAGCGGCAAGACATCCCTGTTCAATGCTCTCACCGGCGCCAATCAGCATGTAGGCAATTGGAGTGGTGTCACGGTAGACAAGAAGACCGGCGCCTTCGAACAAGAGGGGGACGAGTTTGAGATAGTGGATTTGCCCGGCATCTATGCCCTGGAGGGGCGGGATGCCTCTGTGGATGAGCAGTTGGCGTTGGGCTATGTGCTGACGCACAAGCCGGATCTGATTGTCAACGTGGTAGATGCCAGCAACCTGGCACGCTCCTTATACCTGACCCTGCAATTGCGGGAGTTGGGGCTGCCGCTCTTGGTGGTGCTCAATAAAGCCGATGTGGTGGCCAAGCGTCATCAGACCCTTGATGTGGCGGGACTCAGTGCCGTACTGGGTTGCCCAGTGGTGGCTCTGTCGGCGCACAATCGTAAGCAGACCCGCGCCCTCAAGGCCATGCTGGGGGGGGCCCTGGCCGGGCAACCTCAGCTGCCCTTGGACAGCCTGCATTATGGCGATGAGCTGGAGCCGGTGATTGCCGAGCTGGCCGCCGGTCTGTCACATCCCCATCTGGCGGCGCGGGGCTGTGCCCTGCGGCTGCTGGAGGAGGATGCCCTGCTGGCCAATACTGTGCAGCTGACCGAGCCGGATGCGGCGACCAATCTGTGCAATCGCGCCAAGGCGTTGGCCGACTTGGATCTGCACCTGGCCGATGTGCGTTACGGCTTCATTCACCAGCATTGCCAGCCCTGCCTCAAGCAACATGGTAAGCTGGGAGCCAGTGCCAGTGAGGTACTGGATCGCTGGTTGCTCAATCGCTGGCTGGGGATCCCCATCTTCCTGGGGGTCATGTACCTGATGTTCCTGTTTGCCATCAATGTGGGCAGCGCCTTCATCGACTTTTTCGACATACTGGCTGGGGCCCTGTTTGTGGACGGTAGCCGCCATCTGCTTGAGGACCTTGGCTTGCCTGAGTGGCTGGTGGCGACGGTATCGGATGGGTTTGGCAGCGGTATCCAGACGGTGGCCACTTTCATCCCTGTGATTGGCTTCTTGTTCCTGTTCCTCTCCATGTTGGAAGCGTCTGGCTATCTGGCGCGGGCGGCCTTCGTGGTGGACAGGTTGATGCGCTTTTTGGGGCTGCCGGGTAAGGCCTTCGTGCCCATGCTGATGGGCTTTGGCTGTACCGTACCGGCGGTGATGTCGGCCCGCACGCTCAACTCCGAGCGGGAGCGCCTCATCACCTCGGCCATGGCGCCTTTCATGTCCTGTGGCGCCCGCCTGCCGGTGTATGCCCTCTTTGCGGTGGCCTTCTTCCCCAACTCAGGGCAGAACGTGGTCTTTGCGCTTTACCTCATCGGTATTCTGGTGGCGGTGCTCACCGGCTTGTTGCTGCGTCGCACCCTGCTGCCTGGCAAGAGCGAGTCCATGCTGATGGAGATGCCGGATTACGAATTGCCACGGCTGGGCAACATGCTGATCAAGACCTGGCATAAGCTGCGCAGCTTCGTGCTGGGGGCCGGCAAGACCATAGTGGTGGTGGTGGCGGTGTTGAACCTGTTTAATTCTCTGGGCACCGACGGCAGTTTTGGTCATCAGGACAGCGATACCTCAGTGCTGAGTCTGGTGGCGCAGAAGGTGACCCCTGTCTTGTCACCCCTGGGGGTAGAGCCGGACAACTGGCAGGCCACGGTGGGCATTATCACCGGTATCTTCGCCAAGGAGGCCGTGGTGGGCACCCTTAACAACCTCTACCAGACTCCGGGTGAGGATGAGGAGACGCCCTTTGATTTGCTGGCCAGCGTTGAGGAGGCTTTGGCGACCATTCCGGCCAACCTGGCGGGCATCAATGTGGCGGACCCCATGGGTCTTGAGCTGGGGGAGACCAGCGATCAGGCCACGGCGGCTGAGGAGCAGGAGGTGGATGTCTCCATCTTCGGTAACATGCAGACCCACTTTGCCGGTGCCACCGGGGCCTTTGCCTACCTGCTGTTCGTGCTGCTATACATGCCTTGTGCCGCCGCCATGGGCGCCCTGGTGCGGGAGACAGGCCGTAGCTGGGCCCTGTTTACCGCCATGTGGTGCAACCTGTGTGCCTTCATGGTCTCCACCCTCTACTACCAGCTCAGTAACCTGACCCTGCATCCGGTACAGAGTCTGAGTTGGCTGTTGGCCTATGGCCTGGTGCTGGCCGGCATCATCTGGTTATTGCGCCGCCGTGGGGCCCGGCTGTCCCGCAAGGTGGTATTGCTATGATCTTGCACGAGGTGGGCCAGAGCCTGCAAAGTGCCGGGCGCATGAGTCAAAAAGAGCTGGCGCGTCGGCACCAGATCCCGGAGGGGATGCTGGAGGGCATACTGGGGGTCTGGATGCGCAAGGGGCGGGTACGTAAGTGCCAGGCTGGTGGCTGCCAGGGGGGCTGCTGTAACCAGCAGGCCGAGGTCATCTATGAGTGGCTGCCCGAGGGCCAGATTGGCTTGGTGGTCTCCCCCTAACCCCCGAACCAGGTATACTGCGGGCTCCTGTATTGACACTGAGCCCGTTTTTTATGCGTCTTGCCCTGCTTTCGGACATTCATGGTGATCGGGTAGCCCTGGATCAGGCCTTGCAGCAATTGGCGGATTGGCAACCTGATTATTACTTGCTACTGGGGGATCTGCTCAATCACGGTCCCCGCAACCCAGTGCCGGCCGGCTATGACCCACAAGGGGTGGCGGCGAGGCTCAATGGGCTGCGCCACCAGATCATCGCCGTGCGCGGCAATTGTGACAGCGAGGTGGATCAGATGCTGCTGCAGTTTCCGGTGCTGGCGTCCCACAACCAGCTGTTGGTGGATGATCACCGCTTCTTTATGACTCATGGTCACTGCCTGCCACAGGAGAGCCTGCCGCTAACGCCCCGGGATCTGCTCTTGACCGGGCATACTCACAAGGCGCATTGGCAGCAGGATGAGTCTGGTCCCATGCGGTTTAATCCCGGCTCCCTGGCCATGCCACGGGACGGCGAGCCGGCCAGTTATGGTCGCTACGAGGCGCATTGCCTGACCCTGGTGGCGCGAGACAGTGGCAGCGTGCTGGCGCAGTACCCGCTGCCTGTTTAGCGGCGCGCGCCGAAGATGAGTGGGGTGGCCAGCAGGTTAGCCAGCCGCTCCTCCTGCTCGAAGCCATGGCGATAGGCCAGATAGAGGGGCCGGATCAGAGTGGCGGCGCCTTCCACCAGATGCAACTGCCCTTGTTTGAGTGACGGGCTTGCCAGGTGGCGGGGCAAGTAGGCAATGCCGCCATGGGCCAGCAGATGTTGCAGGGCCTGGTTGGCGGAGCCGGTCTGCAAGGTGGGGCTGCGTTGTAGCAGTTCGGTGGGGATCCCTTGCTGGGCGCTCTGTTGGCCGCACTCCAGCCAGACCAGTGGTTGCTTAAGGGCTTGTTCAAGACCAAGTTGCGGTGTGCGGCTGACCAGGGTCAACTGGTATTCGGTCAGGGGACGAACCGTCACCTCATCGATCTTGCTGGGTTCCGCGAGGATGGCCAGATCCAGCGTGCGCTCAAGCAACTGGCGACAGAGCTGTTCCCGGTTAGCCGTTTCCAGCCGTAAGGCCGGTTGGCTGCCCTGGGCAAACCAATGATCCAGCCAGGCTTGTAACCCCATTTCCCAACAAAACAGCGGAGCACCGACCGCCAGCAGCTGTTGCTGGGCTTGATCTCGTGCCAGTTCCTGTTTGGCCCGCCCCAGTGTGAGTAAGATGCTCTCCGCATAGGGGATCAGGTGCTGGCCTGCGGTGGTCAGCTGGATGTTATTGCGGTGGCGGGCAAACAGGGTGACACCCAGTTGCTGCTCCAGCTGGCGGATCCTAAAGCTGACCGCCGACTGTGTCAGATACAGGTTTTCTGCTGCGCGGCCAAAATGACGAGTCTTACTGACCTCGATGAAGGTACGCAGCAGATCGGTATCCATTACTCCAGAGACTCATCCACGGTATCGAAGCTGCTCTCATCGCTACCGGAGCCTGAGGCGGTACAAAGGCGGTGTACCCGGCGCGGGCCTATCACCTTGAGGTACTTCAACCACACCTTGGCGTAGGGATGGCCGCTGGCGTCACCTTGCTGCACCTTCTCCAGGAAGCTGGTTTCCAACTCATCCTGTGGCTGAGTCTTGCCTTGATACAGATTGAGCATGGCGTGGCCATGCCGTTCGAGCAGGTCGGCTTCAGCAACGGTGAATTCGCCACTGCGGCGGATACCCCGGGGAAAGTGTTGCAAGTCATTAAAGCGCTTATCAGTTTCGAAGCTCATGATGCTCGTATTCATTGTTGGTGGAACTGTCGCGGGCAAGTATGTTCAGGGGGCAACAGACTTAAAAATCGAGTTTTTTCATATTACGATAAAAATATTTAATCAAAAACTTGCGGCAACATAAAAGACTCATAAATGCCCGCTTCCAGCGCCGCGCCCTAGCAACAATGACTGAAAAACGCGCTAAAAAGGCCATTCCGTGGCAGGAATGGCGCATGCGCGCAGTTTGTCAGGGCATTATTTCGTGAGACAGGTCATCTGGTCCGTAGCAGATTTTCCTCATTCGGGGCTCGTTTGCATGGCACCTCGCCTTGGGGGCCGGTTTACCGAAAGCCGGCAAGCTCAATGGATAAGTTCTGATGGAAGCTGCCAGGGCAGAGGGCGCAGCGACAAGGGCCTGGTTCATGGATGAGGACTGCGCCACAGATGGGCTAACTGTGCTGCTGTCATGTGCTGAGCGCGTGATACTGGCCTTTGGCCACAGTGGCCTTGATCTGAAAGTCGGCATCAAACACCGCCAGATTCGCCACCTTGCCCGCGGCTATGCTGCCCAAGCGATCGGCAACACCCAAGGCGCGGGCTGGGTAGAGGGAGGCCATCCGCAGCGCCTCATCCAGTGGCAGGCCGACATGCCGTACCAGGTTGGCGACCCCCTCTATCATGGTCAGGGCCGAACCACCTAAAGTCCCCTTGGCATCAACGCATTTGCCCTGGCGAAAGAATACCTGGGTGCCACAAAAATCAAACTGATCGAAGCCCGCCGGCGCTCCTGCCGGCGCCACGGCATCCGTCACCAGACACAGGCGCGGCCCCATGACCTTATGGGCCAGCCGGACATTGGCCCAATGCACATGGTGGCCATCCGCGATTATGCCGGCGTAGACACAGGGGTGATCGTAGATGGCTCCGACAACGCCAGGCTCCCGACCGTTGAGGGTGGGGGTCATGGCGTTGTAGAGGTGGGTGGCAAAGCCGATGCCGGCGGCAAAACCGTCCATGGCCTCTTGATAATTGGCGGCACTGTGTCCCAGCGCGACCAGTATGCCGGCAGTTTTGAGCCGGTGAATGTGCTCCGGTCTGTTTTGCTCCGGTGCCAGCGTGATCTTGCGCAACCAGGGGGCTTGTTGACACAGAAAGTCAATCATGTCGTCCGTGGGATGGCGTAGCTGGGGCAGGGGATGTATGCCCTTGCGTTGCGGGTTGGTATAGGGCCCCTCCAGATGCATGCCCAGCACGTGATCGGCCTGCGTCGTCATGAACGATTTGACGGCGGACAGTGCGCTACAGATGGTCTCATCCGGCGCGCTGATCAGGGTTGGCAGGAAGCTGGTAGTGCCGCTGCGCAGGTTGGTTTGGTGCATGGTGTGCAGCGTGGTCAGGGTCGGACTGTGGTTAAACAGCACGCCGCCACAACCGTTAAGTTGCAGATCGATAAAACCGGCGGTGAGGTGGCAGCCTGCCAGTTCGTGGCGCGGTAAGGTCGGCGGCAGGCTCTGCTGGGGTTGCAGGCCAACGATCCGATCGCCGTCTATCAGCAGGGCCTGATCGGTCAGGCACTGACTGTCGGTATGGATCAGGGCATGAGTGAGTGCGTACATGTGACCTCCTAAGCGCGCACAGCGAAGAGCGGCTGTTTTCCGTTTCAGGTGGGCAACCTGCAGGCGATGAACAGCTTGGATGAGGACAGCAGTGTGCCATATTCACACCTCCGATTGCCTTGTCTGTTGTCTCATCCGGCTTAGCGCCTTGAGTGTTTATGGCCGGTTGTGTGTTGGCTTATCAGTGTGCCGGGAGATGGCCTGTCAATTGCACTTGAGCCAGCCGGGAGATTCATGGATCATAAGCGGTTAGCGCAGTTGAAGCTTCTATCGATCTTGAGGTGAGTAAATGACTCAGGCGGAAAATCGCCCCACCAATTTCATCCGGCAAATCATCGACGAGGATCTGGCCAGTGGTAAGCATCACCAGGTACAGACCCGTTTTCCGCCGGAACCCAATGGTTACCTGCATATTGGCCATGCCAAGTCCATCTGCCTGAATTTCGGTATCGCTCAGGATTACCAGGGACGCTGCAACCTGCGTTTTGACGATACCAACCCGGCCAAGGAAGAAGTTGAGTACGTTGAGTCCATCCAGAAGGATGTGCAGTGGCTGGGGTTCCAGTGGGATGGGGCGGTACGCTACTCGTCAGATTACTTTGATCAGCTGTATGCCTATGCGGTGGAGCTGATCGAAAAGGGACTTGCCTATGTGGATGAGTTGAGCCCGGAGCAGATCCGCGAATACCGTGGCACCCTGACCAGTCCGGGCAAGAACAGCCCGTATCGCGATCGCAGTGTGGCAGAGAATCTGGCGCTGTTTGAGAAGATGCGAGCGGGGGAGTTTCAGGAAGGGCAGGCTTGCCTGCGGGCCAAGATTGACATGGCATCCTCCTTTATTGTCATGCGGGATCCTGTCATCTATCGGGTGAAGTTTGCCGAGCACCACCAAACCGGTAACAAGTGGTGCATTTACCCCATGTACGACTTTACTCACTGCATCTCGGACGCCCTGGAGGGCATTACGCACTCCATCTGTACGCTGGAGTTTCAGGATAACCGTCGGCTGTATGACTGGGTGCTGGATAACATCAGTATCGACTGTCATCCCCGTCAATATGAATTCAGCCGGCTGAATCTTGAATACAGCATCATGTCCAAGCGCAAGCTCAATCTGCTGGTGACAGAAAAATTGGTGGAGGGTTGGGATGACCCCCGTATGCCTACCATCTCCGGCCTGCGGCGTCGCGGTTACACACCGGCGGCCATCCGCGAGTTCTGCCGTCGCATTGGCGTCACCAAGCAGGACAATACCGTCGAGATGAGTGCTCTGGAGTCCTGCATTCGCGAGGATCTTAACGAGCATGCGCCGCGCGCCATGGCGGTATTGCGTCCGGTCAAGCTGGTGATCGAGAACTACCCGCAGGACCAGGTCGAGCTGTTGCAGTCGCCCAATCATCCCAACAAGCCTGAGCTGGGCACTCATGAGCTGCCGTTTGCCCGTGAGATCCTGATCGACGAGGCGGATTTCCGTGAAGAAGCTAACAAGCAGTTCAAGCGGCTGGTACTGGGCAAGGAAGTTCGTCTGCGTCACGCCTATGTGGTGAAGGCGGAGCGGGTGGAGAAGGATGCTGATGGCAAGGTGACCACCATCTACTGCACCTATGACGCCGATACCCTGGGTAAGGATCCGGCCGATGGGCGCAAGGTCAAGGGGGTGATCCACTGGGTCAGTGCCCAGCATGCCGTGCCAGCCACGGTGCGCTTGTACGATCGCCTGTTTGCCGTGCCCAATCCCGGTGCTGCAGAGGATTTTCTCTCTACCATCAATCCCAACTCCCTGACCCTGATCGAGGGGGCCAGGGTGGAGCCGAGCTTGAGGGAGGCCAAGCCGGAGCTGGCATACCAATTCGAGCGTGAAGGGTATTTCTGTGCTGACAGCAAGTTATCCACGCCGGAGCATCTGGTGTTTAACTTGACGGTCGCGCTGCGGGATACCTGGCAGGGCTGATCGCCTCAGACTGGCTGGCGGCGATGCCGCCAGCCCCACAAAAAAACCGCCACAGGAGATGGGCGGTTTTTTATTGGCAGGCATGAGCCTGACTATTTCTCGGTGCTGTGCATCATGATCTAACGCTGGGCTTATTTTTTAACGCTGCGCTTGGCAACACATTCGGGGCTGTTGCAGTGGCCATACAGATAGAGGCTGTGGTGGGTCAGCTCCAGACCATGGGCCTTAGCAATGGCGTTTTGTCGCTGCTCTATGACATCGTCATGGAACTCGATCACCCGTCCGCAATCCAGACACACCAGATGATCATGATGATCCTGGTGCGCCAGCTCGAATACCGACTTACCACCTTCAAAGTGATGGCGGGTGACGATACCGGCATCGTCAAACTGGTTGAGCACCCGATAGACGGTGGCCAAGCCGATCTCTTCGCCCTGCTCCAGCAAGAGCTTGTAGAGATCTTCGGCGCTGATGTGCTGACATTCAGGCAGCTGCAGGTACTCCAGTATCTTGGTGCGTGGAGAGGTGATCTTCAGACCGGCGTCTTTTAGCTGTTGGCTGTTGGTTGTCATATTGAGTATCTTGCTCAAGGGCCTCAATCAGGCCGACTATTTGGCTTTGATGATACTCATTATACGTTTCAATCTAGCCAAATTGGAACCGTAACGACCAGATTGGTGACGGGGTTGTTAAATCATCGGCATTGGTCTCCGTCTGGTGCGGCGAAGGCGAGACCATTTTCCGGGGCCGATGGCTCATAAGAATAAGGTCGGCAGATGCCGACCTTATGGCGTGATCTTGCTGTCGGTGGTCACCCGCAGTGTTATTGCAGCTCGGCCAGGCACATCTCTTCCACCAGCTGTTTGCACCAGGCCTTGACGCGCCCTTCGGTCAGCTCGGGTTGACGGTCTTCATCTATGCCCAGACCGACAAAGTGGTGATCATCCACCAGGGCTTTGGAGGCTTCAAAGTGATAGCCTTCGGTGGGCCAGTGGCCCATGATGATGGCGCCACGGGCTTCGACTATGTCCCGCAGTGTGCCCATGGCGTCGAGGAAATACTCGGCATAATCCTCCTGATCACCGCAACCAAAGATGGCCACCAGCTTGTTGGTGAAGTCAATCTCTTCGAGCTCCGGGAAGAAGTCATCCCAGTCGGCTTGCGCCTCACCGTAGTACCAAGTGGGGATGCCCAGGATCAACAGATCGAACTGAGCGATCTCTTCCTTACTGCTCTTGGCGATATCCCGCACATCCACCAGCTGTTCTCCCAGCTCCTTCTGGATCATGCCGGCGATGGTTTCGGTATTGCCGGTATCGCTACCGAAGAAAAGACCTACGCTTGCCATAGTGGTTCGTTACCCTTGGTATTGAGGAGTGATTAAGTATGAGTCATTCCTGCCCGCCGGCGGCGTGGCAGGTATCAATATGCTGTTTTATCAACCATTGGATCAAGTCGGCACGACTGATCTGCTGCGCCTTGGCCAACTGGTTGAGATGCTCGAGCACGCTGGCTTCCAGCTTGAGTTCGACCCGCCGAAAGCCCTTCTCCTTGTCCCGTTTTAGCTGATTGCGTTTGTTGATCTTCAGCTGCAGCTCACGGGGGAGGGGATTGGTTTTGGGTCGCCCTGGCCTCTTCTCATCGGCGAACAAATCCAGGGTGGTGCGATCGGACTGCTGTTTTGCCATACCTTTCTTTTTACAACGATCAACAACGGATTCTGGGCGAAGGGGCATCGCCTTGGCGCCGGATACCCGGTCTGGGAGCGCCATCGGGAAAAACCTCGCTTCCAGACGGCTACTGGGCTCAGCACAGCCGGCGAACTATAGCATAGCGGGGGTGGGCTGTTAACTGCTTGCCGACAGGAAATCCACAACCAGCTTGTTGAACAGCACGGGTTTTTCAGCATGTGGCCAATGGCCTGCTCCCAGCACCAGCTTGGCCCTGGCTTGGGGGAACAGCCTGTGGATACTCGCCTGATGCTCAGGCTGCAGGTAGGGGGAAAGCTCCCCCTTGATAAAGAGGGTAGGGCCGGGATAACGCCCTTCGACGCTGGGCCAGGCCAGGATTTGCGGGTATTGCGCATGCAGCACTGGCAGATTGAAGCGCCAGCCGGCCTGGCTGTCCGGCAAGAAAGACTTCAGCAGAAACTGGCGCACCGCCGGTTCCGTCAGCTGCTGTGACAGACAGGCATCAGCTTGGGCGCGGCTCAAGGGGGCCTGCTGGGCTACCGCCTGCAAACCGGCGAAGACGGCATCGTGTTCGCCGGGGGCATAGTCTGCCGGCGCCATGTCCACCACCACCAGACGTTGTACCCGCTCCGGATGATGCAGGGCAAACTGCATGGCCACCTTGCCGCCCATGGAGTGACCCAGCAGCATGACCTGCGACACCCCTTGGGTGTTTAGCAAGTCAACGAGATCCGCCACCATGGCCGGGTAACTGTGTTCGGTGCAATGAGGGGAGCGGCCGTGATTGCGCAGATCCAGACTCAGTACACCAAAGCCTGCCGTGCCGAGGGCTTTGGCCAACTGGCCCAGATTGTCCAGACTGCCAAACAGGCCATGGATCAAGACCACCACAGGGGCCTGGTTGCCAGGGTGGAACTGGGTATGAAGCTGCATGGGGTACTCCTTGTAGGGCGAGCACATGATGCATTAATCGCTGTGAAAACAATACCATGTAAAATAAAGGGATATGTCAGGTTTCATGAGGCACCCGCGGGACAGCCCAATGGTTGGGCTCTTGATGAGGACTATGTATAATCCGCCCATTTATCGTGTAACCCAATTGCAAGAAGTGCCATGAAGACCATAGAGGTTGATGAAGAGCTTTACCGTTACATTGCCAGCCAGACTCAGCACATAGGTGAAAGTGCCTCCGACATTTTGCGGCGCCTGCTGGGGGTCAATTCTCAAGCTGCCATGGCATGGGGGGACAGAGACATTCTGGCTCCGGCTGACAATCCGGACAGTGGCTTGGTGGGCTGGCCGGCCAGCTTGCCGGATGCCGACACGCTGGCGGCGCAGGAGAGCTCCATCGCCCGCTTCATGCTGTTGCTCACTGCCTTGTATCGGGGGCAGCCCGAGGCTTTCGCGCAGGCGGCCGAGCTTAAGGGCCGCAAGCGCCTTTATATCGCCCGCACGCCAGAGGAACTGCAGGCCAACGGCACCACCACCAAGCCCAAACCCATTCCCGATACGCCATTTTGGGTCATCAGTAACACCAACACCGCACGCAAGCGGTTTATCATCCATCAGGTGATGACGGCGATGGCCTACCCTGCCGAACTGATCGAGCAGGTGTGTGACAAGGTTTAGTCTCAACTACACATTCAATTAGGAAATTTGATATGGCCCAACATGAACACGCTGGTAAGCCAGCCCGTCTGCAAGATCTCACCAACATCCCTCGCTTGATGTCGGCCTATTACCTGAACAAGCCGGACATGACCAAGCCGGATCAGCGGGTGGCGTTTGGTACCTCGGGTCACCGTGGCAGCTCCTTGAAGAGCGCCTTCACCGAATCCCATATCCTGGCCGTCAGCCAGGCGATTGCCGAATACCGCCAGGCTCAGGGCATCACAGGTCCGCTGTTTATCGGCATGGACACCCACGCCCTCTCTGAGGCGGCGCTGGCTTCCGCGGTGGAAGTGTTGGCCGCCAATGGGGTGGAGGTGCGTATCGAGAAGGGGCTGGGTTATACCCCGACGCCGGTGGTGTCCCACGCCATCCTGCGTTACAACGGGGCTGGGCTCACCGACAAGGCGGACGGTATCGTCATCACCCCGTCTCACAACCCGCCGGATGACGGTGGCTTCAAGTACAACCCGCCCCATGGTGGCCCGGCTGAGGGCGAGATCACCAAGTGGGTGGAAGATCGTGCCAACGCGCTGCTGGAGCAGGGGCTGGCTGGAGTCAAGCGGGTGAGCTTCACCCAGGCGCGCGCCATGAGCAACGTGCAGGAGCACGATTTCATGACTCCCTACATCGAGGATCTGAAGAACGTCATCGATGTGGACGCCATCAAGCAGGCTGGCGTGAAGATCGGCGTGGATCCGCTGGGCGGCTCAGGCGTGGCCTACTGGGATGTGATTGCCAAGACCTATGGTCTGAACATCGAAGTGGTCAACCATGCGGTGGATCCCACTTTCTCCTTCATGACCCTGGATAAGGATGGCAAGGTGCGCATGGACTGTTCCAGCCCCTGGGCCATGGCCAGCCTGATTGATCTTAAGGACAAGTTTGACGTGGCCGTGGCTAACGATCCGGATAACGATCGTCACGGTATCGTCTGCAAGGCCGGCCTGATGAACCCCAATCACTACCTGGCGGTGGCCATCCAGTACCTCTTCACCCACAGACCCCACTGGCCGGCTCAGGCTGCGGTGGGCAAGACGCTGGTCTCTTCCTCCATCATCGACCGCGTGGCCAACAGCATCGGTCGCGAGCTCAAGGAAGTGCCGGTCGGCTTCAAGTGGTTCGTCGATGGCCTGTTCGATGGCAGCTTCGGCTTTGGTGGCGAAGAGAGCGCCGGTGCCTCCTTCCTGCGCAAGGATGGCAAGGTATGGACCACCGACAAGGACGGCATCCTGCTGTGCCTGCTGGCCGCCGAGATCATGGCGGTGACCGGCAAGGATCCCCAGACCCTCTACAACGAGATCACTGCCCAGTTTGGCGCGCCGCTCTATCGTCGTATCGACGCCCCGGCCAATACCGAACAAAAAGCCGTGCTCTCCAAGCTGGATCCGGCGCTGGTAGAAGCGGCCGAACTGGCTGGCGAACCTATCCTGGCCAAGCTGACCGCGGCGCCGGGTAACGGCGCGGCCATCGGTGGCCTTAAGGTGGTGACCGAGAACGGCTGGTTTGCCGCCCGCCCCAGTGGCACCGAATCCATCTACAAGATCTATATGGAAAGCTTTATCGGTGAGGCCCATCTGGATCGCATCCAGAAGGAAGCTCAGGAGATCGTCTCCGCCGCCCTGGCCAAAGCGGGCGTCTGAGCTGGTTAAGCAAAAAAAACCGACCCTAGGGTCGGTTTTTTCTTAGCCGTTTCAGGTGGCTGTGGTCCAGCAAATTTGAGTCTGTTATTCACCAAAAACCTGAAATCGCTTTCTTGCTGCGTTTAAACTGCGGCTATTTTCAGATATTTTCATGGCAATTCAAGGAAAATATGCTAATCGATTAATCATGAGTCGATAAAGTGCAGCAAGGCTTTGAAAACAAAGGATTTATAAACCTTATGTTATCAGCTTGTTTTTGAAAATACTTTCATGAAAATAGGGGGGGATAACCAGGATGAAATGTGACTTAGGTTAAATTTTAGGGTCACCCCATTGGGTAGTATTCTGCTGCCGGATTAATAGACCTTATAATTCCACCCGGTAGCCCCTGAGGCAAAACTCTCGAGTAACGAAGGAAATCGGTTATGGCGAAGAAAAAAGTTGAACAGCCAGGTTCGCTCGACAAAGACCAGCTGAAGCAAAACATCATTCACCACCTGCGTTCCACGCTGGGTACCAGCGAAGAGAAGGCGAGCCGCCAGTCCTGGTGGAAGGCCACCTGCGCAGCGGTCAACGAGCAGGTTTACGAGCGTTTGACGCAAACCCAGCAGACCCACCTGACGCAAGACACCCGTGCCGTGCACTACCTGTCTGCCGAATTCCTGATGGGCCGCCTGACTGCCAACAACCTGCACAACCTGGGTCTGTATGAGACCTGTGGTGCCGCCCTCAAGGATCTGGGTATCGACATCGCCGACCTGTGCGAAGAAGAGCCGGACATGGCACTGGGTAACGGTGGTCTGGGGCGTTTGGCGGCCTGTTTCATCGACTCCCTGGCTACCCTGAACCTGCCGGCCATCGGTTACGGTCTGCACTACGAGCACGGTCTGTTCCGTCAAGAGATCCGTGACGGCCGTCAGATCGAGCGCCCGGACTCCTGGCGTGAATACGGTAACCCCTGGGAAATCTGCCGTCCCGAGTCCATTCAGGAGATCCCCCTGTATGGCTACGTCGAAACCGTGTTTGGTGCCGATGGCAAGATGAAGAAGGTGTGGCACGCCGGCCAGAAGATCAAAGGGGTACCTTGGGATATCCCGGTCGTTGGCTACGAAGGCAAGACCGTCAACATCCTGCGTCTGTGGGAATCCCGCGCCTCTGAATTCTTCGATTGGGATGTGTTCAACGCCGGTGGTTACATCGACTCCCAGGCTGAAAAGGCCCAGGCCGAGACCATCTCCAAGGTGCTCTACCCGAACGACGAGACCGAGGCCGGTAAAATACTGCGTCTGGTGCAGCAGTACTTCTTCTGCGCCTGCTCCCTGAAGGACATCATGCGCCGCTACAAGCGTGCTCATGGCAGTGACTTCAGCCAATTTGCTGCGCAGATCGCCATTCAGCTGAACGACACCCACCCCACCATCGCCATCCCGGAACTGATGCGTATCCTGGTGGACGAGGAAGAGCTGGATTGGGATGCCGCCTGGGCCATCTGCTACAAGGTGTTCTCTTACACCAAC
Organism: Aeromonadaceae bacterium; assembly: GCA_021209335.1. Taxonomy (GTDB): domain Bacteria; phylum Pseudomonadota; class Gammaproteobacteria; order Enterobacterales; family Aeromonadaceae; genus Pseudaeromonas. The sequence goes on from JAJOIN010000006.1 coordinate 57,827, forward strand.
CACACCCTGCTGCCGGAAGCCCTGGAAAAGTGGGCCCTGTACCTGTTCGAACGGGTGCTGCCGCGTCACCTGGAAATCATCTACGAAATCAACCGTCGCTTCCTGGAAGATCTGGTTGAGCCCAAGTGGCCGGGCAACGATGCCATCAAGGCCAAGCTGTCCATCATTGAAGAAGGCAGCCAGCGCAAGGTGCGCATGGGTAACCTGTGTGTGATCGGTTCCCACAAGGTCAACGGCGTGGCCGAAATCCACTCCAAGCTGGTGAAGGAAGACTTGTTCCCCGAGTTCGCCGAGCTGTGGCCGGAGAAGATGTGCAACGTCACCAACGGTGTCACCCCGCGTCGCTGGTTGCTCTCCTGTAACCCGGAACTGGCCAAGCTGTACACCGACACTGTCGGTACCGAGTGGCCGTTGAAGCTGGATCTGATGCGCGGCGCCCTCAAGCATGCCGACGATGCCGCCTTCCAGAAGAAGTTCATGGACATCAAGCGTGCCAACAAGGAAAAGCTGGTCAAGGTGATCAAGGATGAGACTGGCATCGATGTGAGTGCCGACGCCATCTTCGACATCCAGATCAAGCGTCTGCACGAGTACAAGCGTCAGCAGCTGAACCTGATCCACATCATGGCCCTGTATCGTCGTCTGCTGGCCAACCCGGACTACGACATGCACCCGCGTGTGTTCATCTTCGGCTCCAAGGCGGCGCCTGGTTACAAGCTGGCCAAGGACATCATCTATGCCATCAACAAGGTGGCCGAGCGGGTGAACAACGATGCGCGCATCCAGGGCAAGCTGAAGGTTGTCTTCATGCCTAACTACCGCGTGAGCCTGGCTGAGAAGCTGATCCCGGCGGCCGACGTATCCCAGCAGATCTCCACTGCCGGTTACGAAGCCTCTGGTACCGGCAACATGAAGCTGGCCATGAACGGTGCCATCACCCTGGGTACCCTGGACGGTGCTAACATCGAGATCGCCGAGGAAGCCGGTGCCGAGTACAACGCCATCTTCGGTCTGACCGTGGATGAGGTGAAGGCGCTGAAGGCCAAGGGCTACAACCCCTGGGATTACTACTACGCCAACCCGGAAATCAAGGCTGTGTTGGACTGGATGGACACCGACTTCTTCACGCCGGGTCGTCCGGGCGAGCTGTCCTCCATCAAGCGCGCCTTGCTGGACGGTGGTGATACCTACCTGGCCCTGGCCGACTTCGAGTCCTACTCAGAAGCCCAGAAGAAGGTGGATGCCCTGTACCGTGACAAGCAAGCCTGGGCCAAGGCCGTGATCGTGAACTCTGCCACCATGGGCAAGTTCAACTCCGACCGCTCCATCCAGGACTATGCCGACTACATCTGGTATCTGAAGCCCTGCAGCGTGGCCTAAGCCATGCGGAGTAAAAAGAGCGCCTTTTGGCGCTCTTTTTTTTACCCTCTGCCAGTTCGGCGCCTTGGTTGTCGGCCGCACAGCAATAAAACTGCCGCGAGCTATTGCTTAACTGTTTAGTGAATCACTGTTTGGACATTCAGCGATAAATGCACTGGCCTTTGTCTGCGACAGCATGATACCGTTTTCAAATGGCGAGGGACTCGCCTGGGCAAGGCACAGCCCAGTGTTCGTTTTATTCCGATAGCAGAAGGAAGCATCCCATGGCATATCAGCATCAGATCCATAAAAAAACCATTGGCATGGTGTTGGCGGGCGGCAAGGGGGAGCGACTTAGCCCGCTTACCCAGCGTCGCCCCAAACCCGCCGTGCCGTTTGCCGGCAAGTACAAGATCATCGATTTTGTGCTGAGCAATTTTTTCCACTCGGGGATCCGCAACGTCTACGTGCTGACCCAATACCGCTCCTACACCCTGAACAAACACATCCGCGAGTCCTGGAATCGCTGGGCCGGTAAGGATGAGTTCTTCGATGACATCTCGCCGGAAACCAACAGTGAGCGGGAGGCCTGGTTCAAGGGCACCGCCGATGCCATCTGCCACTATCTGCGATTCCTGGAGGAGTCCGATGCGGACTTTGTGGCCATCTTCGGCGGGGATCACATCTACAAGATGGATATCCGTCAGATGATCGAGTTCCACGACGGCCAGCAGGCGGACATCACCATCGCCGCCTTGGAGGTGCCGCAGGTCGACGCCAGCCGGTTTGGCGTCTTCTCGGTGGACACCAACGACCGCATCACCTGCTTTGCCGAGAAGCCCAAGGTACCGCAGACCATACCGGGACGGGAGACCTGTTACGCCTCCATGGGTAACTACATCTTCTCCCGGCTCAAACTCATCGAGGTGCTCAAGGCCGGGCTGGATCGCTACGAGGATCTGGACTTCGGCAAACATGTGATCCCCATGATGCTGGAGCAGGGCGACCGGGTGTTTGCCTACAACTTCAGCCAGAATGAGGTGCCGCTGATGCAGGAAGCGGAGCGCGGCTACTGGAAGGACGTGGGGACGCTGGACTCCTATTTTGAGACCAACATGGATCTGATTGGGGTGACCCCGCAGCTCAATCTTTACAACTATCAGTGGCCCATCCTGACCAAGCCCAGCAATTACCCACCGGCCAAGACGGTGTTTGACGATGAGGGACGGCGGGGCCAGAACCTTGACTCTTATGTCTGTGGTGGCTGTGTCACCAGTGGCAGCACAGTGCGTCGCTCCATCCTGGGCCCCCGTTGCCGGGTCAACAGCTACAGCCTGGTGGAGGATTGCATCCTGTTTGAAGGGGTGACGGTGGGGCGTAACGTCAAGCTGCGGCGCGCCATCATAGATGAGGGCGTCACCATCGCCGATGGTGCCGAGATTGGCTACGACCATGATGCGGACCGGGCGCGGGGTTACCTGGTGACGGAGTCGGGCATCGTTGTGGTATCGGAGTAGACCGCAGGCTAGCTAGTGCAAGCCATGGCGACTGATGCCGTCCAGCTGGTGGCGCAGCAGATCGAGATCGGCGATCAGCAGGTGCCACCAGTGATTCCCCTGGATGATGAGGGCGTGCCATTCGCCCTCACTCTCTTCAAGCTGGAAGTGACCACCTATGTGCTGACAGGTGGACTGCAGCTGTTGTCGGACTGAGTCAAGTTCCATTGTCGAACTCCTGTTGCCGGCCTTTCTGTCCTGTTATCGGCGGCGGCAAAAAATGTTGAAGTCCTTTGCTGGCATGACTGGCGCCGGCCATTGCGCAGGGATATATTTGGCTCCGTCAACAGTAACAGGAGTCATTGTCGTGACACTAAGTAAATGGGTAGTGGGTGTGGGTTTGGCCGCCGCCAGCCTGGCCGCCCAGGCCGGTATCTTGCGGTGCGGTAATCAGGTGGTGCAGGAAGGGGAACCGGCCTCGGCCGTGGTGGCTCGTTGTGGTAAACCCGTCTTGGTGGAGGACATTAGCCGTCGCCAGGAGAGCCAGAGCGGCGAGCTGACCCAGGTCAAGGAGGGAGAGCGCTGGACCCTGTCCATGGGCAAGGGGCAGTTTATGCAAATTGTCACCATCAAGGATGGCAAGATCACCCAGATCAGCAACGGCCCTCGCGAGTGAGGGCCGTTTCATTTAGGGCCTAAATCTGTGCATGGCCCGCACTTCCTGATTGATGCGGGCTATGGTCTGCAGCGCTGTGGGTTCCAGCCCCCCCTCGTAACAGACAAAGCCTTTGTCGAAACGAAAGGGACCATCCATCTCGATGAAGAAGCTGCCCTGATAGTAAGCCATCACATGGCGAGCTATCTGACGTGGCAGACAGCTACGAAATACCTTGATCATCATGGACTCCGGTTAAGCAAAACGGCCAAGCAAAGCGGCTAAGAAGATAGGACGGCCCGGTGGCACTGCCATGGCAGTCATCTGAAAGATTGATGACAGGCACACCCCTGCGCAGCTGGCTCCCTGTTTCATGCGCTAATGTCAGATCAGGTGGGCAAGGAGAGCGGGCAATGGCAGATTGGCTGGCACTGGGGCGTCAGGATTGGCAGGCAAGGCCGTTCCGCTGGTTGGTACGCCAGCGGGGCTGGCTGCTGGCCCTGGTCGTAGTGGGCGGGCTCTGGTTGCTGGGCAGCCATCCGAGCCTGCGTCAGGTGGCGGCGGGGATCGCCATCTTCCTGTTTGGCATGTTTTTTCTCGAGCAAGGCTTTGGCCATATCGCCTCCAGCCAGCTGCGCATGGGGCTCAGACGGGTGACGGCCCGCGCCTGGCAGGCCTGGCTGCTGGGCCTGGGAGCCACAGTGCTGACCCAGTCCAGCGCCCTGGTCTTGCTGCTGACCCTCTCCTTCATCTCTGCCGGCCTGATTAACCTGCTGGCCGGCATCAGCATACTGGCTGGCGCCAGTCTGGGCACCACCACGGGCGGGTGGTTGCTGGCCAGCCTGGGGATGACGCTGGAGCTGGGCACTTATGGCCAGCCGCTGTTGGTGTTGGGCATGTTGCTGATCTCACTGCCGCGCTGGGGCGGTCGCCCCATGGGCATGGCCCTCTCCGGGGCAGGCTTTCTCTTGCTGGGTATTGCTGAGATCAACCAAGGCTTCGCCCATCTGTCGGACTGGGTGGCCCTCAGCCGCTGGCAACTGAGTGGTTGGCAAGGGGTGATCCTCTACGCCTTGCTGGGCATGGCCATGACCCTCGTGATCCAGTCCAGTCATGGCGCCCTGCTGCTGGTGTTGGCGGCGGTCAATGCCGGCCAGGTGAGCTATGACAATGCCTTGGCCCTCGTCATCGGCATCAATGTGGGGGCGTCTGGCCCCGTGCTGTTGGGGGCTGTGAATGCGTCGCTGGATGGCAAGCGATTGGCGCTGCTGGATCTGCTGTTCAAGGGCGTCACGGCCCTGCTGTGCCTGTGTCTGTTTGTGCCTGTGACGGGGTTGAATGATGCCCTGGCCGATCTGGTGGGGGTGCCGCCGCTGGCCTATCCGCTGCGTCTGGCGCTGTTTCACACCCTGTTCAATCTGCTCGCCATCGGCTGGCTGTTGCCCTGTCGGGCTGGGGTGGCCCGGCTCATGGTGCGGCTGTGGCCGGCGCCTGAGCTGCCGGATGACAAGGTGCATGCCCGCTATCTGGATCCCGTATCCGCCGCCCACCCGCTGGCGGCGGAGCAGGCCTTGGGCAAGGAGGTGCGGCATCTGCTGAGCCAATATCAGGAGGTGAGTGCCCAGGGGCTGCTGGGGATCCCCGTCAAGGAGATGCTGGCGTCAGACAAGGCGCAGTTTCAACCTGCCTCCGGGCATGCTTTGGCGCCGATGCAGGAGTTGTATCAAAAGCGGGTCAAGCAGCTGTTTGGCGAAATCCTCACCTTTGGGGCCCTGTGCAAGGAGGGACTGGCCCCCCAGCAGCGTGAGCAGGTGGAGATCTTGTTGGGGGCGGCGCGTAACCTCAGTGAGGCGGTGCGGCTGGCCAGAAGCCTGCAGGCCAACTGGGTGTCCGCCCTGGAGTCGGACAATCTGGTGCTGCAGCGCCAATATCGGCTGATGCAGGAGCGGCTATGGCACACCAATCGTGAGCTGGAGCGCTTGGTCACCGCCAGCGCGACGGAGCGGGAGGCGACCCTGGCTCTCCTGGCGGAGCGTATCGGCCTGGCGTCGCGGCGGGATCGGGAGGACATGGAGCTGCTCATTCGAGGCCATCAGCTGGCGCCCCTGCAGGCGGCCACCCTGATGAACGACAGCCAGACCTTACGGCGCCTGCTACGCCAGCTGATCAAGGCCTGCCGGGTACTCTATGCGCTGCCAGCCCTGCCCGGCAGTAGCGGGACGACCGCTCAGTCAGGCTTGCCCGCCGGCGGCTGACATGCCTGTTCCAGATAGAGGGCGTCCGGGCCGTAGATGGCCGGATCCGGCCTATGGCCGCCGGGTTCGAAGCGATGGCGTCGCCAAAAGCCCGCAGCATCCTGCACTGCCACCAGCGCCAGACGGGGCAAGCGATGGCGGCGGGCCTGCTCACTGGCCCGCTGCAGGAAGGCGGCGGCCACTCCCAGTCCGCGGGCCTGGGGGGCCACCACCACATCGTGCACATACAGCAGACTGGCATCGACCACCGGCTCGTATTCTTTATCCAGGCCGGGCGGGGGCCCGGCGTGCCAGGGATGGGCCAGACAGTAGCCCACCACCTGCTGCCGGCGGATGGCGACCCAGCAGCTGCGCGGGCCCAGGCGCTGCTTACTGCGCAGCACCGCCTCCTGCTCCGGCGTCACGGCGTGATACGCCTGACGCTGCAACTGCATGATCTGGGGCCAGTCGCCCTCTTCTATCGCACGAATTTCAAATGGCACACACCACCTCCACAGAAGGGCAGATAGCATGCCGCAAAGCGGATGGCTTGCCTAGTCGGGCGCGCGGGGGCATTGTAGCCGGGGCGGCGAGGCGGCCGCCCCTCACGGCAGCAACAAGGAGGCAAGATGAGTGAAGAGTGGGTCGATTGGGTGAATGAGGCGGACGAGGTGATCGCCGCCGTGCCGCGCAGTCGGATGCGTCGCGAGCGCTTGCGTCACCGTGCCACCTACATAGTGATACTGAATGAGGCCGAGCAGATCTATGTGCAGCGGCGCACCCAGACCAAGGATTACTGCCCGGGCATGCTGGATGCTTGTTGCGGTGGCGTGGTGCAGGCTGGCGAGGCCTATCTGCCGTCGGCCTATCGTGAGCTGGAAGAAGAGATGGGGATCCGCGGTGTCACCTTGACTGAGCACGGCACCCATCGGCTGGGGGACGCAGCCTGCCCTGTGTGGGGCGGACTCTACAGCTGCCACTACCAGGGGCCGTTGCAGCTGCAGGCCGAGGAGGTGGAATATGTGCTGACCATGACCCCGGCCCAGATATTGGCGCGGGCGGAGGAGTTCACCCCCGACTCCCTGCAGGCGCTGCAGATCTGGCTCAGACTCACCGACGTCACGGGAGTACCGGCATGATACGTCTACTGTGTCTGCTGGGCTGCCTCTGGGCGGCCAGCCTGTCGGCCGCCCCCCTGACGCTTATTCCCCTGCAGCACCGGCTGCCGGAGCAGGTGATACCCAGCCTGAGCCCCTTGCTGGGGCCCGATGAGAAGCTGCTGGCGGTGGGGGATCAGCTGGGCGTATTGGCTTCGCAAGAGACCCTTGACCAGGTGCAGCAACTGCTGGCACTGCTGGACCGGCCCCTGCATCGGTTGCAGATCAGCCTGCGCAGTGGCCAGCAGATGATGAGTGAGGAGCGTGGCGTTGAGGTGCAAGGCCAGCTGGGACTGGCGGAGGCCGCCAATCGGCTGCAGGCCCAGTTGCGGCATAGCCAGCAGCAGGGGCAGCGCCAGCTGATGCAGCAGGTGCAGACGGTGGAAGGGGGCCGGGCCCAGCTGTATGTGGGGCAAAGCTACCCCATGGCCATGAATACCTATCTGCTGGAGAACGGCCACTGGGTGGCCCAGCCCGGCTGGCAGTACGTGGATCTGGCCAGCGGCTTCACCGCCCAGGCCCAGTTGCGCGGCGAACAGGTGCTGGTGACGGTGGCGCCCCAGCTGCAGCAGCCCAGCGGGCAGGGCATCGCCAGCACCCGGCTGCAGACCGAGCTGCAAGGCCCCCTGGGCCAGTGGCTGCCTCTGGGCAGCAGCCAAGAGCAGGGCAGTGCCCAGCAGCAGGGACTTGCCTCCGGGCGGCAGCAGGGGCAGCAGTCGGTGCAACTGTGGCTCAAGGTGGAGCGGCTGGACTAGCCAACCATCCGATAAAATCGAACATAAAGCGCCAGATATTAGGCTTTTGTTCGATCTGGTGACTGACTAAGCTGGCCATGTCGTCACCACAGGAGGCCAACATGAGCCAACTTCGTAGCCTGACCCGTCTGCTGACCGGTCAACCCACCCAGGATGGCGCCGGCGTCAAGCTGGTGCGCGTTATCGGCACCCAACGCCTGCCGGATCTGGATCCCTTCTTGATGCTGGATGAGTTCAGCAGCGATGCGCCGCAGGACTATCTGGCCGGTTTTCCCGATCACCCCCATCGCGGTTTCGAGACCGTCACCTACATGCTGGCTGGTCGCATGCGTCACCAGGACAACCAGGGCTTTGACGGGGTGCTGGAGAGCGGCGATGTGCAGTGGATGACCGCGGGCTCCGGGCTTATCCATTCTGAGATGCCGGAGCAGGAGGGCGGGCTGATGCGCGGCTTTCAGCTGTGGATCAACCTGCCGCGGGCCGAGAAGATGAAACGGCCCCATTATCAGGACATCCCGGCGGCACGCATCCCCGAGGTGAGTGGTGCCGACGGCAGCCGGGTGCGGGTGATTGCCGGTGAGTTTGCTGCTGTCCGCGGGCCGGTGGAGGGGGTCAGCCTGGCGCCCTTGTATCTGGATCTGAGCCTGCCGGCCGGCAGCCGGCTGAGCGGTGCCGGTCACCGCCGGCCAGACCGCCTTGCTTTATGGGGTGGAGGGCCAGCTGGCGGTCGCCGACACAAGCCTGGCCAAGGGGCAGCTGGGGGTGTTGTCCGACGGCGATACGGTGCAGCTGGCCGGCGGCGAGCAGGGCGGGCGGGCCCTGCTGCTGGCGGCCCGACCGCTCAAGGAGCCGGTGGCCCGCTATGGTTCCTTCGTCATGAACACCCAGCAGGAGATACAGCAGGCCATCGAAGACTATCAGGCCGGCCGCTTCTAGCGGGCCCTCAGGCCGCCGCCGGTAGCGGCGGCTGGCGCAGCGGCTGGCGCCACCACTGGCAGAGGATGACTCCCGCCAGGGTGAGGCCGCCCCCCACCAGGTGGAAGCCGGCCAGCCGCTCGCCCAGCAGGAGCACGGCGATGACGGCGGTAAACAGCGGCAGCAGGTTCATGTAGATGGCGGTACGGTTGGCTCCCAGCCGCCGTACCCCTTCCAGCCAGCACCAGGAGCCCAGCAGGGTGGCGGGAATGGCGGCGTAGAGGATGAGGGGCAGCTGCACCGCTGCCAGTTGCCACTGGCCAACCCGCAGAAAATCCGGCAGCAACCAGATGAGGGCCGCCGTCATCTGCAGGTAGACAAACTGCCAGCCGCTCAGGGGCAGGGCCCAGCGTTTGAACAGCACGCCGTACAGGGCGTAGCTGAACACCGCCAGCAGCATCAGCAGATCCCCCCGGCCTATGCCCTGGGCCAGCAGGCGGGCCGGATGGCCTTCCCCCAGCAACCAGACCAGCCCAACCAGACTGATCAGGGTGCCGAACAGGGCGCCCAGGGTCGGGCCTTCCTTGAGCAGCCAGAGGCTCAGCAGCACCGTCATCAGCGGGATCAAGGCGTTGTGGATCCCCATGTTCACCGCGCTGACCTGGACGGCGGCGTAATAGCCCAGGGTCTGGTTGAGCACCATGCCCAGCAGGGCCAACAGGCAGATCTTGCCCAGGTAGGGACGCAGGGCCTGGCGCTGCCGCCACAATGGGCGGGCCAGCCAGGGGGTGAGCAGCAACCAGGCCAGCAGGCAGCGATAGAAGGCGATGGTGGCGGGCGCCAGGCTGGCGGCGGCCAGCTTGCTGACGATGGCGTTACCGCTCCACAACAGGACGGCGATCAGGGGAAACCCGGACATGGGTGGCTCCAAGGCAAGGATGGGAAGTCGCGGCGATTCTACGCTGGCGATTTTTCTGGATATAATGAAATCCCGCCAACCCATACCGTCTGGCCGCCATCATGCCCTCATCCCGTCCGCGACCTGCCCAGCTTGCCAAGCCGCAACGCCATACCCAGGCCTCCATCAGCCAGGCGCCGGAGACCTTGCGCTTTTGCGAGGCGCACCTGGCGGCCAGAACGGATGTGGAGGAGGAGTGGCATACCTGGGGCCAGCTGGCCTTCGTGCACAACGGCCTGATGGAGCTGGCCATCGAGGGCCAGAGCTTTATCGCGCCGCCGGGCTTTGGCGTCTGGATTCCGCCGCGGGCCCGCCATCGCAGCTACAACCACCAGGCGCTGGAGTTCGGCACCATCAACCTGTGCGCCGACTGGTGCACCAGCCTGCCGCTGGAGCCCTGCGTGCTGGATCTCTCTCCCCTGGTGCTGGCGCTCATCGCCCACTGCCACACCCGGCCGCTCAAGGCCCCTGGCAATGACGAGGAGCTGCGGCTGGCCCGGGTACTGGTGGATCAGCTGGCGGCCTGCCCGCGGCGGGAGCGCTACCTGCCGATGAGCGAGGATCGCCTGCTGGCCCCGGTGCTGCGGGCCCTGGAGCAGCAGCCGGCGGATAACCGCTCCCTCAGGCAATGGGCACACCAGGTGCACAGCACGGAGCGCACCCTGACCCGGCGCTGTCAGCGTGAGCTGGGCATGTCGTTCAGTGAATGGCGGCAGCGGCTGCGCTTTGTGCACGCCCTGTCCTTGTTGGAGGGCAGGATGAGCATCAAGGAGATCGCCCTGGAGCTGGGCTACAGCTCCTCGTCGGCCTTCATCAGCATGTTCCACTCCCTGGCCGGCACCACGCCGGAGCGCTACCGCAAGCGCAGCAGCGAGCCGGTACCCGGCGAAGCCCTGCTGACCCGTTAGTCGCCGGACTCGGCGTCGGGCAGGGGCGCGGCGCTGAGGCAGGTCATCAGCTTATCCAATTGCGCCTTGAGCAGGCGGGCATCCGCCAGCGGATAACCAACAGCGTCAAACAGAGCCTGCGGTATGCAGGCGGCCTGCTGTTGCAAGGCCCGTCCGCTGTCGGTCAGGTGGATCTCCACCACCCGTTCATCGCTGGCGCTGCGGCAGCGACGCACATAGCCCAGCTGCTCCAGCCGCTTGAGCAGGGGGGTGAGGGTGTTACTGCCCAGGTTGGCCTGCTGCCCTATGCAGGAGACGGCACAGGGTGCTTGCTCCCAGAGGATCATCAGCACTATGTACTGGGGATAGGTGATCCCCAGGGGCGCCAGCAGCGGCTGGTAGAGCCGGGTGACGAGCCGCGAGGCGGCGTACAGCGGAAAGCACAGCTGCTCCGCCAGGGTCAGGCCGGGCGTTGGCCCCCCCTGGGGCGCGGTTGGCATAGCGTCTTGGGTTGGCATAGCGTCTTGCATGAATATCCCCTTATTGGCCAACGGCCTCTGCTGTCAGCGCCGGCGGCCTCAGGGCTGGGCCAGGGCGCGGACAATGGCGGCCTCCATTTTAGCCGGCGGCGTGAAGGGGGCAAAGCGGCGCAGTGGCTGCCCCTGCCGATCCAGCAGGAACTTGGTGAAGTTCCAGCGGATCGGCGGGCCGAACCAGCCCGGCAGTTGGCCAGTCAGCCAGCCAAACAGCGGATGGGCCTCGGCGCCGGTTACCGCCAGCTTGGCGAACATGGGAAAGCTGACCCCGTAGTTGATCAGGCACTGGTCACGGATGGCGCTGGCATCGCCGGGCTCCTGCTGGCCGAACTGGTTGCAGGGAAAGCCCAGGATCACCAGACCCTGGTCTTTATAGCGGCGATAGAGTTCCTCCAACCCGGCATACTGGGGGGTGAAGCCGCAGCGGCTGGCGGTGTTGACCACCAGCACCACCTGGCCGCGGTAGCGGGACAGGGGCACGGGCTCGCCCTGCAGGCTGGTGGCGCTAAAGTCATAGAGATCTGTCATGGTGACTCCTTGGGGGGATTGGCCTGAGGCAAAGGGGGATGGGTTTGAGCCAAGCCCCGATTATTCCAGCACCGGGTTTATTCCAACACCAGGGTCACCGGCACATTGCCACGAATGGCGTTGGAGTAGGGGCAGACCCGGTGGGTGGTTTCCAGCAGTTGCTGGGCGGCGTCCCGGGCCAAGCCCTCGAGTTTGGCACTCAGTTGTACCGTCAGGCCAAAGCCGCCCTCGGCCAGTTGCAGGGTCAGATTGCCTTCGTCCGTGCTGACCTGGCCTTGACGGCCGCCCTTGGCGGTGGCGCGGGTTTGATACAGTGTTTTCATGTTTAATCTCCAGTGAATTAATCGTGTGCGATTAAATCTAGCAAGACTTTGTCAATGGAGCAAGAGGCTGATGGAATTTGCTACACTGGCCGCCGTTGCCTGACCTCAGTCAGGCTTAGCAAGGAGTATGAGATGCCGCATCTGTATCAGTTTTACCTGGGGGGGCACGCCGGGCGCGCCAACCTGGAGATCCATGATCTGCAGTTCGTGGTGGCCGAGTCGGTGGAGGACGCCATTCCACACCTGCAATCTGCCTGGTTTGGCGATCCGGCCAAGCTGCACCTGGATGGCTATCGCTTGATCCAGTGGGTGGATGGCTACCGGGTGGCGCTGAAACCTGAGCCGGCGCCGGCGGGGCCCAAGCTGTACTTCGTCAACGTCGGGGGCTATCGGGCGGGCGAGCTGGCCGAGCTGCACGAGTTTGGCCTGTTCGTGGCAAACAGTGCCGCCGAGGCCAAGGCGCAGGCCTTAAAGACCCTGCTGGTGGGGGCGGCCCAGCGCCATAAGGACAACCTCAAGGAGGTGGATAATCAGCTGCTGCTGGACAAGCTGCAGGGCTATCACATCCACCTGCTGCCGGCGGCGGGCACGCCGGATCCTGTCGCCTGGCAGGGCTATCGGCCCATAGGGGTTGGGTCTGGCCAATGAGGCAACACACACCGGCGCCCTAAGGCGCCGGTGGGATCTTAGGACTCAAAACCCAGGCCGCAGGCATCCATGGTGCGCAACACTAGGTTACGCCGCCCCTGGTTGTGGTCGGCCCGGTCCAGGCACCACTGCATGATCTGCACCGCCGGGTAAGCCAGGGGCTCGGGCGGGAAGGGCAGCGGGGTTTCCTTGACCATGCGCAGGCGGGTGCGTTCGGTATCCAGGCCGAATACCTTGTCCAGCAGCACGTTGCCGGCAAAGCGGCTGGCGCCCACCCCCAGACCGGTGAAGCCGGCGGCATGGGCCACCCGCCCCTGGTAGGCGCTGCCGAAGAAGGCGCAAAAGCGCGAGCAGACGTCGATGGCGCCGCCCCAGCAGTGGCTGAACCTGAGCCCGGCCAGCTGCGGGAAGGTGGTGAAGAAGTGGCTGGCCAGCTTGGTAAAGGAGCTGTGGTGCTGCTCGTACTCCTCCCGCACCCGGCCACCGAAGTAGTAGACCGCATCGTAGCCGCCAAACAGGATGCGGTTGTCGCGGGTCAGCCGGTAGTAGTGGAACTGGTTGGCGGTATCCGCCAGCCCCTGGCGGTTCTGCCAGCCGATGGTGGCCAGCTGTTCGTCACTCAAGGGCTCCGTCATCAGGGCATAGTCGTACACCGGCAAGGTGTGCAGCCGATAGCGTTTGAGCAAGGAGGGGAAGATGTTGGTGGCCAGGATGGCCCGCTCGGTGATCACCCGGCCGTGGGGGGTGCTGAGCACCAGCCCCTCTGGGGTCTGCTGTATGCCTTCCACCGGGGTGGACTCGTGGATCTGCACTCCCAGGGCGGCGGCCACCTTGGCCAGCCCCACCACCAGCTTGGCGGGGTTGAGCATGGCGGTGCCCTCCTTGTCCCAGTTGCCGGACAAGAAGGTGGGGGAGTTGACCTCGGCTTGCATCTGCTGCTGGTTGAGGTAGCCCTCGCCCTTGAGCGCTGCGTCCTGATAGGGCTCCACTGCCACCACTATCTCGCCGGTGCGCTCAAAGTCGCAGTCGATCTGATAACGGGCCAGGGTGGCCTCCATCTCGTCCAGGTTCTGCAATCCCATGGCCTCCAGGGTGGCGTACTCCTCCGGCCAGCGGCGCAGGCCGTTCTTTTCACCATGGGTCAGGCTCGCCTCGCAGAAGCCGCCGTTGCGGCCGGAGGCGGCCCAGCCCACCTGGCGGGCCTCCAGCAGCATGACCGCCTGTTCGGGGAAGCGCGCCTTGGCCAGCAGGGCGGTCCACAGCCCCACCAGACCGCCGCCGACAATCACCAGCTCGGTGCGCCGCTCGCCAGGCAGACGGGGATAGGCGGGGCGCTCGGTGAGCGACTCCAGCCAGTAGGGGGCCTGCCGGGTGTGGGCCAGCGAGGCCCGGATGATCTCGTCTTGAGGTAATTGACGTTCAAAAACGGTTTGCAACATAACGCCTCGCTTGGCTTATTTTCCGGTCATGATCTTGGTCCACTCCCGGGTGATCACGCGGGTGATCTGCTGGGGCATGACCTGTTGGGCGAACATCTTGGGCTTGAGTTCGTCGCTGAAATAGATGTTGGGGTTGTCGCGGATCGCCTCGTCCACCAGGTGGGTGGCCGCCAGATTGGCATTGGCGTAGGAGACATAGTTGGTGATCTTGGCGATCACCTCGGGCCGCATCAGGTAGTTGATGAAGGCCAGGGCATGCTCCGGGTGCTTGGCATCGCTGGGGATGGTCAGCATGTCGTAAAACACATCGCTGCCCTCCTTGGGCACCACATACTCCACCTGCACACCGTTGTTGGCCTCTGCGGCACGATCCGACGCCTGTATGATATCGCCAGACCAGCCGACGGCCACGCAGATGTCGCCGTTGGCCAGGTCATTGATGTACTGGGAGGAGTTGAAGTAGGTGATGTAGGGGCGCAGCTTGCTCAGCATGGCGCTGGCATCCTTGTAATCCTGGGGCTGGGTGGAGCTGGGATCCCGTCCCAGGTAACGCAAGGCCACGGCAAACAGATCCGTGGGCGAGTTGAGGAAGGCCACCCCGCACTGGTGCAGCTTGGCCAGATTGTCCGGGTTGAAGATGGCCTCCCAGGTGTTCATCTGGAAGTCCGGGCCCATCACGGCCGCCACCTTGGCCACGTTGTAGCCGATGCCGGTGCTGCCGCCCAGGTAGGGCACGGCATAGGCGTTGCCCGGGTCTTTCTCCTGCAGCATCTGCATGATGGCCGGATCCAGGTGCTTGAGGTTGGGCAGCTTGGACTTGTCCAGCGGCATGAAGACCCCGGCTTGCAGCTGGCGTCCCAGGTAATCGGAGCTGGGCACCACCAGATCGAAGCCGGTATTGCCGGCCAGCAGCTTGGCTTCCAGCACCTCGTTGCTGTCGAACACATCGTAGATCACGCGGATGCCGGTCTCTTTTTCAAACTCGGCCACAGTGTCTTCGGCGATGTAATCGCTCCAGTTGTAGACATGCAGCACCTTGTCGTCGGAGGCGGCGCAGGTGGCGCTGAGGCAAAGGCCAAAGAGCCCGAACGCGGGCAAAGCGAGTCTCTTATCCATAGAGAAGTCTCCTGGTTGGATAGGCTAAAGGTGACTCAGAACGAGTCCTTGTCTTGGTCTTGCTGGATCCCGGCCGCCTTCAGCCAGCCAGGGAGCCGGGGTGACGGTCAGATCCTGGCCGGCGGGTGGAGCAGGTGAAAGGCGAGAACGAGGGCGCCCTGGGAGGAGGGCAAGCGATCCGAGCAGGGGGCGCAGGCCGGAACTGTGCCAGCGTCTAGCTGTTGCGGCAGGGGACCAGAGCTGATGAGGTCCCAAATGGTATGACATTGGCGGCTAGATAACATAACCCTCCCGGGGTAGCTGACTCATGGCTTATCAAGCAATGGCTGTGCCACGTATGAGCAATCGCTAATTTCTTTTAAAAAACAACAGCCTGACTGTTATGTCCTCTGGTGGCAAAGGTGACATTGCGCCATTTTGGTTGCTTGTGGCACCGCCTGTGGCACCGCAGCACTAAAAAAGACCAGGCTGTCGTCCGCCAGACCGGCCATCCGGTTGTCGCATCCCTGACAGTCGGTCGGCTTTGTCGCCCAGGTGGCCTCTGGCTCGCGGCGCGCTAATCCGGCC
>JAJOIN010000091.1 GCA_021209335.1 Aeromonadaceae bacterium
TTAAAATCAATCGATTACAGGTATTGTTAGCGGATGTCATTCAAGGAAATCAGGCTGGCACGGCCTGTCACGCCGGGGGTCGCGGGTTCGAGTCCCGTCCACTCCGCCACTGAAATAGAGCCCTTAAACTATTACAGCTTAAGGGCTTTTTTATTGCCGTAACTGATCGTTAGCGAACCATTCATTCTGTCCATTCAGACAACAAGAGAGTGTCATATGGCGATCCGGATCCCAGGCCAATTAGAAGGTAACTTTCTGTATCAAAGATTGTGAGGTGGACAGGTTTTTCTTGCCGGTAGTTTTGCTCTAATGAGCCCCGTAGGGTTGAGTAGACCCTCTTCCTTATCACATAACTACTTTAGCGAAGGAACGATCATGTTTAAGAAATTTCTGACTTCTATGTTTGCAGTGGGTGCACTGGTTCTGGCTGGTTGTGCCTCCAATGGTGATGCTGGCGCCGCTGGTGATTCTGCCTCTGCTTCTGGTAATGGTGGTGCTGATGTTTTTGGTAAGCCTCTTTACCTGCGTGGTGAAATGAATGATTGGGCCGCCAAGCCTGAATATCTCATCCAAAAGGTTGAAGACGGCGTATACATGGCCAAAGGTGAGCTGAAGGTTGATTACGCCCCTTACAAGTTCAAGTTCGCAGACGTTGCATGGACTCCGGGCACCAACTTTGGTTATGTTGAGGCCCCCGGTGTTTTCACTATCGGTGGCGATCCGGTCGTTGTGACTCCTAACTCCAAGTTCGAAGAAGTGAAGGTCACTCCGGATGCTGACGGTATGTTCGAGTTCTACTTGGATGTCCGTGGCGAGAAGCCGGTGGTTTACGTCAAGCCCGCAGCCAAGTAATTCACGCCTTAGTGAGTGCAACGCCCGTCGAATGACGGGCGTTTTGTTTTGGTGCCGATCCTGATTTTGGTGCGCCAACATGGGGCGAATATGGCGTGTCGGACGAGTAGGATGGCCGGTACACTCTCTCTTTTCTTGGCATAGTAAATGCTAGCCACTAGGACAGTGAAGATATAGTCAACATGCATCTATGGACAAAGGCGTCCACCCGCAATGCGGGTTGGACGCCTTTTGTTATTTGGGGGCCAGGATGAGCCAAACAACGCAAACCACATGCGCCTACTGCGGAGTAGGCTGCGGTATCACTATCCAGGATGGCGCCATCCTGGCAGGCAATCCGGAACATCCGGCCAACAAGGGTGCCTTGTGCATCAAGGGCAGCTCCTTGCTGGAGACCATGGACTACCCAAGGCGCTTGTTATATCCGCGTTTAGAGGGGCGTCACCTGGGCTGGGATGGGGCGCTGGACGAGATTGCTGCCCGCTTCAACCAGATCATCGCCGAGTCGGGGCCGGAGGCCATTGGCTTCTACGTCTCCGGTCAGCTGCTGACCGAGGACTACTATGTGGCCAACAAGCTGATGAAGGGCTTCATCGGGGCGGCCAACATAGATACCAACTCCCGCCTGTGCATGTCATCGGCTGTGATGGCCCATACCCGCGCCTTTGGCGAGGACGTGGTGCCGGGTTGCTATGAGGACCTGGAGCAGTGCGATCTGCTGGTGCTGGTGGGCGCCAATACCGCCTGGACTCACCCCGTCATTTTTAGGCGTATCCAACAGGCACGGGCCAAGCGACCACAAATGAAGCTGGTTGTGGTGGATCCCCGCAAGACCATGAGTGCCGAGCAGGCAGATCTGCATCTGGGCTTGCTGCCCGGGACGGATGTCTGGCTGTTCAATGGACTGTGCCGCTATCTGTTTGAGGTGGGTAAGGTGGATGAGGCCTATGTCCGGGCTCATACCCAGGGTTTGGCGGAGCTGACCACCTTGCTGGATGATAAGGCCTATGAGCCGGCGGCCATTGCGCAGACCTGCGGCCTGAATCAGACCGATCTGCTGGCCTTCTATCGCTGGTTTGCCGAGCGCCCCCGTACCGTGACCCTGTTCTGCCAGGGGGTCAATCAGTCCAATCAGGGCACCGACAAGGGCAACAGCATCATCAATGCCCATCTGCTCACCGGACGGGTAGGCAAGCCGGGAGCGTCGCCCTTTTCCATGACGGGCCAACCCAATGCCATGGGCGGGCGCGAGGTGGGAGGCTTGGCCACCCAGTTGGCGGCTCATATGGGCTTCAACCAGACGGATTGTGAACGGGTGCAGCGCTTCTGGGGTTCGCCACGGATTGCCACCCGCCCCGGCCATAAGGCGGTACAGCTGTTTGATGCGGTACGCAAGGGGGAGGTGCGCGCCCTCTGGGTCATTGCCACCAACCCGGCAATCTCGCTGCCAGACTCCGCCCGGGTGCGCGAGGCGCTGGCCAACTGCGAATTTTTGATTGTCTCCGAGATGACGGACAACACGGACACCGCCAAGTTTGCCCACCTGTTGCTGCCGGCTGCCGGTTGGGGCGAGCGGGAGGGGACTGTCACCAATTCGGAGCGCTGCATCAGCCGGCAGCGGGCCTTCACCGCGCCGCCTGGCGAGGCCCGGCCCGACTGGTGGGCGTTGGCCGAGGTGGGAAAGCGCATGGGTTTTGTCGAGGCGTTCGACTATCCCAACACCCACGCCATCTGGTCCGAGTTTGCCGCCCTGACCGCCTTCGAGAATGACGGTGTCCGTCAGCTGAATTTGAGCGGGTTAGCCGGGCTGAGTGCCGAGGCGTATGACGAGTTGGCGCCGCAGCAATGGCCCGTGCTGGCCGGACGATCCGCCGATGCGCGCCGTCTGTTTGGCGATGGCCGCTTCTCTACCCCGGATGGCAAGGCCAGGCTGATTGCCACTGTGCCGCAGGCACCCGTGCTGGAGCAAGAAGAGGGTTGGCTGCTCAACACAGGCCGGCTGCGGGATCAGTGGCACACCATGACCCGTACCGGCCATTTGCCCCGGCTGATGGAGGCCGAGCCCTATCCGCGCGTCACGGTCAATCACCACACCCTGCTGCAATCGGGCCTGGAGCCCGGGCAACTGGTGCACCTGAGCTCACCGCGGGGCGAGGTGTTGGCGCGGCTGGAGCGCGACGATGCCCTGGCGGATAACGAAGCCTTCATGCCCATGCACTGGAGCGACAGCTTCACCGCCGCCGGCGGGGTGAACCGTCTGGTGGCGCCGGTGACGGATCCCGTCTCCGGCCAGCCTCAGTTCAAGCAGACCCGGGTGCTGGCAACGCCCTTCAATGCCCGCTGGCACGGTGTCTGGGTGGGAGTGCATGAGCCTGAGTGGTCCTTCGTCCCCCGTTGGTGGAGCCGCAGGCCGGTGGACGGTGGCGAGTGTCGCCTGCTGGCCGATGATGCCTGCAGCCGGCAGGAGTTGTGGCAGGTGCTGGCCCGCAAGGGGCAGTGGCTGCGGCTGCCTCTCAAGGGGAATGGCTGGGTGGCGGTGCTGCTCAAGCAGGGACGGATCCACGGTCTGCTGCTGGCTGGGGACAGCCAATGGCAGCTCAACACCGGGTTGCTGGCCGGGCTGCTCAAGGTGCCCCTGTCGGCCAGCGCCCTGTCGGCGACCATAGAGCAGGCTCTGGCGGGGGACACGCGCATGGTCTGCTCTTGCTTCCGGGTCAGTGAGAAGCAGATCCGCGAGGCCATTGAGCAGCAGGGGATCCATGAACTGGCGGGGCTGCAAGCCAGCCTCAAATGTGGCACCAATTGCGGTACCTGTGTGGGCGAGCTGGAGAAGCTGCTCATCAGCTGTCGTGTCAGTTACGCCGAATAAGGAGAGGGCCATGGATGGATGTGTTGCCTTGGTAGGCGCAGGTCCCGGTGATGTGGAACTGCTGACGGTGAAGGCGCTGCGGCGGCTGCAGCAGGCCGAGGTGGTGGTATTCGATCGTCTGGTGGGGGAGGAGATAGTGGCGCTCATTCCCAGCACGGCGGAGCGCTTCGATGTGGGCAAGCGCTGTGGCGCCCCCAGCCTGAGCCAGGAGGCCATCAACCGGCTGCTGGTCCAACAGGCGCGGCGCGGCAAGCGGGTGGTTCGGCTCAAGGGCGGCGATCCCTTCGTGTTTGGCCGAGGCGGCGAGGAGGCCCTGTGTTTGGCCGAGGCCGGCATCCCCTACGAGGTGGTGCCGGGGATCACGGCGGCCCTGGGCTGTGCGGCGGCCAGCCAGATCCCCCTGACCCACAGGGGGCTGGCCCGCTCCGTGACCCTGGTGACCGGCCACCTGCAGGATGGCAGTTGCTTTGCGCCCTGGCAGGCGCTGGTCAAGGGGGGGGGAACCTTGGTATTTTACATGGGCCTGGAGCAGGCCGAGCGGATCGAGCAGGGATTGCTGGCTGCCGGCATGACCCAGGACTTGCCGGTGGCCCTGGTGGTGGCCGGTACCAGCGCCCGGCAACAGGTGATCACCACCTGCTTGGGGGCGTTATCGCAGCAGGCGCTGGCCCTCAAGGGACAGAGTCCGGTTCTGATGATACTGGGGGAGGTGGTGGCGCTGCGTGATGCCCTGCTGAGCCTGGCGGAGCAGAGCTGGCGGTCTGTCGCTTAAGCCCCGCCGACCATGGAGCGGTCATGAGTTTTTCCCGCATTCTGTTTTTTGCCGACGAGCTGGCCCAGGCCAATCGTCTGGCCCTGCTGCTGAGCCGTTACGGCCATGAGCCTGTCCCTCTGGCGGCGCGGGATCCCTGGACACAGGCCGACGGCGCCGATGGCCTGATGCTGGACTGCAAGCGCCTCACCGCCGAATGGCGCCTGCTGGCCACCACCCTGGCGGAGCGAGGCCTGCCGGTGGTGCTGTTTGCCGACGCCTTGCCCGAACACCTGCAGCAACAGCTGCTGGCCGCTGGCGTGACCCTGGTGCCTCACAAGCTGGGAGACAAGGAACCCGTCGAGGCCTGGATCAAGCTGGCCCGCACCCAGCAGGGAGCGCGAGCCCAGCAGCAGCAGCGGATGGCGGAACTGGAGCAGAAGCTGGCGGAGCGCAAATGGGTGGAGCGGGCCAAGGGGGTGCTGATGAAGCAGCACGGCCTGGATGAGGAAGCCGCCTATAAGGCGCTGCGCTCGGCGGCCATGCAACACAGCCTGAGCCTGGGGGAGCTGGCCCGTCGCCTGCTGGCCAAACAGGATCAGGACGCTGAGTAAGCCTCAGCTCGGTTTTCCATTTAACGGCGCCTCAGGGCGCCGTTACCGTATCGACGGGCGGTATAGACGCCATGTCACTCAGGGCGGTTTGCAAAGGCCCCTGGGCCAGGGCGCGCCCCAGCGATCCTGGTGGATCAGGCTCTCCAGCGGCAGGCGCTGCCGCCAGCCTTGGGTCTGCAGCTCAGGTTGCGGCAAGAACTCGCTGACATAGCCCAGGCACAGGTAGGCCAGGGGATAGACCTGTTCCGGCAGGCCCAGCAGCTGCGCCAGCCGATCGTTATCCAAGATGCTCACCCAGCCCACGCCGATACCTTCGGCCCGGGCGGCCAGCCAGAGGTTCTGCACCGCCAGACACGCGCTGAACAAGTCCATCTCCAGTATGCTGGTGCGTCCCAGCACATTTGGGCCACCCCGGCGGCGATCGCAGGTGATGCACAGGTTCAACGGGCTGTCGAGAATGCCCTCGAGCTTGAGCCGACGGTACTGCTGCTCGCGCCCCTCGCGGGCAAATTGTGTTGCGGCGGCCTCGTTGGCCTCGTCAAACAGGCGCTTCACCGCCTGCCGGGTGGCGAGATCCTCGATCAGGATGAAATCCCAGGGCTGCATGAAGCCCACGGACGGCGCGTGGTGGGCGGCGTGCAGCAGCCGGGCCAGCACCTGCGGGGGGATGGCCTCCGGCAGAAACTGGGAGCGCACGTCCCGCCGCTCGTAGATGGCGCGGTACAGGCCGGCCTGCTGATCGGGAGTGAAGGGGGCATTGGGTGTCATGGGCGTATCGGTGCTGAGGGCAGAGGGCTTCACCTTAGCCGTGGCGGGCCATCAGGGTCAACCGTGGTGCGCCAGCTGGAATGCCAGGCTTGGTGCAGTTGCCCACCCATGGTGCAGGCCGGACGTGCTGCGGTTGAGTGTTCAGCCTCAAAAGAGGCTAAAGATGGCTATTTTCTCCATCTTTTCTCTAGTGCTGTGATCTGGCACAGAAACTGAATAGTTATGAGCGAACGGGGCCTGAGGCCAACGGCGGCCCGCCCCCCGACAAGATGACTATTTTCGGCAAAGACGCCTTGTGAGACCTCTGGTCCACAAGGCGTTTTTCGTTTCAGGGAGAAGAAACCATGAAGCACACCCAGCGCCTGCTCACCGCCACCATCGCCACCCTGCTGCTCAGCCAAGCCGTCCAGGCCAAGGTGGGCGCCCCGGAGAAAGAAGATCTCAAGTTTGGCTTCATCAAGCTGACCGACATGGCGCCCTTGGCGGTGGCCTACGAGAAGGGCTACTTCGAGGACGAGGGTCTGTACGTGACCCTGGAAGCCCAGGCCAACTGGAAGGTGCTGCTGGATCGGGTCATCGACGGCGAGCTGGACGGCGCCCACATGCTGGCCGGCCAGCCCCTGGGGGCCACCATCGGCATCGGCACCCAGGCCGAGGTCATCACCGCCTTCAGCATGGATCTCAACGGCAACGCCATTACCGTGTCCAACAGCATCTGGGAACAGATGAAGCCCAATGTGCCCAAGGACGCGGACGGCAAGCCGGTGCATCCCATCAAGGCCGATGCCCTGGCTCCCGTGGTCAAGCAGTACAAGGAGCAGGGCAAGCCCTTCAACATGGGCATGGTGTTCCCGGTTTCCACCCACAACTACGAGCTGCGCTACTGGCTGGCGGCCGGCGGTCTCCACCCCGGCTACTACGCCCCCAAGAAGGGGGATAATGCCGGTCAGTTGCAGGCCGATGTGCTGCTCTCGGTGACGCCGCCGCCCCAGATGCCCGCCACCCTGGAAGCCGGCACCATCTATGGCTACAGCGTGGGTGAGCCCTGGAACCAGGCCGCCGTGTTCAAGGGCATAGGTGTGCCCGTGGTGACCGACCAGGGGATCTGGCACAGCAACCCGGAGAAGGTGTTCGGCGTCTCCAAGTCCTGGGCCGAGAAGTACCCCAACACCCATATCCACGTGGTGAAGGCGCTGATCCGCGCCGCCTACTGGCTGGATGAGAGCAACAACGCCCACCGCGCCGAGGCGGTGAAGCTGCTGGCCAAGCCCAACTACGTGGGGGCGGACGAGCAGGTGATTGCCAACTCCATGACCGGCTTCTTCGAGTTCGAGAAGGGGGACAAGCGGCCGGCGCCGGACTTCAACGTCTTCTTCCGCGAGCATGCCACCTATCCCTACTACTCGGACGCCATCTGGTATCTGACCCAGATGCGCCGCTGGGGCCAGATCCCCGAAGGCAAGCCGGACAGCTGGTACATGGACATCGCCAAGCAGGTCTATCGTCCAGACATCTATCGTCAGGCGGCCGAGGAGCTGATCGCCGAGGGCAAGCTGAAGGCCAGCGACTTCCCGGACTTTGCCAGTGAGAGCGGCTTCAAGGCGCCGGACAACCGCTTCATCGACGGTGTCACCTACGACGGCCACAAGCCCAACGACTACCTCAAGCAGTTCCCCATCGGCCTCAAGGGCGATGAGCAGCCTTAAGCGGCGGACAGGAGATTTCCCATGCAAGCAATCTTGAAATCCTTCGGTGGCGCCCAGGGCGCCTCCGTCAAGCTGGTCCTGCCCTGGCGCAGTCTGTTCCTGCCCCTGCTGGGGATCCTGGCCTTCCTCTGCCTGTGGCAGATGGGCGCCAGCCAGGTGCAGACCAGCCTGGGCACCCTGCCGGGGCCGGTGGCCACCGCCCAGCAGTTTGCGGCCCTGTATCAGGAGCATGTGCAGGAGCAGGAGAAGGCCGACGCCTTCTATGCCCGTCAGGAGGCCCGCAATGCCGAGAAGTTGGCGGCGGATCCCCAGGCCGAGGTGAAGATCCGGCCCTATACCGGTCGACCCACCTTCTTCCAGCAGATCGGCACCAGCCTGGTGACGGTGGCCACCGGCTTTGTCATCGCCGTGCTGATTGCCATTCCGTTAGGGATAGTGCTGGGGCTGAACCATAGCCTGTATCAGGCGGTGAACCCGATAGTGCAGATCTTGAAGCCCGTTTCGCCGCTGGCCTGGCTGCCCCTGGTGACCATGGTGGTGAGCGCCCTGTACGTCAGCGAGGATCCGACCCTGTCCAAGAGCTTCATCAACTCGGCCTTCACCGTCACCCTGTGCAGCCTGTGGCCGACCCTGCTCAACACCACAGTCGGGGTGGCCAACCTAGACCCGGATCTGCGCAACGTCAGCCGGGTGCTCAAGCTCGACCCCCTGACCCATGTGCGCAAGATAGTGCTGCCCTCGGCGGTACCCATGATCTTCACCGGCCTGCGCCTGTCGCTGGGGGTGGCCTGGATGGTGCTGATCGCCGCCGAGATGCTGGCGCAGAACCCCGGGCTGGGCAAGTTCGTCTGGGATGAGTTCCAGAACGGCAGCAGCCAGTCCCTGGCCCGCATCATGGTGGCCGTGGTGACCATAGGCCTCATCGGTTTCCTGCTGGACCGCGGCATGCTGCAACTGCAGAAGTGGCTGTCCTGGGACAAGCGCAGCGATCTGCGCTAAGACGAGACAAGGAGCGTCAAATGACTAGCAACTACCTGGAATTGAGTGACGTGGGCATGCGCTTTGCCACCCCCAAGGGGTGGTTCGATGCCCTGGTGAACGTCAACCTGAAGATTGCCAAGGGCGAGTTCATCTCCCTCATAGGTCACTCCGGCTGCGGCAAGAGTACCGTGCTGAACCTGGTGGCTGGCCTCAACGACCCCACCGCCGGCGGCATCATACTCGACGGCCGTGAGGTGGCGGGCCCGGGCCCGGAGCGCTCCGTGGTGTTCCAGAACCACGCTCTGCTGCCCTGGCTCTCCGTCTATCAGAACGTGGAGCTGGCGGTGCGCCAGGTGATGAAGGGGGCCAGTAAGGCGCAGATCGACGAGCAGGTGCGTTACTACCTCTCCTTGGTGCAGATGGATCACGCCCTGGACAAGAAGCCCCATGAGATCTCCGGCGGCATGAAGCAGCGGGTGGGTATCGCCCGGGCCCTGAGCCTGCAACCCAAGGTGCTCTTGATGGACGAGCCCTTCGGCGCCCTGGATGCCCTGACCCGGGCTCACCTGCAGGATGCTCTGATGGAGATCCAGGCCGAGCTGCACAACACCGTGATCATGATCACCCATGACGTGGACGAGGCGGTGCTGCTCTCCGACCGTATCGTCATGATGACCAATGGCCCGGCCGCCACCATAGGCGAGATCCTCGACATCACTCTGCCACGGCCCCGGGA
Source organism: Aeromonadaceae bacterium (assembly GCA_021209335.1). Classification (GTDB taxonomy): domain Bacteria; phylum Pseudomonadota; class Gammaproteobacteria; order Enterobacterales; family Aeromonadaceae; genus Pseudaeromonas. The sequence continues at coordinate 9,278 of JAJOIN010000091.1, forward strand.
TCGGGTGGCCCTGGCGGACAACCCCGACTACCACCACCTGCGTCAGCAGGTGCTGAGCTTCCTCTACGAGAAGCACAGCAAGGTGACCCGGCTCAAGAGCAAGGCCGACAGCAAGGCCGCTGTGGCGTAAGCAAAGAGGGAGATGCAGATGAACAAACAACGACTGGTGGTGGTGGGCAACGGCATGGTAGGCCACCACTTCATCGAGCAGCTGGTGAAGGCCGGCGGACTGGAGCGTTATCAGGTGACTGTGCTGGGGGCCGAGCCCGACAGCGCCTACGACCGGGTACACCTGTCCGAGGTGTTCGGGGGTCGGGCGCCCAAGGAGCTGCAGATGGCCGACCCGGACTGGTATGCCCAGCAGGGGGTGGATCTCATTCTCTCCTCCGCCGTGGTGGGGCTGGACACAGGCGCCCGTCGGGTGACCACATTGCATGACGAGGTCTACCAGTACGACAAGCTGGTGCTGGCCACCGGCTCCTATCCCTTCGTGCCGCCCATCCCGGGCCATGAGCGGGACGGCTGCTACGTCTACCGCACCCTGTCGGATCTGGAAGCCATCCGCGATGCCTGTGCCGGTGGCCGCACCGGTGTGGTGGTGGGCGGCGGCCTGCTGGGGCTGGAGGCGGCCAACGCCCTGCGTCTGCTGGGGCTGGAGACCCACGTCATCGAGTTTGCTCCGCGCCTGATGCCGGTGCAGCTGGATCCCGTGGGCGGCGAGCTGCTCAAGGAGAAGATCGAGCGCCTGGGAGTCCGGGTGCATGCCGATACCGCCACCGACTGCATCGTCGACGGCGAGACGGCCCGCCACCGCATGGTGTTCAAGGGCGGCCACTACCTGGAGACGGACGTCATCCTGTTCTCCGCCGGCATCCGGCCGGAGGATCGCCTGGCCCGTACCGCCGGTCTGGCGGTGGGTGAGCGCGGCGGCATCGTCATTGACGATCATTGCTGCACCAGCGCGGCGGATGTGCTGGCCATCGGCGAGTGCGCCCTCTGGTCCGGCCGCATCTTTGGTCTGGTGGCCCCCGGCTATCAGATGGCCCGGGCCGCGGTGGCCCATCTGCTGGACGGCGACGAGACCTTCGGCGGCGCCGACATGAGCACCAAGCTCAAGCTGATGGGGGTGGATGTGGGCGCCATCGGTGACTCCCACGCCCAGGCTCCGGGGGCCCGGGAGGTCTTGACCCTGGATCGGCAGACCGGCATCTACAAGAAGCTGGTGATTGACGAAACCGGTGAGCGGCTGCTGGGGGCCATACTGGTGGGGGACAACGCCGAATACGATACCCTGCTGCAGTATTACCTCAACGGCGTGACGCTGCCGGAGTCGCCGCTGGATCTCATCCTGGGCGAGCGGGCCGAGGCCGGGGCGCCCAAGCTGACCCTGCCGGACAGCGCCACCATCTGCTCCTGCCACAACGTCACCAAGGGCGATATCGTCGCGGCGGTGAAGGCGGGCAACCATACCCTGGCGGACGTCAAGGCCTGCACCAAGGCCGGTACCGGCTGTGGCGGCTGCTCCAACCTGGTCAAGCAGGTGGTGGACACCACGCTGCTGGAGCTGGGCATGGAGGCCAACAACCATGTCTGCGAGCACTTCGCCCACACCCGGCAGGAGCTGTTCCACATCATCAAGATCGAGGAGCTCAAGACCTTCGAGCAGGTGCTGCACCAGCACGGCCAGGGGCGTGGCTGCGAGCTGTGCAAGCCGATGGTGGGTTCCATCCTGGCCTCCTTGTGGAACGAGCCGGTGCTGGAGCCCCAGCACAGACCCCTGCAGGACACCAACGATGCCTACCTGGGCAACCTGCAAAAAGACGGTACCTATTCGGTGGTGCCGCGCATTCCCGGCGGCGAGATCACCCCGGATGGCCTGATCGTCCTCGGCCAGGTGGCCAAGAAGTACGATCTCTACACCAAGATCACCGGCGGCCAGCGGGTTGACCTGTTCGGTGCCCGCATGGATCAGCTGCCCCTGATCTGGGAGGAGCTGATCGCCGCCGGCTTCGAGACCGGCCAGGCCTATGGCAAGTCGGTGCGCACCGTCAAATCCTGTGTCGGCTCCACCTGGTGCCGCTATGGGGTCAAGGATTCGGTGGGCATGGCCATCGCCATCGAGAACCGCTACAAGGGGATCCGCGCCCCTCACAAGCTCAAGTTTGCCGTCTCCGGCTGCACCCGGGAGTGTGCCGAGGCCCAGAGCAAGGACATAGGCGTCATCGCCACCGACAAGGGCTGGAACCTCTATGTCTGCGGCAACGGCGGCATGCGGCCGCGCCACGCCGATCTGTTTGCCACGGATCTCACCGACGAGCAGCTGATCCGCTACATCGACCGGGTCTTGATGTTCTACGTGCGGACCGCCGATCGCCTGCAGCGCACCTCGGTATGGATGGAGAACCTGGAGGGCGGTCTGGAGTACCTCAAGGCGGTGGTGATCGAGGACCGCCTGGGGCTGGGGGCCGAACTGGAAGCCCAGATGGCCCACCTGGTGGCCACCTTCGAATGCGAGTGGAAGAATGCGGTTGAGGATCCCGCCAAGCGGGCCCGCTTCGCCCCCTTCATCAACAGCGATCAGGCCTATCAGCCGGCGCGCCAATGGGTGCGTGGTCAGGCCATCCCAGTCGATGAAGTCGAACTGATTGATATCAAGGAGCTGGTATGAGCTGGACCAAAGTCTGTGAACTGCAGCAACTGACGCCTGGTACTGGCGTGGCCGCCCTGGTGGGCGGCCAGCAGGTGGCCCTCTTCTATGTGCCTGAGCAGGCCCCCGGCCTGTTCGCCCTGGACAACTGGGATCCCTGTGGCAAGGCCTTTGTCCTCAGTCGCGGTCTCATTGCCGATCTGCAGGGGGAGGCCTGGGTGGCCTCGCCCCTGTATAAGCAGCACTTCAATCTCAGCGACGGCCGCTGTCTGGAGGAGGCGGGCACCGCCGTGCGCAGCTGGCCGGTGCGTCTGGAAGGCACCAGCGTCTACATTGCCACCTCGGTGGATTGAGTTTGCCCGCCGTTGCGGGCACCATGGCTGCCAGCCCATCGCAACAGGACGTTAACATGAGTGGTTGTGACATCTCCGGCGCCCTGAGCCTGCTTGAGGCCCAGGCGCACTTGACCGAGGCACTCAGCACGGCGGTGGCGGTGGAAACCCTGCCACTGGCCGAGGCCCAGGGCCGGGTGCTGGCCGAACCCGTGCGGGCCGGTTTGCCGCTGCCGGGCTTCGATAACGCCGCCATGGATGGCTATGCCGTGCGCCTGACGGACTTGCTCACCACCGACACCCTGGCCCTGGCGGGCAAGGCCTTCGCCGGGGCGCCCTTTAGCGGGGATTGGCCTGCGGGCAGCTGCGTGCGCATCATGACAGGTGCGCCCGTGCCCGAGGGCGCCGAGGCGGTGGTGATGCAGGAGGAGGTGCAGATCCTGGCCGATGGCCGGCTGCGCTTCACGCCAGAGAGTATCCGTCCCGGGCAGCATATCCGCCGTCAGGAGGAAGACGTGGCGGCCGGCAGTGTGGTGCTCGCGGCGGGCCTGCGTCTGGGGGCCCAGCAGCTGCCGCTCTTGGCGGCGCTCAATGTGGCCCAGGTGCGGGTCCACCGTCCCCTCAAGGTGGCGTTTTTCAGCAGCGGCGATGAGCTCAGATCCTTGGGTGAGC
>JAJOIN010000086.1 GCA_021209335.1 Aeromonadaceae bacterium
GCGGCATCGGCGGCGGCCACTGCGGCCAGCACCTGTGCCGGCTCCGCTTCGGGGATGGAGACGATGGCCTCCCCGGTGGCGGGGTTGAACACCGGCAGGGCCGGGCCTTGACCGGCGACGACTTGACCGTTGATGAGAAGTTGGATCTGCATAAACTCACTCCCTGAACATGAATGGGGGGTGGCGGCTACTTGCTGCTGCCGGCCACCGTCTCTGTGTCTTTGGTTAGATAGTAAGCGGCGAGGATGGGCACGACCGTGGCCAGCATCACCAGGAGCGCCACCACATTGGTCACCGGCACGTCCCGCGGCCGGGTCAGTTGCCCCAGCAGCCAGATGGGCAGTGTCTTCTCGTGCCCGGCGGTGAAGGTGGTGACGATGATCTCGTCAAACGATAGTGCAAAGGCCAGCAGGCCGCCCGCCAGCAGGGCGGTGGCCAGGTTGGGCAGCACCACGTAGCGGAAGGTCTGCCAGCCGTCGGCCCCCAGGTCCATGGAGGCCTCGATCAGGCTCTGGCTGGTACGGCGAAAGCGTGCCAGCACGTTGTTGAAGACGATGACCACGCAGAAGGTGGCGTGGCTCACCACCAGGGTCAGCATGCCGGGGCTGATGCCCAGGGCCTTGAAGCTCGACAGCAGCGCCAGGCCGGTGATGATGCCGGGCAGGGCGATGGGCAGCAGCAGCAGCATGTTGAAGGCGCCCTTGCCGACAAACTGGTGCCGCCACATGGCCAGGGCCGCTAGTGTGCCCAGCACCAGGGCCAGCACGGTGGCCATGGCCGCCAGCTTGACCGACAGCCAGACCGCCTCCAGCACATCCGGCCGGCTGAGGGCCTTGCCGAACCACTGGAGGGTGAAGCCCTGCAGCGGGAAGCTGAAGGCGGCGTTCTCGGTGTTGAAGGCGTACAGGGCGATCACCAGCAGAGGCAGGTGCAGCAGTATCAGGCCTCCCCAGGCCAGCACCTTGAGCAGGGGGGAGGCGGTGCGATCAGAGTGCATTGAAGGCCCCCAGTCGTTTGGCAAACCACAGGTAGATGGCAATCAGCAGCAGGGGCACCAGGGTGAAGGCGGCGGCCAGCGGCATGTTGCCGACGGCCCCCTGCTGGGTGTAGACCATGGTGCCGATAAACAGGCCGGACGGCCCCACCAGGGTGGGGATGATGTAATCCCCCAGGGTGAGGCAGAAGGTGAAGATGGAGCCGGCCATCACCCCCGGCAGGGCCAGGGGCAGCAGCACTGTGGTCAGCACCTGGCGGGGCTTGGCCCCCAGATCGCTGGCCGCCTGCAGCAGGCTGGGCGGGATGCGCTCCAGCGCCGCCTGGATGGGCAGGATCATGAAGGGCAGCCAGATGTAGCTGAACACCAGGAAGCGACCCAGGTGCGAGGTGGCCAGGGTATTGCCGCCGATGGGGGTCTGCAGCAGCCACAGCAGGGCAGGTTCGAGCCCCAGGTGGCTTAAGGTCCACTGCAGCAGACCGTCCTTGGCCAGGATGGCGGTCCAGGCGTAGGCCTTGACGATGTAGCTGGCCCACATGGGCAGCATGACGCCGATATAAAACAGGGCCTTGATGCGCGGGCTGGCGTACAGCGCCATGTAGAGGGCGATGGGGAAGGCCAGCAGGGCATCCGCGACGCTCACCACCAGGGCCATGGTGACGGTGCGGATGACGATGTCCAGGTTGCCCGGGGTGAACAGCTGGCGGTAGTTGTCCAGGGTCAGATCCGGCAGCACCGTCATGGTGAAGTCGTCGAAGGTGAAGACGCTTTGCCACAGCAGGCTCAACAGGGAGCCCAGGTAGAGGCCGGCAAACCACAGCAGCGGCAGTATGAGGCAGAGCCAGAGCAGGGCGGTGGGGTGCAGATAGAGCCAGCGGCCCAGCTTCTGCCAGGCGCTGATGGCGGTTGGGCTCGGTGGCAGGGCGCTGGCGCTCATGGCGTACCCCCTTGTCCATCCTCCTGCCCGTCCTCCCGCAGGGGCACCATGGCCTGGTGGGACCAGCCGCAGGTCAAGCGGGTGCCGGGTTCCGGCAGGGTGAGGGTCTCGCCTTCACCGTGGGGCAGTTGCACCGCCAGGCTCTGGCCCTTGCCCAGATCCAGCTCCAGCCGGCTGTAGGCGCCGTGGTAGTGCACCTGGCGCAACACGCCTTCTACCTGCAACGGCTGGCGTTGCCAGTCATGCACCAGATGGACGTGCTCGGGGCGCAGGGCGAAGGGCTGGGCCTGCCCGGTGAGCCGCTCGGCCAGCGGCGCCGCTATGACGTTGGCACCGCCGACGAAGCGGGCGACGAAGGGGGTCTGGGGCTGGGTGTAGAGCCGCTGGGGGGTGTCCAGCTGCTCGATGCGCCCCTTGTTGAACACCGCCACCCGGTCGGACATGGAGAGGGCCTCCCCCTGATCGTGGGTGACGTAGACGAAGGTGATGCCCAGCTGACGGTGCAGCCGCTTGAGCTCGGACTGCATCTGCTCGCGCAGCTTGAGATCCAGGGCGCCCAGGGGCTCATCCAGCAGCAGCACCTTGGGGCGGTTGACCAGGGCGCGGGCCAGGGCGACCCGTTGCCGCTGTCCGCCGGACAGGGCGGCCGGCTTGCGATCGCCGTAGCCATCCAGTGCCACCATGGCCAGCGCCTCCTCGGCCCGGGCCATGCGATCGCCGCGGCCCACACCACGGATCTTCAGGCCGTAGGCCACGTTCTCCCACACCTTGAGGTGGGGGAACAGGGCATAGTCCTGAAACACGGTATTCACGTCCCGCTGGTAGGGCGGCAGGCCCACGGCGTCTACACCGGACAGTCGCACCGCCCCCAGATCCGGTTGCTCGAAGCCGGCCATCAGCCGCAGGCAGGTGGTCTTGCCGGAGCCGGAGGGCCCCAGCATGGAGAAGAACTCCCCCGGCTCGATCTGCAGGCTCACCTTGTCCACGGCCTTGACCTGGCCGTAGTGCCGGCTGACGGCGGAAAACTCAACGGCCCATGTCATGCAAACCCCCTAGTGCTAGCGACCACCCATGATGGCGATGTAGTCCTGTACCCAGCGGCTGTAGGGCACGCAGGTTCCCTGTTCACACTTGGCCTGGGGCGTCTTCCAGAAGGCGATCTTGGCGAAGTTGTCGTAACCGTTGGTCTGACAACCCCCTTCACCCAGCAGGCTCGATGCCGTGCAGGCGGCGGGCACCGAGGGCACTGAGCCGAACCAGGCGGCCACGTCACCCTGCACCTTGGGCTCCAGTGACCAGTTCAGCCACTGGTAGGCGCACACCGGGTGGGCCGCCTCGGCATGCAGCATGGTGGTGTCGGCCCAGCCGGTGGCGCCTTCCACCGGTATGGTGGAGGCGATGGCCTGCTGCTCGCCCTTGAGGGCGTTGACCTGGAAGGGCCAGGAGCCGGAGGCCACCACCCCTTCGTTCTTGAAGTCGCTCATCTGCACGTTGTAGTCGTGCCAGTAGCGGTGGATCAGCTTGTGCTGCTGGCGCACCAGATCCAGTACCGCCTGGTACTGGGGCTCGGTCAGCGCGTAGGGATCCTGGATGCCCAGCTCGGGCTTGGCGTGCTTGAGGTAGAGGGCGGCGTCCGCCAGGTAGATGGCGCCGTCATAGGCCTGTACCCGGCCCTGGTTGGGCTTGCCGTCCGGCAGGGTCTGGGGCTCGAACAGCACGGCCCAGCTGGTGGGGGCCTCCTTGAACACGGCGGTGCTGTACATCAATACGTTGGGGCCCCACTGGTAGGGGGTGCCGTAGTGCTGGCCGGCCACCGTATGCCAGGGGGCATCCTTGAGGCGTGGATCCACCTTGTCCCAGTTGGGGATCAGGCTGGGGTCAATGGGCTGCACCCGCTTGCCGTAGATGAGGCGCAAGGAGGCGTCGCCGGAGGCGGTGACCAGATCGTAGCCACCCTTGGCCATCAGGGAGACCATCTCGTCGGAGGTGGCGGCGGTCTTGACCCGCACCTGGCAGCCGGTGGCCTGCTCGAAACCGGTGACCCAGTCGTAGGCCTTGTCGGTGTCGCCGCGTTCTATGTAGCCGGGCCAGGCGATGATATCCAGCACCCCTTCGCCCTTGCTCATGTCCAGGGCCAAGGCGGGGCCGGCGGCGCAGGCGGCGGCGATCAGGGTAAACAACGGGCGAACAACAGACGGGCAACGAGCTGGGGTCATGGCGTATCCTCCGTGATGGCCGGTGAATCCGGCGTTCAGGACAGATGCATACAAGGGCTGTGCCAGCCTCGCCAAACCCCCATGGTCACAGGCAGGGCAGCGAGCTGCACTCAATTGGAGCAGATTTAGCTTGAACTAATTTGGTGCATTACTGGGTGAGGCTGGGAGCCAAATAAGAGCGCAGCCGGAGCAGTGGGGTGAGACAGGGCGGACTGAGCCCCCGGCCCGTGCCGGGGTGGGGGCTCAGTAGCACTCACTGCCTGGGTTGCGCGGCGCTGGGGGCCAGCAGTTGCTGCAGATCGGCGATCACCTGCATGGCCGCTAACGGGCCACCGACCGAGGTCCACAAGGAGCCATCGACGGCGCTGTAGTGCTGGTTGCGGATGGCACCCAGTTGCCGGAAGGCCGGCTGGGTGGTCGCCTGCTGCATGGCATCCACGGCTTCTCCGGTGGCGCTCAGGGTGCCGATCACCAGCCAGTCGCCATCCAATCGCTCCAGGGCTTCCAGGCTCAGGGCCGGGGAGTGAGTGTGACCGGCCTCCTGCTGATGGGCCGGCCGTACCAGACCCAGCTCCTGGGCGACCCGGCTGGCGAAGGCATCCTTGTACATGTAGCTGGGCCCCTTGGGATTCCAGCGCACTATGCTCAGGCTCTGCCCCTGATGGGCCGCCAGTTGCTGGCGCACCTCGGCCACCCGCTGCTGATACCGTTCGAGAAACGCCTGCGCCTGCGCCTCGCGGTTGAGGATCACCGCCACCCGCTGCAGCACCTCCTGCCAGGGGGTGCCCCACTGGCTGGTCACCAGGGTGGGGGCTATCTGGTTGAGCACGGCGTGCATTTCGGGTTTCAGCGGGCCGGTGAGGATCAGATCCGGTTGCAACTCAATCAGCCGTTCCAGATTGGGATTATCCAGCTCGCCGACGCTGACCAGCTGGTGGGGGGCGACCTTGGCCAGGTAGCGGGGTAACTGGTTCTGCGCCCGGCCATTGACGGTGCCGATGGGCGTCATGCCCAGCGCCAGGCTGATGTCCAGATCGATCTCGCTCAGGGTCACCAGCCGTTGCGGTTGTGCCGGCACCTGATACTGGGCGCCGGTAACATCTTGCACCTGGCGGGTGGCCGCCTGAACGGACAGGCTCAGCAGCCAGGCCAGCCCCAGGGTAAGCAGGCGGCGATAGGGGGTCGGTAGCATGTTGCGCAATCTCCTAGATCAGAGGGGGTGAGGGCCGCGCGCGGGGCGGCGCCGGGGGACTATCACGGGGGCGCCATCCTGGGGGGCCGCCAGCAGGTCGACTTGGGTGCCATACAGGCGTTCGATCAGCGGTTTGTTGACCACCTCCCGCGCCGGGCCAAAGGCCTGCTGCCGGCCGTCGGCCAGCGCCAGCAGGTAGTCGCAGTAGCGGGCAGCGGCAGCCAGGTCATGGATCACCATCAGTACCGTCTTGCCGCTTCGGGCCATCTGATGGATGAACTCCAGCACATCGGCCTGATGGCCTATGTCCAGGGCGCTGGTTGGTTCATCCAGCAGCACCAGGTCGCTGTCCTGCGCCAGTATCATGCCGAGCCAGGCGAGCTGGGCCTGGCCGCCGGAGAGGGCCGCGGCCGGCTGGTGCCAGATATCCTGCAGCTGTAACTGGTCGCGGGCCTTGAGCACCTGCTGCCGGTCTTCATGACTCCATTGGCGCAGCCAGCCCTGATGGGGATAACGGCCATATTGCACCAGCTGGTCGACCCGGATGCCGGCGGGCAGTTGCGGTCGTTGCGGCAGATAGGCCAGGCGGCGGGCCAGCTCCTTGTGGCCGAAGTCCTGCAGGGGGCGATCCGCCAGCCGGATCTGCCCCTGACTGGGTTGCTGCTGGCGGGCCAGCAGTTTGAGCAGGGTCGATTTACCGCTGCCGTTGGGCCCGACGATGCCGATCAACTGGCCGGCGGGCAGCGAGAAGGTCAGATCGTGCAGCACAGCTTTGCCCGGATAGGCGAAGTGCAGGCGGTGGACGGATAACAGTGTCATGCGTGGCCCTTGTGTCGGTCATGGAGTAATAACCCCAGCAGCAAGAGGCCGCCGAGCAGGCGCGTCATGATGCCGGTGGGTATCTCGTGCGGCTCCGCCAGCAGGCGGACCAGGGTGTCGCTGGCCAGCAGCAGCAGGGCGCCACACAGGGCGGCAATCCACAGGGGCACCGTCTGTTGGCGCATCAGCCAGGCGGCGAGGACCGGGGCCGCCATGGCGATGAACAGCACAGGTCCGCCGATGGCGGTACCCAGGGCGGCCACCAGTATGGCCAATCCCAGCACCGCCAGTTGCAGGGGCCGCACGGCGACGCCCAGTGCCCGCGCGCTGGCCGGCATCAGGGTGAGCATGGCCAACGGGTGGCTCAGGCGGATCAGCGCCGGACAAAGCAACAAGAGGCCGGTGGCAATCGGCAGCAGGTGGTGATAGCCCAGACCCGAGAAGTGGCCCATCGACCACAGATAGAGGCTGGCCAGGTGGGCCAGGGGCTGGCTCGACATGGCAAACTGCCCCAGGGCGTTGAACAGCTCGGACAGGGCGATGCCGATGACGACGAAGCGATAGCCCTGCTCGCCCGGGTTGTGGCACAGGCTGTAGAGGGCCAGCGCTGCCAGCACGGCCCCCAGCGGCGACGCCCACCAGGGCCAGCTGTTGAGGCCCAGATAGAGGGTAAACAGGATGATCGCCAAGGCGCCCCCTTCATTGACCCCCACCATGTCCGGGGTGGCCAGCCGGTTACGCACCAGCGTTTGAATGAGGCAGCCCGCCAGGCCCAGTGCGGCGCCCGCCAGGCTGACGGCCAGGATGCGTGGCAGGCGGATATCCAGGATCAGCACGGCATCCAGCGGCGTGCCCTGACCGCTGAGGGCCGCCAGCACCCGTGGGTAGCTCAGCGCCAGGGTGCCGTGGGACAGCGCCAGCAGGGCGGCGGCCAGCCAAGTCAGGCTCAGGGCCAGTCCCAGCCAGCAGGCGCGGCGGTTAAACAGCAGGCTGAGGCGGCCGAGGCGGCACCAGCGGGTGCCGTGAGGCGCCATGGACTCGTCTGTCATGGTGTGGATTCTCCGGTCATCAGGCGGTGTTGCCCGCGCCATACCAGGGCGATGAGGAGGGGGGCGCCCAGCAGGGCCAGCAGGGTGCCGTCGGCCAGCTCAAAGGGGCGGATCAGCCAGCGGGCCAGAATATCGGCCAGCAACAACAACAGGCCGCCGCCGAGGGCGGAGAACAGCAGTTGGCGGCCCAGCACCACAGGTTCTATCTGGCGCGCGCCGTAGGCGGCGAGAAAACCCAGGAAGCCGATGGGGCCGGCCAACGAGACGGCGCTGGCGGTGAGCAGGGTGGATGCCAGCAGTACCCCCAGCCGCAGGCGGCGGGGATGGATGCCCAAGGCCTGCGCCTGGGCATCGCCCATCTGCAGCAGGGTCAGGCCGCGACACAGGCTCCAAGCCAGCAGACAGGCCAACAGCACCAGCGGGGTGACCAGCCGGATGGCCGCCGCATCGGCGCCCGCCACCGTGCCCAGATCCCAGAAGCGGAATTGATCGAGCACCACCTGGTGGGAGAGCAGCAAGAAGCTGGAGAGGCCGCCAAAGATGGCATTGAGGGCCACCCCCACCAGGATCAGTTGCAGCGGACGCCCCATGCTAAACAGGCCGCCCAGGCCGAGCACCAGCAGGTTACCGACCAGGGCCCCGGCCCCGGACCACAGCAGATAACCCAGGGTCGAGCCGATCCCGGCGTAGGTCAGCCCCAGCACCAGGCCAAGCACGGCCCCGGCATTGACCCCCAGCAGGCCCGGTTCGGCCAGGGGGTTGCGGGTGGCGTTTTGTAACAAGGAGGCGGCGATGGCCAGGCTGCCGCCCACCAGCAGGGCGCAGAGGGTGCGGGGGCCGCGCAGGGTGTGCAGTATCATGGCCAGCTTGTCGTCGGCGCGCAGCTGGGGGTCGCCGGCGAGATAGCCCAGCAAGTCCCGGCCACCATAGTGGCCTGCACCTGTGGTCATGGAGAGCAGGAGCAAGCCGAGCAGCGTCAGCAGGCCGCCCAGCAGTAGCCAGGTCTGTACTCGGGTCACACCGGCCTCCTTGTGTCCTGTGCGCAAAGGCGGCAGCCGACCCGCCAGCGGGGTCGGCCGGCAGGCTTACAGCTGATAGGCAAAACCAGCACTCAGGGTCCGCCCTTGCAATATGGTGTCGGCGTTGGTAGCGACGGTGTCGCGCTTGGTGTTGGTCAGGTTGTTGAGCCCCAGTTTCAAGGTCAAGGGGGCGATCGGCTGGTAGTTGGCGCCAACGTCCAGGGTATGGAAGGCCTCGCTCTTCTGATTGGCATTGGCGGAGGCTACATACAGATACTGGCTACCCGTGTACTGATAGCGGGCATAGGCGTTGAGGTCATCCTGCCATTGCCACTCCAGCCCCAGGTTGGCGGTGTGGCGGGGAGTCTGCAGCAGATCCAGATCCGTGGTCTTGTCTTTGGCCTGGACGAAGGTGTAGTTGGCGGTCAGATCCAGCCGTTCGGTGAGGGCCACCCAGGGCATGAATTCGACACCACGCAGCCGGGCTTCGGCAACGTTCTGATAGGTCAGCACCGGCGCGCCGGGTTTGATCTTCCAGCTTTCGGCCTGGATCATCTGCTCAATCTGGTTGTCAAAGGCGGTCACCCCCAGGCCCCAGCGCTCCCCCTCATAGGCGGTGCCCAGCTCGTAGCTGAGGGCGGTTTCCGGTTGCAGATCCGGGTTGCCCACCAGCACGCAACGGCCGCGGCAGGAGTTGATGGCGTAATGCTCATCGGATTGGGCCAGGGTAGGCGCCTTGAAGGCCTTGCCAACCCCACCCTTGATGACCCAGCGGTCGGTCAGGCTGTAGAGGGCATAGCCGCGCGGGCTGAACTCGCTGCCATAGTTGTCGTGGTGATCGAGGCGTCCGGACAGGGTCAGGGTCAGATCCCCCAGTTGGTACTCATCCTGCAGATAGGCGGCTTGCTGTGCCACCTCGGCGGTGCCGGCGGTCAGGTTCATGGAGTGCTTGAGCCGAGTCTGGCGATATTCGGCGCCGGCGGTCAGCAAGTGGCTGGCGAACTGGCCGGTCAACTTGCCATCCAGCGTATGGTTGTGCTGTTTGACATCGGCCACGGCGCCGTTGAGCTCGGAGTCGTCGGTCAGGTCCACCCCTTCATAGAAATAGCGCAGCTGGCTTTCCAGCATTTGCCAGTGGCCCGCATGGGTCAGCCCCAGGGTCAGGCGCTCCATCTGCTGGACATTGGTGGGGGTGGCGCCGTAGTTGTTCCAGTGGGCAGTGCGCTCGTCCTTGATGTAACTGTTGCTGAGGGTCAGATCCTGGTGGTCATCGATCAGCCAGGTCAGGTTGGAGAGCAGGCTGGTTTTTTCCTGCTTTTCACTGGCGTCGGCATTGGGGTTGGTGGTCTGCTCGCTGCGCCAGGCATCCTTGTGCTTCTGATCGACGATCAGGTTGCCCAGCAGCTTGTTGTCAATCAGGGCGCCGGAGAGATAGCCGCTGGCATCGTGCTGATCGCCGCTGTGACCGGCCGTGGGTTGCTGAGTGCCATACTCGAAGGCGCCTTCGGTCTGGGCGGTGGGTTGACGCAGTATGACGTTGACCACGCCGCCGAGCGCATCCGCTCCGTACAGGGAGGAGAGGGCGCCCCGGATCACTTCAATGCGCTCTACCGCCACCATGGGGATGGCCGCCAGATCGAAATCATTGCCGTAGCTGGAGGTCAGGGCATCGCGGGAGTTGATGCGCTGGCCGTTGATCAGCAGCAGTGTGTAGTCGCTGTCCAGCCCCCGTATCTTGATCTCGCTGCGGCCGTAGCTGGTGGCGGGGTTGATGTTGACGCCGGGCAGGCTCTTGATGGCGTCATTGACCGTGGTGACCGACAGCTTGTCCAGCTGTTCCCGGGTGACCACAGAGACGCTGGCCGGTGCTGTCAGCTCGCTGTGTTCGGTCTGACTGGCGGTGACCACCACAGTCTCCAGGGTGTCGGTGGCGGCCTGGGCCTGAGCGGCCAATGAAGCCAGCGCAAGGCAGAGGACAGAGCGGCGGAAGCGAATTGAGGTCTCGCTGGCAGGCAGCAGGGGGAACGGCATGGGTGATCTCCATTGGTCGATAGGGCGTTGGCATCGTGCCGCCGCAATACACAGGGTCTCGCTGGCTCATCTGGAAATGACAGCGGACGTGTGGTTCACGATGCTATTGATAATGGTTATCAAAGTCAACGATGCGTGAGCAGGATCGCGGATCGGTGGCGGCCATGGCCCGCAGGGCGAAAAACTGGCGGCGAGGCTGTGTTGGCAGGAAAAAAATGCCGTCCAGTCTCGCGACTGAACGGCATGGGCTTGGCAGCGGACGCTACCCGGGTGGCGGAAATCTTACTTCCACGCCTTCCAGGTGTTGATCAGGCCGTTGGTGGAGCTGTCGTGGCTGCTGATGGTCTCGGCAGAGTTCAGCTCTGGCAGTATCTTGTTGGCCAGTTGCTTGCCCAGCTCGACGCCCCACTGGTCGAAGGAGAAGATGTTCCAGATGGCGCCTTGCACGAAGATCTTGTGTTCGTACATGGCGATCAGGGCACCCAGCACCTTCGGCGTCAGGCTCTTGAACAGGATGGAGTTGGTCGGACGGTTGCCTTCGAACACCTTGAAGGGGACCAGATCCTTGACCTGCTCCAGGGTCTTGCCAGCGGCCAGGAACTCGGCTTCGACCTGTTCCTTGCTCTTACCGAACGCCAGGGCTTCGGTCTGGGCAAAGAAGTTGGCCAGCAGCTTGGGATGGTGATCGCCAATCGGGTTGTGGCTGATGGCCGGAGCCAGGAAGTCACAGGGGATCAGCTTGGTGCCCTGGTGGATCAGCTGGTAGAAGGCGTGTTGGCCGTTGGTGCCCGGCTCACCCCAGATGATGGGGCCAGTCTGGTAGTCGACCTTGTTGCCGTTGCGATCCACATACTTGCCGTTGGATTCCATGTTGCCTTGCTGGAAGTAGGCCGGGAAACGGTGCATGTACTGGTCGTAGGGCAGAATGGCTTCGGATTCGGCGCCGTAGAAGTTGTTGTACCACAGACCGATCAGGGCCAGCAGTACCGGGATGTTCTCGCCGAAAGACTGGGTGGCAAAGTGCATGTCCATCTCGAAGGCGCCTTGCAGCAGGGCTTCGAAGTTGTCGAAACCGACAGACAGGGCGATGGGCATACCGATGGCAGACCAGGAGGAGTAGCGACCACCCACCCAGTCCCAGAATTCGAACATGTTGTCGGTGTCGATGCCGAACTCGGCCACGGCCTTGCCGTTGGTAGACAGCGCCGCGAAGTGCTTGGCCACATGGGCCTTGTCACCGGCGGTCTTGATAAACCAGTCGCGGGCGGTCAGGGCGTTGGTCATGGTCTCCTGGGTGGTGAAGGTCTTGGAGGCCACCAGGAACAGGGTGGTTTCCGGATCGATCTTCTTCAGGGTTTCGGCGATGTGGGTGCCATCGACGTTGGAGACAAAGTGCATCTGCAGGTGGTTCTTGTAGGGGCGCAGGGCTTCGGTGATCATCACCGGGCCCAGATCGGAACCGCCGATACCGATGTTGACCACATGCTGGATGGCCTTGCCGGTATAACCCTTCCACTCGCCAGAGATGATCTTGGCACAGAAGCCCTTCATCTTCTCCAGCACGGCCTTCACTTCTGGCATCACATCCTTGCCATCGACCAGGATTTCGCGGTCGGCGCGGTTACGCAGGGCCACGTGCAGTACGGCACGGCCTTCGGTCTGGTTGATGGCTTCACCGTTGAACATGGCGTCGATGGCAGAGCGCAGATCGGTTTCTTCGGCCAGATCGACCAGCAGCTTGAGGGTCTCTTCGCTGATGATGTTCTTGGAGTAGTCGACCAGGATCTCGCCACCGAAGGTGGTGGAGAAGTTGTCAAAACGCTTGGGATCGGCGGCAAACAGATCCTTGATTTGACGATCCTGGTTGGCGGCGAAATGGGCTTCCAGCGCCTTCCAGGCCTTGGTCTGGGTCGGGTTGATGTTTTTCATCGGTTTAAGTTCCTAAGAGTCGAGGGTTAAAACCTGTTGTCCCGGGCACGGGCCCGCCCGGGGCGAAAACCGGCGATAGTTTACACGTTTTTGTCGCCGGATCCGCAATGGCGCGGCGGCCCTCCCTCTTGGCCGGATCCTTTCTTGATCCCGCGCAGGTTGCGGATGGGCCAGAGGCGCCGCTGTCCCATGGCGGCTGGATCCGCCGCGCCGACTATTCGACGCAGACCGGTGAGCCCAGGCCGGAGTGATCATGGCCCCGCTATCTTCTGCAGGTTAGGGCAGAGAGCGCCCGGGCTGGCCGATGGGCGGCTCGCGGGGCGGCGGGCGGGGGGTTAACGGCGGG
>JAJOIN010000084.1 GCA_021209335.1 Aeromonadaceae bacterium
CAGTGCAGATCCGACGCCAGTTGGT
Organism: Aeromonadaceae bacterium; assembly: GCA_021209335.1. Classification (GTDB taxonomy): domain Bacteria; phylum Pseudomonadota; class Gammaproteobacteria; order Enterobacterales; family Aeromonadaceae; genus Pseudaeromonas. The sequence continues at coordinate 26 of JAJOIN010000084.1, forward strand.
GCGCCGGGGGCACATGCTGATGACCGCAGCCGCAGTCAGTCTGGGCCGGCGGTCGCAGCAGCAGTTCCCCGGTATGCCGGAGTGGCCGCAGACTGCGGATGGTCGGCGGGGCGACGGGCCTCATCTGCCACAGGCTGCGCAGGGCCCGCCAGGCAATCCAGGCCCCCAGGCTCATCACCAGCAGGTAGCTGCCTTTCTCCAGACTGACGCCGACCGCCTGAGCCTGGCGGGCGGAGAGATCCAGCAGCCAGCCGCCCAGGCCGATGAGACCGATGGCCACCAGGGCCTGCAGCAGGGCCGCCCCTACTGACAGGCGGATGGCCTGACCGAGTCGGCTGGGGTGGGTGGCCAGGTAGGTGCCCAGTACCAGCTTGCCATGACCGGGGCCGGCGGCATGACAGACCCCATAGCCAAAACTCAATCCCAGCAGCGCCAGCACTGTGCCGGGTTGCCAGCTCTGGGCGCTGCGCAGCAACTGGCCCAGCTCGCGCTGAAAACCCAGCTGCAGGCGCGCCAACTCAAAACGCAGGCCGGGCCAGGCCTGCCAGAGCCAATAGGCCAGGCTCGCCAGCCCCAGTAATAGCAGCAGGCGGGGCCAGTGACGGTGGATGAAGGTGGTCATGGGGTGGCTCCGGCCTGGCAATGCAGACTGATCCACTCGGCAAATACCTCACCCAGCCCTTCATCCCCCTGCTGGTTGATGTCCAGGCGGCTGGCGTATTCGATGTCCTTGGCACTGGGCTGCGGCACATGATAGACGGCCTTGCAGCCCCTGGCGCCCGGCCCCTCCAGCTGGATGGCCTCGGGGGCATGGTGGGACATGTCGATGTAATAGGTGCTGTCGTACAGGGCGTAGTCCAGTGTCTGGCGCGTCAGATCCACGGCCTTGGCCAGCGGCAGGGTGAAATCCAGCCGGAGCTGGCCCTGAAACAGGCTGTAGCGAAAGTCGCTGACCTGACCGAAGCCTGGGGCCGGCTTGACGCCACGAAAGTGCAGCAGATAGTGTCCCTCTTGGAGGGTGGCCAGGCTCTGCTTGGCCAGATCCGCCAAGAAGGCCTGGTTGGGCTGACCCCTGGCGTCGTCCAGCAGGGTGGCGGTGTAGAACTCGTCAAACAGCCAGCTGAGCTGGAAGGCGGTGAGCTGGCCCTGGGCATCGATCTGCGGGCGGCTCACCATGTCGATCCAGCTGTGCGGGTGGCTCCAGGCCGGGGTTTGGCACCCCAGCCAGAGGGCGAGCCCCCATAAACGACGGTGTTGTTTCACTGTTGCTCCATGGCCTTGAGCAGGGTCTCCAGATTATGCCGCAGCAGGCTGAGGGTGTCAGGGGCCTGGCCGTCGGCTGCCGACAGGGCATCGGAGTAGAGGCTGTCACCGGGCTGGACGCCGGTTTCCCGGGCGATCTGCTCGAGGAGCCTGGGGTCACTGATGTTCTCCACGAACAGCGCCCGTATCTTCTCCTGCCGGATCTGGCGGATGAGCTTGGCCACGTCGGCGGCGGACGCCTCGGCTTCGGTGTTGATCCCCTGTGGGGCCAGCAGGTGCAGATCATAGGCCTGAGCCAGATAGCCAAAGGCATCATGGGAGGTGATGGCGCGGCGTTGCTGGGGGCTCAGGGCGGCAAAGCGCGGACGGTATTGCGCATCCAGTGCCTTGATCTGTCCGATATAGGTCTGGGCGTTGGCCTGGTATTGCGCAGCATGCTCAGGATCCAGCCGGCTCAGCCCGCTGGCGATGTTGTTCACATAGACGATGACATTTTCCGGATCATTCCAGGCATGGGGGTCGAGGCCATCGTGATGGTGGTGATCGGCCTGCGCTGCCCCAGTGTCATGCTCATGCTCATGCTCATGCTCATGCTCATGCTCATGCTCATGGTCATGGTCATGCTCATGGCCCTTCTCTTTTTCTGCCTCCGCTGCCATGGCCCGGGGCTGGATGCCCTGGCTGGCCACCAGGCTGGTGCCCTTGAAGCCGGAGGACTGGGCCAGGCGATCCAGCCAGCCCTCAAAGTGCAGACCATTGCTCACCAGCAGCTTGGACTGGCTCAGGGTACGCACATCCTGCGGGCTGGGTTGGTAGACGTGGGCGTCGCCATCCGGGCCCACCAGGCTGTGGACCGCGACCTGTTCGCCACCCACCTGTTTCACCAGATCCCCCAGTATGCTGAAGGTGGCGGTCACTGGGATAGGCTCGGCAAAGGCGGGGGCGGTCAGCAGCAAGAGGCTGCAAAGCCCAAGGCGCAGGCGGGATTGGGTTCGGGATGAGTCAATCATGTTAAGCCTCCAGATGGTGACGACGACGGATGAGACGGGGCAGTAGGCCGCCCTGACCGCCCAGCAGCAGGGAGAGGGCATAGCCGACCCCCAGGCTGAGGATGATGGTGGGGCTGGTGGGCCAGCCCTGGTAATAGGAAAACAGCAGACCGCTGATACAGGCCAGCAGGGCCAGCAGGCAGCTGCCAAGCAGCAAGAGCCCCAGGCGACGGGTCCAGTACCGCATGGCGGCCCCGGGCAGTATCATGAGCCCGACGGACATCAGGGTGCCCAGAGCATGGAAGCCGGCGATCAGGTTCAGCACCGCCAGCAACAGGAAGCCCAGGTGAACCCAGCTGCCGGCCCGGCTGACGCTGGCCAGGAAGTCGGGATCCAGGCACTCCAGCACCAGGGGACGGTAGATCCAGGCCAGCCCCAGCAGGGTGACGCTGGCGATGCCGCCCAGCAGCCAGAGGGCGGCGTCATTGAGGGCCAGGGTCGAGCCAAACAGCACATGCAGCAGATCCACACTGCTGCCATGGGTGGAGATGAGCAGCACCCCCAGGGCCATGGAGATGAGGTAGAAGGCGGCCAGGCTGCTGTCTTCGCCACTTTGGGTGTGGCGGGAGACCAGGCCGGAGAGCACCACCACCAGGCCGCCGGCCACCAGGCCGCCGAGGGTCATGGCCTCCACCGACAAGCCGGCCACCAGGTAGCCTACCGCCGCGCCGGGCAGGATGGCGTGAGACATGGCATCGCCGGTCAGGCTCATGCGTCTGAGCATCAAAAAGACGCCAATCGGCGGCGCGCTCAGGCTCAGGGCCAGGCAGCCGGCCAGGGCCCGCTGCATAAATTGGAATTCGCTAAAAGGATTGAGCAACCAGTCCAGCAGCATGGCTTACTCCGGGGTTCGTGAACAGAAGGCGGCCAGGGGATCTGGGCCGGCATGCAGGGTACGCACGCGATGGAGGTTGGCATCGGTGAGCACGGTGGCGGTGGGGCCCCAGGCGATGCACTCCCGAGCCAGCAGCAGGGCCTCGGGGAAGTGGCGGCGCACCTGCTCCAGATCGTGCAGCACCGCCAGTACCGTCTTGCCTTGGGCCTGCCACTCCTCCAGCAGATCCAGCAGATCTTCGGCGGTCTGGTTGTCGATGGCGCTGAAGGGCTCATCCAGCAGCATCAGCTGCGCCTCTTGCAGCCAGAGGCGGGCAAACAGTGCCCGCTGCAGCTGACCGCCGGACAGGGCATCCAGGTTGGCATTGGCCAGCCGTTCCAGTCCCACCCGCTCCAGGGCGGCGGCGACCCTTAGTCGCTGGGCTCTGGGCAGGCGACCAAACAGGCCGCAGTGGCGCCATAAGCCCATGGCCACCGTCTCCTGGACGCTGATGGGGAAGCTGCGATCGATCCGGCTTTGCTGGGGCAGGTAACCGATGGCCTGCCGCGGCACGCCACAGACCACCTTGCCGGTGAGGGGGGGGAGCTGGCCGAGGATGCCCTTGAGCAGGGTGGACTTGCCGCCCCCGTTGGGCCCCACCACCGCCAGCAGGCTGCCGGGGGCGACATGGCCGTGCAGGTGGTGCAGGGCCGGGTGGCGATCATAGCCCAGGGTCAGGTTGTCAAACTGCAGCACCGCCACCTCCCATCGCCAGAAACAGGGCCAGCCAGAGCAGGGCGATGAGCCCCAGGGCCAGCAGGGTGCGCAGCAGGGCGCTGGTTAACAGCAGAGAACGAAACGACATGAAGAAAAGGGTCCGTCAGTATGCAGGCGCGTTATGTTATAACATAACATTTTGACTTGGCAATCCGCGCAATGCCGTTAAAATGGGCGCTGATATTGTTTCCCGCCGAGGTGGCCCATGTCCGATTCCCGCGGCTGTTGCAGCCACACCACCGCCAAGCTGACGCCCAATCGCCAGCAGGTGTTGCAGCAGTTGGAGCGCAGCCCGCGGCCACTGAGTGCCTACGAACTGCTGGATCGGCTCAAGCGTGAGGGCATCATCTGGCAGCCGCCGACCGCCTACCGGGCGCTGGATTATCTGGTGACCGTCGGGCTGGTGCATTACCTGCAGTCGGTGCAGAAATATGTGGCCTGCCCGCGGCGCGGCTGCGATCACTATGCCCAGCTGTTGATTTGTGTGCGCTGTTGCCAGGTGCAGGAGTTGCCACTGCCGGTGCCGCTGTTGACCTTACTGCGGTCCCAGACGGCGGAGCAGGGCTTTGCTTTGCTGCCCCAGATGCTGGAGTTAAAAGGGGTCTGTGCCCAATGCGCGGCGCAAGAAAGCACCCCGGCCCCCTGAGGCAGTCGGGGTGTCAGGGGGTCAGCGTTTGCCGATGAGGGAGGAGATGAGCTGCTGATTGCGGCTGACACCCTTTGAGGTCGCCTCCAGCTCCAGTTCCGGGCTCTTTTCCTTGCTGGCCTTATCGGTTTTTTCCGGCTCCTTGCTGGCGACTGGCTCGCTGTCGGCCGGAGCGCCACCGGCGCGGCGCAACTCTTCTACCCGGTTGACCTTCAGGCCCTGTTCGCGGCAGCTGGCTACCAGGGGATCATAGCCGGCGTCGTTGGACAGAATGGTGAAGCTGCTCTCCGGGTCCCTCTCCAGCATGCGACCCAGTTGCAAGGCGAAATGCATGTCGAATGCGGTCTTGCTGGTGTGCTTTACCGGCTGCAGATCGATGTGGATGCTCTGCCGGGATTGCAGCTCCAGCAGGCAGCGGGCCATCTCCAGCGAGAGATTGGTCTGGCCCTTGCCGATCAATAGAATGACCTGGTTGAAGCGGGCCATCTCGTTGAGTGGCAGATCCTGAATGTTGTCGTTGGTGATGATGAGAACGCGGTTGGCCATGGGTGTGCTCCTGGACTTCAAGTTGAGAGCGATTTCAACTGAGACTACGCTTTTAGGCTAGCCTCTTCCTAAATACTATCCTCTGCCCCCAATTTTGCATGACAGATCACGTTGTGCGAGGCGGTTATTTTTCTTCCGGCAGGCGTTCAGACGGCGGCAGTGTCAGCTCCAGTGGAAACGCTTGGCGCAGGGCTATCTGGGTCAGTAGCAGGCGAATGGCATCGGCCGTGCTCATGCCCAATTTTTCCAACACCGCTTCGGCGCGCTCCTTTATGGCCGGCTCGATGCGGGCCCGTACCATGTCACTCTTGATGATTGCCATCCCTTGCTCCTGATTATCTGGTGTGCAAAAGCCATCAGCCTGATACAGGGGCGCGCCCAGCTCAAGCGCTTGGTTGCATAAGGGGCGGGCAAGGCCACGTTTTTTTCATGGTTGGAAGCCAAACCCTGGGCTGGGCATAATCACGGGCTCATCTCAGGAGGTTTGCATGAAGTATATCGGAGCCCATGTCAGTGCCGCCGGCGGTGTCGAGCTGTGTGTGGCGCGCGCCCAGGCGCTGGGCGCCAATGCCTTTGCCCTGTTTACCAAGAATCAGCGGCAATGGCATGCGCCCCCGCTCAAGGCGGAGACCATAGCGGCATTTCGTCAGGCCTGTGCGGCCGGTGGTTTCTCGCCGCAACAGATACTGCCCCACGACAGCTATCTGATTAACCTGGGCCATCCTGATGAGGCTGCCTTGGCCAAGTCTCGCGAAGCTTTCCTGGACGAGCTGCAGCGTTGCCAACAGTTAGGCCTGTGCTATCTCAACTTTCATCCCGGCAGCCACCTGAATCAGCTGAGTGAGGAAGCGGCCTTGGCCAGGGTCAGTGAGTCCATCAATTGGGCCCTGTCCCGCAGCGATGATGTGGTCGCGGTGATTGAAAATACCGCCGGCCAGGGCAGCAACCTCGGATGGTCATTCGAGCATTTGGCCCAAATCATTGATGGCGTGACGGATAAATCCCGGGTGGGGGTCTGCCTGGACACTTGCCACGCCTTTGCCGCCGGTTACGATCTGCGTACCGGCGAAGGCTGTGAGGCGACCTTCAATCAGTTTGCCCAGACCGTCGGCTTTGGCTACCTCAAGGGGATGCATCTGAACGGTGCCAAGAGCACCCTGGGGAGCCGCGTTGATCGCCATCACAGCCTGCAGCAGGGTAACCTGGGGGAGGCGGTATTCCAATTCATCATGCAGGATGCGCGGTTTGATGGTATCCCCATGGTGTTGGAGACGGTGGAGCCAGACATCTGGCGCGAGGAGATTGCCTGGTTGCGCTCGTTGGCGGCGTGAGCTTGCAGAGGCTGGACTATGCTTGAGGCAGGCAAGCCCGGCAGGAGAAGCCAGCATGAGCAGCCATCCCCCTTACACGGGTCCAGAACGGCGCCGAGGTGAGCGGCGCCAGCAGGCCGATAGACGCAAAGATATCCGCTGGGAGCCGGACAAGGAGGATCGCCGGCAAGGTCCGGGGCGGCGTAAGGACGACGAGCTATTGCCTTATTGGCGGCTTTAAGCGTCCTGGTCGGATGCCGGTGGCCACTGACTTGGCTTGCGGCCATGCACCATGGCGGGTACCAGGGGCTCGCGGGTACGATGACTGATCCAGATGACGGCTGCGATATGCAGGCCTACTGCCAGCATGACCAGGTTGGCACAGGTACCATGTATCTGCTCCATCAGGCGGTCGCTCCAGAAACCCTCCTGGGTCAGCAACCAGCCGCTCACCCCGGTACACAGCAGCATGCTCAGCAGAAAGAGCACCATCAGGGCGCCCAGCGGAGCGGATTGTGGCTTAGATAGTAGGGGTGCTGGCCTTGTGCCAGGGCCAGCAGGTACCGCTTTAGGCTGGCCGGTGCCGGCACAAAACTGCTAAACCGCGCATAATGACTACCGATAAAACCCCAGATAATGCGCGCCAACACCAGACCTATCAGGGTATAGCCCACGTAACGGTGGAGGCGGCTGCCCTCTTCCAGCAGGGCATAATTGGCGAGGAACAGGCCGGCGGTAGACCAATGAAACAGCCGAATGAAGGGATCCCAGACACGCACACTCTTGCTCATGATGTGACTCCTGACAGATGAAAGGCCAGTATGGCGGGCTTAAGTCTAGTTGCCGAGGCTTAATGCAACCTTAGGTTTGAATGTTGGCAAATTTTGACCCCGCCGCTGGCTTTTGGGATCATAACGCCTTCAACCTGACAAGGGAGTCTGCCTGTGAAGATCCATCCTGTTTGGGGGCTGTTGCTTGGCTTGCCGTTGCCTAGCCAGGCGTTGCCAATCAAGGCGGCGCTGGATACGGCCCTGGTGGGGGGCGGCACCATGTTGTTTGTTGCCGGTCTCATCATGCTGGTCATTCCCCGCTGGTTTAAAACCGGGGTGCTGGTAATGTTGCTGGCCGATGCCCTGTTTGTCTCTCGCATGCTGATGCTGGAGTCTTGGCAGACCTGGCTCAGGGAGCTGGGGTGGGAGCCCTGGATATTGGGACTGTCGCGGGACGGGGCGCGCCTAGTCACTCTGATGGCTGTGCTTGGCTGTCTATTGTGCCTCTGGAGTGTGCGGCGCCTGTTAATGCGGCCAGTCGAGCCGGCAGGTGCGCCACGGCGATCTGTGCGCCGCGAGCCACAGACGCAAGAGGCGGGCCGCCGACGTGGCGGCGCCTCCCGCAGTAAACTGAGGATGCATGATTATCCAGATCCCTAGGCGAGGGATAGGCTGGCCGATCAGATCTCCATAAAGGTAGCCAGGGTCAACCGATCCATGGCCGGCATCAGATGGCCGGTAGAGATGCTGTGCGCTATGGTCTGGTAGCGGTTGCGACAACCCGTCTTGCGGATGGCGCTGTTGAGGTGGAAATTGACCGTCCGTTCTGTGATGCCCAGTATCTTGGCCACCTCCCAGGAGGTCTTGCCTTCGCTGACCCAGAATAGGCACTCGCGCTCCCGTTCAGATAGGTTGGATGCCTTCTGATTGAGCAACTGATTGGCCTTGCAGAAAATGGTGCTACTCAAAATGCCCAGTAGGGGGAGATCGGCCAATTCAAGCTCGGCTCCCCGACCGCCTGATAAGGAGAGGATGCCATGACTGCCGTTAGGTCCATGCAGGGGGAAGGTGACGCCATCCCCCATGCCCCGCTCACGGCGAGCGGCCATGATTGCCATGGATTGAGCCGGTAGCTGCTTGTCGGTGAGGGCCAGATCCCGCCACAGTATGGGACGGTTCTGCCGCATGGCCAGATGTACCAGGGGGTCATCCTGTAAGCATTTATTGTCCCAATAGCTTTTTATCCAGCCTTCCGGACTGTGGCTTAAAAGGTAAATCTGACATTGCAGCAGGCCCATGGGGATCAGCAGATAGAATTGGTAATACTGGTAACCGTACTCGCGGGTTACCTCCAGGATGATCTGATTGAGCTGTTCTGCCTTGCCACACTCATCAATACGAGTGCTCAGTTGGTTGAAGCGTTTTTTATCCACTTGTTGTTCCTTCCCGTGCTCAGGCGCAAACGGCGGCGCATGACGTCGCCATTCGGTTGGATGTGCATCCAACTGACCTGACTTTCTTTTCTTGTTTTTGCCTCTACTATGGAGGCTCAATGCAGCATAGTAACCACGGATTCTTTTGACCACCCTGATGCATAAGCAAACAGATCTTTGCCACATTTATGAAACAAATCGCTTACCAAGTTGCCTAACTTGGCTGTTATGGAGCGCCAGCCTGATGGCCTGTCAGGGGTTTGCCGCGCCACCACCGGCTCAGCAACTGGCGGAGTTAGAACAAGCCATCAATCAGCAGCAATTGTATAACCAGTTTCGCCAGGCCCAAGTGGAGGCACTCCAGCAGGAAGAGCAGGCGCTGGTCGAGCGCCTGGCGGCCTTGCGCAGCGTGCGCGAGCAGATTGAACCCTTGCTGTATCAAGAGTGGCAGCGGGCCTGGCATCAGCTGGCGCGGGACATGCCTTTTTATCTGCAGACGCGGCAAGCGGCGTGGCAAAACATCCAACCTCGGTTGTTGGCGCCCGACCGGCCTTTGGCTGAGCGCGCCGCCTTGCTGCTGGAGCAACTGCAACAGGAGGATGATTACGGCCAGCAGATCAGCCGGTATCGAGGCTCCTTGCCGATGGCGCCCGATCGCCAGTTGGCCTTTGTCCGGGTGGGGCGTTTGGCCTGGTGCGGCCAGCAGTTGGATGGTCAAGCGGCCTGGTGCTGGCAATCCGGTCAGTGGCAGACTTTGCCGAGCCCACTGGTACCGGCACTCAGCCGTCTGGTGGTGACGCAACAGTCGGACAGCTGGCTGTCATTATCTGCCGTGCCCCTGACAGGGGCTGTGGAGGCCAAGGCAGATGAATAGAGTTTTGCTTTGTCTGCTGCTTTGGAGTGGGTGGGTGTTGGCCGCAGACGAGGTGAGTCAACAGATTGCCGCCCGTCAGTTGCAACTGAAGGCCTTGCTGAGCCAAGCGACACAGCTTGATGCTCAGCTGGTGCAGCAAGAGCAAAAGTTACAGGGGCAACGCCAGCGGATGTCCGAGCAGGGGGCTGATTTGCAAGCGCTGCAAGACCAGGTGCGCGGCAGTGCCCAGAGCCTGATAACCCGCTGGTCTGACTCTGTGTTGGCGCTGACCCACCCAGCACAGCTGGCGGAGTTGAAACAGCTGATGAGCGGTGATGAGCGACAGTTGCCTGACTTGCTGCTGGCCGTCAGCCAGGGCTGGCAGCTGTTGTGGCAACAAGGTGGTCAACGGCAACGGCTGACCCTGTCTGTGCCCGATATGCAGGGACAGACCCGAACAGCTGATCTGGTGGCGTTGGGGCGCTGGGCGCTGTTTGATGCCAATGGCTTCTATGGGCTGGCGCAGGGGATTGTTCACCCTCCGGCATGGCGACCGGATGGGCAGACTCAGGCGGCATTAGCCGAGTATCTGGTGTCATCTCCGGCTCAGTGGCAGCTGCTGCCACTGGATCTGCAGCAGGGAAAGACACTGGAACGGTTGGCGGCGCGGCCTGACTCTTGGACCCGGTTCACACAAGCCGGCGCCATTGGGTGGATCTTGTTGTCGCTGGCCGTTTTGGGCGGCGGGACTGTGCTCTGGCGCAGTTGGGTGCTGTGGCAAGAGGGGCGCCGTGTGCAGCGACAGGCTGAGTTGGCCCAGGCCAGGCCGGATAATGCACTGGGAAGACTGAAGTTACGGGCCGCGCAATGGCAACGGCTGGATAGAGACACCCTAGAGCTGCAACTGGATGACTGCCTGCTGCAAGAGCAGGCAAGGCTGACCCGCGGACTGGCGTGGCTGAAGCTCTTGATCCCGGTAGCGCCCATGCTGGGCCTGTTGGGGACGGTCACCGGTATGATTGAGACCTTTCAGGGGCTAAGCGATGCGGCCGGTGATGCCTCTTCCATGATGGCGGGTGGTATTGCTATGGCACTGGTGACCACGGTTCTTGGGTTGGTGGTGGCCATGCCGCTGTTGCTGGCGCATGGCCTGCTGTTCAGTCGAGTGGAGCAGTTGTCGTTACGGCTGGAGCAGGAGGCCTTGCGCTTGCTCGCCGCCTGGAGGCCTGAGCATGGGGGAGTTTGAGACCCTGCTTGGTTTTCTTCTGCGCGGCGGCTTCTTGATGTGGCCACTGCTTGGTCTCTTGTTGTGGTTCAACGCCCTGCTGCTGGAGCGCTACTGGTATCTCTGGCGTATCTGGCCGCGGCGACGGGACAGTTACCTACGCCAGTCCCCCCGGCAGGGTGACTCACTGGCTTGGATGCGACGCCAGCGCGCCGTGTGTCTGAGTACTGCCCGATGCGAGTTACAAGGTGGGCTGCGCCTGGCACGCGACCTGATCAAGTTGTGTCCCATGCTAGGGCTGTTGGGCACCGTCAGCGGCATGTTGCAGGTTTTTGATGCGCTCTGGTTGGGTGTGCCCCCGTCTGATCCTGAGGTGGGCAGCGCCATCGCGCGCGCCTGCCTCACCACGCTGATGGGGATGGGGGCGGCCTTGCTGGGCTGGTTGCTGCATGGCCGCCTGCAGCGACAGATAACCCGACAACTGCAGAAGCTGCAGGATGGGCTTGTGTGTGAGGTGACAGGTGCGAACTAGGTTTTCCGCTCAGCGACGGGAGAGTGACGAGATACAGATCGACATGACCCCGATGTTGGATATTGTTTTTATCATGCTGATCTTCTTTGTGGTGAGCAGCAGTTTGCTGCCGGTGCGTTCGCTGGAGGTGGCCTTGCCCGGCGTGCAGACGGCACAGCGTAACCAGGCTGAGCAGCGAGAACTTCAATTGTTGACGAATGGTCAACTGCGTTGGCAGGGGCGCCCGCTGTTGATGGAGGACCTTGGCGAAGTTCTGGCCCAGCTGCCGCCACAAACCAAGCTGGTGATCCAGGCCGACAGCCAGGTGCCCCACGGTCAGGTGGTGGCACTGATGGAGCGGATTAGAGCGGCCGGAGTCAGTCAACTGGCGGTTGGGGTCTTGCTACAGTGAGAGGGTGGGGGCTGGCTCTGTGTGGCAGTTTGCTGTTAACGGGGTTACTGCTGTTTGCATTGGCTAACCTGGTGCTACCTCATACCGGGATGCAGCCTGCACCTGTGCCTCAGCCGATTGAGCTCAGTGTTGTAACCACACAGGCAGTGATGACCGCTGCGCCTCAGGCGTTGGCCCCGGCTGGAGTATCGATGGCGCTAGCGCAACGGTTGCTTGCTCCACGGGCTCGCCGGGAGCCACCACCATCCCATCCTGCCGAATTATCTGCATCAACACAGGCATTTGTTACCCCTCAACCAGCAGAGAAAAAGCCGGGTGTCCAGTCAGACGAGGTCAGCACTGTAATGCCCGACAAGCGTTCGACCCAGTACCCGCTGTACCGCCCACTGCCGGAGTATCCAGCGCGAGCTCGCTGATGCACCGACAGGGTGTGGTCAAGCTCCGCTTTGCAGTGAACGCCGCCGGAGGGGTCGAAGATGTGCAATTGCTGCAAGGAGATCCTGAACTGGCGCGGGCCGCCATCACTGCGCTTCGTCAATGGCGTTATTCCCCCCTGGAAACAGATCCTGCATCGAAACCCAAAGCGGTAAAGGTACTGACGCTGATATTTCGGCTTAACAGCGGCGTGCAAGCGCTGGCGGCTGAGTGAACTATGAGCGGTTTGCGTCATTTCTGCGCGAACGCACCAAAAGATGCAAAATCCCCTTGCGGCGCGGCGCGGGCTCCCTATAATGCGCCCTCACTGACACGGCACATGACGCCGGGTGAGCAAGGTGAGTCAAGC
>JAJOIN010000107.1 GCA_021209335.1 Aeromonadaceae bacterium
TCCAGCTTGGCCAGCCGGGTGTTGACATTGCCCCGCAGATCCCGCACCTGCAGATCCGGCCGGCGGGCCCGCAGCTGGCACTGGCGGCGCAGGCTGGAGGTGCCCACCACGGCGCCCTGGGGCAGTTCGTCCAGGCTGGCGAAGCGGGGGCTGACGAAGGCATCCCGGGGATCTTCGCCGGCACAGATCACCGTCAGGCCCAGGCCGTCTGGAAAGTCCACCGGCACGTCCTTCATGGAGTGCACCGCCAGATCGGCGCGGTCTTCCAGCAGGGCGGTCTCCAGCTCCTTGACGAACAATCCCTTGCCGCCGACCTTGGCCAGCGGGGTATCCAGTATCTTGTCGCCGCGGGTGCTCATGGGCACCAATTCCACCCTGAGGTGGGGATGCAGTTGCCGCAGCCGATGGCGTATGTGTTCGGCCTGCCAGAGGGCCAGCGGGCTCTTGCGGGTGGCGATGCGCAGGGGCTGTGAGGTCATCATTTCTCTGTGCTGGAGTCGGGTAGCCGGATAGTAACACCCCTGGCTCGGCGGTGCATGTTGGTATCTGTATGAGCCCATTGTGGTTTTGCACCAAGTCGGGTCGGAGAAATGGTTTACCCGACCTGAGGCTGTTGTTACCATGCTCACGTTTTTAGCAGATCCCAGGATTTGTTCCTATCCCACGGAAGCGGAAGGCCAGTCTGTTGTCGAACCCTATCCAGACGCTGATTGCGCGCTACGACGCCATCAATCAAGCGAAGACTGAGCGTGCCTTGGAGGCCATGAGCGATTACGGCCAGCAGATCTTTGAGCTGCTGCCGGTGCTATTGCACTTCAACCACCCTCTGTTACCTGGCTATGTTTCCGGGGAGGTGCCCCACGGCATCGATTTCTTTACCCTGTCCGAGGCGCAGCAGGAGTTCATCGACGACATCTGCATGGCCACCCATAACCTGCAGGGCATCCAGGCCAGCGAGACCGCCATTCTGGGGGTCTACTCCATGGGCAGCACCGCCTCCATCGGCCAGTGCTGCAGCTCGGATCTGGATATCTGGGTCTGTCACTCCCATCACCTGAGCCTGGAACGACTGGAGCTGCTGGAGCACAAGTGCCTGCTGATCTCCAAGCTGGCGGAGCACCGTGGCGTCGAGCTCAACTTCTTCCTGATCCCCGACAACAAGTTCCGCCTGGATAACATCGCCGAGCTGGGCGGTGACAACTGCGGCAGTGCCCAGCACCTGCTGCTGCTGGACGAGTTCTACCGCAGTGCCCTGCGCATCGCCGGTCGCCGCCTGCTGTGGCCCGTGGTGCCGGTGGCGTGGGAGGAGGACTACGACCAGGTGGTCAGCACCCTGATGCGCGATTGTGGTCTCAATCCGGCGGAGTGGCTGGATCTGGGCGGCCTGCAGCGCATCCCGGCGGAGGAGTATTTTGGCTCCGCCCTCTGGTTGCTGTACAAGGGGCTCGACTCGCCCTACAAGGCGGTGCTGAAGATCTTGCTGATGGAGGCCTACTCCGCCGAGTTCCCCGCCACCCGCTTGCTGTCGGTGGAGGCCAAGGCCTGGTTCCAGCAGCATGAGGGTTATGATCTGGCCCTCGACACTTACTATCTGATGCTGCAGAAGGTGACGCACTACCTGCAGGGCTTGGGCGATCTCAAACGGCTGGATCTGGCCCGCCGCTGCTTCTACCTCAAGGTGTGCGATCACGGCGGGGGGCGCCAGCCCTGGCGCCAGGCGGTGCTGGATCGGTTGATCGCCGAGTGGGGCTGGAGCGCCGAGGTGGTCCACCATCTGGACAGCCGGGATGACTGGAAGGTGGAAGAGGTCAAGTTCGCCTATGGCGAGCTGCTGGAGACCCTGATGCAGAGCTATAGCCAGCTCATCCAGTTCGCCCGCCGTAACAACATCAGTGAGTCCATCAACCCCGAAGACATCGGCATCCTCTCCCGCAAGCTGTATGCCGCCTTTGAATCCCTGCCCGGCAAGGTGCAGCGCATCAACCTCAAGATAGCGCCCAACCTGCATGAGGCGGATCTGAGTTTCATCCAGGTGCCGCCCGGCGGCATCAACCGCGCCGGCTGGTACCTCTATAAGTACAGCCTGGCGCCGGTGGCCATCATAGGCCGGGCGCCGCTGGAATATAACGGCTACATCAGCAAGCTGGTGGCCTGGGCCTACTTCAACGGCCTGCTCACCGCCACCAGCCGGGTGCATCTGCGCGCCCTGGGC
>JAJOIN010000037.1 GCA_021209335.1 Aeromonadaceae bacterium
AGCAGTTCAAGTTACCCGCCCGCCGAGAACGAAGTTACCCAAGGTGCATCAAAGCCAAACCACAGAAGTATGCGACGAGAAAACCTAGTAAAAACAATGCCAGTCAGGCTTAACTGACTGGCATTACACCCGCGGGGTGCGTTTTTTATTTGGCCGTCTTACAGCTGCCCCAGCAGCCGGTCGAGCTTGGCCAGCATCTGATCTATCTCCGCCAGCGACACATCCAGCGGCGGACGGAAGCGGATGCTGGACTGGCCAGCCCCCAGCAGCAGCAGATCTTCTTGCTCCAGGGCCCGTTCGATGAGCCGGCCCTTGTCCTCGGGGTGCACCAGGCTGAAGCCCTGATACAGCCCCAGGCCCCGCACATTGCCGAGGCGCTCGGGATGGCGGGCCACCAGCGCCTTGAGGCCGGCCACCAGGTGCGCCGCCTTGTCCGGCACCGCCGCCAGCAGGCTCTCGCGCTCCACTATGTGCCACTCCTGCACAAAGCGCACCATGTCGGCCAGGGTGCCGCCCCAGGTTGAGTCAAGCACCCCCACGTCCTGCATGGACTGCTGCATGTAGAGGATGCCGTTGCCGAACTTCTTGGCGGTGGCCACCGCCTGGGGCGGGTACGGAATGTCGAACAGATCGATGCAAAACACCGCCCCGCACTGGCCGCCGGCGGTCTGCACCTCGTCCAGCCCCCAGCTGATCCCGTGCTCATGGCACAACTCGGACAGCGCCCGGTAGAAGCGCGGCGCCGCCAGCCGGTGGCCCCCCGCCCCCTGCAGAGGTTCGAGGATGAGGCCGGCGATCTCGTCGCCATACTCCCGCAGATAGCCTTGGAGCCGCGCCAGGCAATCGTCGATGGCCGCCTCGTTGTCCGCATCACTTAAGCGGTCGTCCCAGGCGGGGAACGGCAGCTGCAGGTTGCCCTGGGTCAGGCCGTGGTAGTCCCGGGTGGCCAGGGGATCGTTGCTCAGCTGGGTGACGTTGAGGGCGAACACGGTGCGGCCGTGGAAGGCCTGATCGAAGTAGACGAAGCGCCGCGCCCCCACCGCCTTGCCTTGGCCGTGCAGCTTCTGCTGATGCAGGTTGATGAAGTACTTCATCATGTTCTCCACCGCCTCGGCACCTGAGTTCACCACGTACACCTCCACCGGCTTGTCCGCCAGGCAGCGGGGTGCCAGACGGTGCAGCAGCCGGTAGTAGGCCAGGCACTCCGGGGTGAGAAAGTCGGGGTTGGCCATCTTGTTGTTGGCCGCCAGCAGCAGGCGGGCCTGGTAGTCGGGCTCAGACAGGCCCGGGTGGTTGTAGCCCAGCAGCCGGGCGCCGTACAGGCCGCACCAGTCCATGATGCGCTGGCCATCCACGGTGGCCAGCCAGATGCCGCGGCTGGCCGCCAGATCCACCACGAAGGGCTTGGGTTCGGCGATGACGTAACGGGCCAGCTCGTCCAGCATGGCCTGACTGTGGGGGGCGGGGTAACGCATGGGAAGGTCCTAGATGAATGACAGTGGATCCTGCCAACCTAGCAAACAATGTTGGCGCCTTTATCGGCCTCAGATCCCATTTACTTGCCAAATCCCCGGATCCGAGCGCCGCTTGCAGCACATCCAAGCAAGATGCACGCCAGGGAGGCGGGCCCCGCCGTCATCTTGCTGTCACCGACCTGTCATAGGCTGGTGATGCCCCTGTCACATTGCCCCCCTAGGATCCGAACCATTGCACAGCTGTGCAACCAATTCGGGAGTCTACTGTGTCCAGTCTGTCCCCGGCCCTGCCGCTTTGGCGGCGTGTCGGCTATCCGCTGCGCCAACACTGGCACCGGCTGCGCTATCAGGGGCTGCAGCTGCGGCAAAATCCCACCAGCCTGCTGGGCCTGGGGCTGCTGCTGCTGTTTGGCTACTTCATCGCCGTGCCAGTGGTGAGCCTGCTGCTGGACGGGGTTCAGGTGCAGTTTGGCGACGAGCGCCGCCTGGGGGCCGATACCGGCGCCTGGACCTGGCACTACCTGGAACGCACCCTCTTCTCCGCCGTGGCCCAGAGCCAGTTCTGGACGCCCCTGGGCCACACCCTGCGCATCGCCCTCTGGGTGGTCCTGCTCTGCCTGCTGGTGGGGGGCCTGCTGGCCTGGCTGCTGACCCGCAGCGATCTGCCGGCCCGCCGCTGGCTGGCCACCGCCTGATAGTG
>JAJOIN010000106.1 GCA_021209335.1 Aeromonadaceae bacterium
CCGACCGGCTGGGCCTGCCGCCGGCCCGGATACTCCACGTGGGCGATGATGTCACCACAGACGTGCTGGGCGCCCTGCACAACGGCTACCGCAGCGCCTGGCTCAACGACCGCCACCGCCCCCTGCGCGCCTTGCGCCGCCTGCCGGATCTGATGCTCAGCCGGTTGGATGAACTGCTTAGCCTGGTGTGAGACGCCATTAAACAGGGCGGGGCGGGATAGCCAAGGCGGAGCCGCTGAGGCATTGCCGCTCGCTGCTGTCAGACCAAGGCAAAGGTCAACCCCATGGCCAGCAAAGGGATGGCCCACCATTTGAAAGGGATCCAGAAGAGATCATGCTTGGCCTTGAGCTCATACTCGGTTTGGGTCTGTTTATCGATCACCACCCGCCCAGGTCGGGCCTCAAGCCGACGACCAACCCACCAGACCACCAGGGCGGCCAGCGACAAACCGAGCAACCAGACCTGGCTCTGCGGCACCACCAGGCTGCCGGCGAACCGCGCCACCACCTGCTCAACCAACAGCTGGATCACTATCACTATCACAGGGATGGCAATCCCCCAGCCCCGCCAGACTAACAACATGCGTTTGTTCTCCATCACAGCCTAGTGACAACCTCGTCACGACATTGGGATACCGACCAGCCGCCGGGAGGGCGCTGTCGCCAGTAGCCAGCACAGCAGATCGTCCATCTGCTCAGCGCCGAGCTGGGGTCACAGTGATCCATTCCGCCCCCGCCACCCATGGCTAAATGAGAGAAGGTCGATGGCGATCACGCGATTGGCGTGATTGTCATAGCCACTGGCATGACAGCACCAGATACTGCGGCACCATCAAACAGCCGCAAGCCCGCCCGGGCCATGGAGACCATCCCAGTCGAGATCAAAAAACCAAGCCTCAGCTCCCTGTAGAATGCTTTTCCCGAGTGTTTGCCATGGTGCTGGCCGGGAAGCGAAGGAGAGGGCGGGATGAACAGTGGATGGAGCAGGCGGCACCTGGGGCGGATCACCTGTGGGCTGATCCTCCTTTGCCTGGGGTGGCCGGCATGCCCAGTGGCGCCAAGCTCGGTGGCTGCCCCGCCAATCCAGGGGCAGATGCAGGTCGGTGATCAGCCCCCGCTACGCCTGGCTCCCGATCAGGCAGCTCCCACCACCCTGCATCTTAATGCCGCGCCGCCGCCACTGACCTTCTCCCTCCAGACCGAGGCGCACATGGCATATCGCTATCGACTGACCGGCTGGGACGCCCGTTGGCATCCGCTGCCAGCCGGTAGCAGTGTGATTCGCTATGCGGCCCTGCCACCCGGCCACTATCGCTTTCAGTTGCAATCGGCTCTTACGGGTGCCGCCTCCCCGCTGGCGCAGTGTGATATCTGGGTGGCCGCCGGCCATTGGCGCAGCGCAACCTGGATACCACCGCTGGCCTTGCTGGCCATATTGCTGCTGTGGGCCGGCTACCGCTGGCCCAGGCGCACCAGCGGCCTCCAGCATCCGGTGCACAGCCCGCCCCCCCAGTCGCCATTGGCCTGCCAGGGGGCCCTGGCCAGTGAACTCAGGGAGTCCCTGCAGTTGCTCACCCCCCCGCTGGCCACCCTGCAAGCCGTGGGGGATCCCGCGGTCTGGCCGGTTGCCAATCAGGTGGCGCGGGGCGTCTCTCGGCTGCAAGGTCTGCTGGGGCAACTGATCCAGCTCAGCCAGTCGACGGACCCCGTCTGGTCTGAACGTCAGACCCTGATACTGCGCAGTTGGTTGAGCCCCCGTCTGGAGCAGTATCGCCAGCAAGCCCAAGCCCACCAGGTGGATTGGCAAACTGCCATGCCGCCGGACATCGCCGTGACCCTGGAGGGCCCACTGCTCGACCATCTGCTGCGGGTCTTGTTGGCGCAAACCCTGGCGCTGGCGGGGCCAGGGGGGGCTATTCATCTGGCCATCTGTCTGGATGAGTCGCAAAACCAGCTAGTGCTGCGTCTACAGGGCCGCGCTCCTGTGTCTAGGGTGTCGCCGACAAAGGCCGCTGATGGCGAGCGACTGGAGATACGTCTGCTGCAACAGCAGGTGCAGCAGCAGGGCGGCCAGTTGAACGAGCTGGATCAGGCCTTGGGCGAGACAGGCTGGCAGGTGCGTCTGCCCTGCCTGTGGACGCGTCTCAACTGGCTGGCGCCTCACCAGACCCCCCCTGGCCCCGCCCTTGGCGGCGGCCGAGGCGCCTGTATTACTGCTGATCGAGGATGATCCGGATCTGCAACAGCTCCTGTTGGGCTGGCTGAGCGGCGAGTACCGCCTCCTCCTGTCCTCCTCGATCCAAGGTGGACTGAGCTGGGCCCGCGAGGCCCTGCCCGATCTGATCCTGTGTGATCAACGGCTGCCGGATGGGGAATGCTACTGGCTGTTGGACGACCTGAAATCCAGTGCCGAGACCAGCCACATCCCCATCATCATTTGCAGCGTGCTGGACGATGAAGCCAGCCGCCGGCGGGCCTGGCATCAAACAGCCGATGATTATATCCAAAAGCCCTTTGAGCCTGGGCTGCTGCGCCTGCGCTTGCGGGCCTTGCTGCAGAATCGACAACGGTTGCGGCAGTGGTTGCAGACCAGTTTATCGCCGCCGATGCCGGCGATGGCACCAGCAGGTGGATCCGGTCTGCCGCCAACCGAACGGCTGTTTGGCGAGCAGCTGCGAACCATCAGCTGCCAGCTGCTGCGAGAGGAGCGGATGTCGGTCGAGGCGGTGGCCGAGCACTTCAAGATGAGCAGTCGCTCCTTGCAGCGCAAACTAAATGCGCTGTTTGGCCTGACCTACAGCGATTATGTCCGCGAGTTGCAGCTGCAACTGGTGGTGGAGCAGTTACAGCTGGGAGCCAGTGTCAAGGAGGCAGCAGCGCTGGCCGGCTTCCGCGATCAGGCCTACCTGACCCGGGTGTTCAAACAGCAATTTGGCATCACCCCCAGCCAGTACAAGAAACAAACGCCACAGGTGGCAGCCAGTGCGGTGGAGACATAGCCAGGCATTAGCCCACCAGGCCTTCAACGCATGGGGTGGCTCGCCAGATCGCCGTTCACCGGCGCCGTATCCGCCAGGCAGACCTGACTGCGCCCCTGGGACTTGGCGCGGTAGAGGGCCATGTCGGCGCGACGCAGCATCACCTGGGCCGTGTCATGAGGCGCAAACGCCGTCACCCCCAGGCTGAGAGTAAGATTGAGCTGTTGCCGTACCAGGTGGTTCAACTGCTCGGCCAGCGCTTGAGCCCCACTCAAGTCGCGCCCGGGCAACACCAGCACAAACTCATCGCCACCATAGCGGCCCAGCCCCTCGGCCGCACTCAGCGCCGTCTTCAGCAAGCTGGCCAGTTGACGCAGCATCAGATCACCAATCTGGTGGCCCTGACTGTCATTGATGCGCTTGAAGCGATCCACATCAAACAGCACCAGACTCAGCGGTTGCTGACTCTGCCAGGCGGCAGAAACTGCCTGCTCCAGCATCTGCAACACCATGCGCCTATTCATCACCCCGGTGAGCTCATCGATTTCAGCATGCTGACGCAATTGCAGCAGTAGCCGTTGACGCTCAGTGGTATCCCGCAGCAACAGGGCGTAACCCATCAGCAGGCCGTTGGGCTGACGCAGCGGCTGGCACCTGAGCTCGTAATGGTGGTCGCCCTGATCCAGCCGGTGCTCCACGTCCTGCCCGCCGCCCAGCGGCGGCACCAGGCCGCGTAACAGCAATCGACAATCCCGGCCCAGATGCTGCGGCTCCAGTTCGGGGAACAGCGCCTGGGCCTGAGGGTTGAAGTCCACCAGCTGATAGCTGCCGTCTACCACCAGCACCGCCTCCGCCATGGCATCAAACACCTGCTCGCGGGCGATCGGACTCAGATCGGCGAAGCGGTAGCGAAACAGGCTATAGGCATACAAGGGGCCTGTGACGATAAAGCCAAACGCGCTCAGGTCCACACCACTGGGCGCCCAATCCAGCAGGAACAGCAGATAACAGAGCCAGGGGACCAGGTTACCCAGCAGGATCAGCAATACCTGACGCCTGTGGTAGTGCGGCGCCCGTCGCCAGCAGTGCAGGAACAACAGGTTGCCTATGGCCACGGCCACATTGATGTAGACCAGATGCAGGTAGTACCAGGGGCCAAACTCCAGCAGCGTAATCGTCAGGTGGTCGCGGCGCACTATCTGCATGTCGCTGAACATCAGGTGGTGGTGCTCATCCCCCATGACAACTGCCAGCGTCAGGGAGGCCAGCATCAGTAACGCCGCAGTAACCCCCACCGGCGGATGGCGTTGAAAGCGATAACTGAGGGCCATCAATAGCACCAGTGCAGGAATATAGGCGCCCCCCAACATCTCAAAGGTGATCCAGAACCGGGCTTGCTCCAGGCTGCGACTGGCCAGCTCGAAGGCATAGCCGCAGGTATAGATAGCCTCCGACAGGCAGAGCCAGGCAAACCAGTAGGAGACAGGATGTTGGCGCTGGCGGGCGCCAAGACAGGCCAGCCAGAGGCTGACTGCCGAGGCCAGCAGCAGCAGCCAGCTATACAGGGAGAAGGGGGTTAATGCGTGCATCACTGATCGGTTTCCTACCTGTTCGCCCCAGGGCGCCATCCCGGGCGCGCCCGCCCAATCCACCATGCCGGCCGCACAGAGGGCGCCCATGGCAGCGGTGGCATGCTAGCAGTTTCCCAGGAAAGACGGCAGCACAGAGATCAAGCCAAGGCGATCTCTCACTCCACCGCCCATTTGCACTTTTGCGCCAACCTTTTGCACTATCGCGCCAACTGCTTGTTTTTTAATGTAAATATTTGTCAAGCTGGCAAGATGCCCAAGTTGAACCGGGCCCTTTACTGGTGCACGGCGTCTTGATGCCCGCCTGTCTGCCTAACCGGCCCATCTGGCGTGACCACAAGCCGGCCCCTGCCCCTCCCCAGCTGCTCAATGAAGAGAGAAGTGACTCATGGATAGACAACTCCCCGTCGCCCACTTGCTATCGCTGACCCTGGCCAGCCTGCTGGCAGGTTGTGGTGACAATGATGCCAAGCCGCAACCGGAAACCCCGACCCAACTGACGGTGCGGGCCATCGACGGCTACCTCAAAGGCGCCCTCGTCTGGCTGGATGTGGATGGGAACTATGCCCTCAGCGCAGGGGAACCCAACGCCATCACAGACGGTAGCGGTAACGCCGTGCTGGAAGTGGCCGAGGTGGACAACCCCGGCCAATACAGGGTGCTGGTTCAGGCCATCGCCGGCCAGACCACGGATGTGGGGGACGGTACCGCCACGCCCAAGCCGGTGACCAGGACCTTCACCCTGTCGGCGCCCGCCGGGATCACGACAGTGACGCCACTGACCACGCTGGTGGAACAGACCATGCGTAGCAATCCCACCATGAGCCGCGAACAGGCGAGCGCCCAGGTGGCAGAGCAATTAGGCCTGGAGGCCGACGCAGCCGATGGCCTGCTGGAAGACTTCATCGCCCAGCAAGACACCACCCATCAGGTCTATGCCCTGAACATTGTCGCCGTGTTGCCCGAGTCCCTGACCGAGCAAGCGGATGACAGCCTACTGCAACAAGGGGCAGCGGTTGGCCAGGCGCTGGATGACTATCTGGCGCAACATCCGCTGGATGACAGCATCCAGCCTGACGATATCCGTGTGGTGGTCGATGAAACGGGCCAGGTCAAGGAGGTCATCCAAGATAGCGATGGGGACTCCGTCGCCGATGCCCAAGATGCCTTCCCCCAAGACCCCACTGAATGGCTGGACAGCGATGGCGATAAGGTCGGCGACAACGCTGATGCCTTCCCCCAGGATCCCCTGAAGGCCGCCGCCGCTCAGATTGAGTCCTTGGATCAGGTTGACAGCGAAATTGACAGCCATCTGGATCGCCGGGTGGCGTTCCGCAAAACCGGCACCATCACCACCCAGGCGTACCTGGATGGCAGCCGCCATGTCAGTCAGGACCTGACCTATCTCTACTGGGACAAGGAAAACGCCGAGGTCATCACCCTGGCCGGCAAGCCGCTGGTTTACAAGCGGTTGCAGGTGGAGGAGCAGATCGATCCCCAGGGGCATTATGTGTCCACCGCCAGCTGGCAACATGACCTGAACCGGGATGGCCAGTTGGGCGGCCAGGGCGCCAATCTGGAGATAGGGCAGCTAACGGCCACCAGCCGCGACGGCTGGCGTTACCTCGATGAGGGGGATCTGAGCGATGATCTGCCCGGCGCCGCCATCAATCCGACCCGCATTTTCGACGGTGTGGATCTGCAGGCCGCCCTGACAGAAGGCAATATGCAGGTCTTTGACCATATCCAGCATATCCATAGCGACTTTGATGAGGCCGGCAGCAGCACCACCCGCATCAGTGGCTATCGCAATGGCGCCAGTGAGGCGGCCTTCGATCCGGCCCAACCGGGATCCGAGCAGTACCGCATCACCGACACTGTGCAGCTGACCGCCGATGGCGGCAAGACAGTGAGCCAACGGCGCAATTGGCTGGTCAATGGCAGCCTGAATCCGGATTCCAATGGTGACATCACCCTGCAGGTGGCGGCCGATGGCAGCGAAGTCCTGACGGTGAACAAGCCCATCTATCCGAATCCACAAAACGAGGAATTTGAAGAGTACGCCGATTACAACTGGAATGGCCCATCCAACGAGATGTCCCCCTATTGGGTAGAGTACAGCGAAACCTTCCGCCGTCAGGACGGTCGCTGGCATTCTGACAGCCAGGGGCGGCGCTATCTGCTCAATTGGAATGGCGAGGCCCCCACTCAGACGAAGTGGGTGGATGAGACGCATCCGGATGGGGTGGTGTTTAGCGAATGGCACGCCGTGCGTCAGCAGGTCTCCGACACCGAAGTCACCGAAAGCTCCCGTTGGCAGCATTACCACCTGGACGGCTACGACTTCACCACCGCCAACGACACCATGGGGCAGCACTATCTGATCAATCAGCGGGATGACCAAGGCTTCTGGATTGGCCATCGCTTCGCCGAGTGGGGCAGCCAAGCGGTGACGGATTTGGCCGACAAGGTGGAGCAGCTGCGCGGCCAGGGGCTGGCACTGAGCGAGATCACCGCCGACAATCTGCCCGGTCTCTCCGATTACAACGGCACCCTGCTCAGCGACAGCTTCCGGTTCGATGAAACCGGCGCCGCTCGCACCTGGTATTGGGTCAGCCGTCTGCCGGTGCTCACCGGCGATAACAGCTGGAGCACCTGGACCAAGGTCAAACTGCAACTGGTGGATGGCGGTCTGGACGAGGCCGGCTATGCCGACTGGATCATCCGGCAGACCAATGGCGCCATCATGCTGCTGGCGCCCATGACAGAAGATCCCTCCAACTGGTACACCGCCTATCAGCGCTATGCACTCACCCTCTGGAAACCCAGTGGCGACTATGTGGATACCAGCAAGGGGGTCATCCACAACTGGCTGGGCACCTTCTACCTCAACGAACAGGATGCCGATGCCGCCATCCTGCAGCATGAGATGGATATTGATGGTGATGGCGTCCTGAACGAAGAAGATGCCTTCCCCTACGACGCCAGCGAGTCGCGCGACAGCGATCAAGATGGCATGGGTGATAACAGCGATGCCTTCCCCAACGACCCGACCGAGTGGACAGACAGCGATCAGGACGGGGTGGGCAACAACGCCGACGTCTATCCGCAGGATCCCACCCGCAGCGAGATGAACAACCTGCCGGTGGCCGAGTTCCTGCCGCTCAATGGCAACCTCTATATGCTGGGCCAAAATGGCGACAGCAGCCTGTGGTTGGATAACTGGGAGCGCTGGAATGATGGTCGTTATGGCTGGCTGAACTCTTACGTTCTGAACGCACCGGATAGCTATGACATCGATAACAGCATGAACTATCAGTATCGCGAGATCCTGACGGAACAAGGCTGGCAATATGTCTTCGACAACGAGCCCTTGCAGTTGGTGCTCAACGCCGATGGCTCTGTCACCAATGAGACGTTAGCCAATCCGGGACTGTTGACCGGCAGCTGTAATAGCCTCAAAAACCAGCCCCTGTCTGCGGTGTTCGATCAGCTCAGCGCCGCCCCGTCGGTCATGAATGATCAGCTGGTCTACCCGGCCGGCGCCTATGGCTGCCGCGTCACCTTCACGCCCCAGGCGGAAACCCTGTCGATTGCCAACAGCAACGAGTACGAGACCCGCTATACCGGCAATGGCCAAGTCTATGGCCTTGCCTATGATGTGGCGGAGCTGTTTGTCAGCCAGGCCCCGGGTGCCGAGGTCATCAGCCAACCGGACAGCTTCCCCATCTGGCTGTGGTGGGACGCCCCCAGCACCTATTACCGCCTGGTGCTGATTGGTGACCCGCTGAGTGAAGACAGCGGCCGCACCCAGGTCTGGTCGGCCGATGGTCAGAGCCTGCTGCTGGAGACAGAACAAGGTTGGCGCAAGACATCCCTGGGTGGCCAGACCCTGATACGGCTGGACGGCGCCATCGCCGAGTTGACCGGCAATGAGGACGCCGGTTTTGTGCAGGGTCCCTCTGGCCTGGTGCAGCGCCTCGAGTCCAGTGGCGTCGCGCCGCAACCCCTGGTGTTTCTCAATCAGCAAGCCTACGACAGCCTGATGAGCGGCCGGCAATATCAGGCCACTAACAACCAAGGTTGATAGGGCGAACGCCTTATCCGGACTAAACGGATCCGGAACCTGTGATGGGTTCCGGATTTTTTTTGCCCGGGCGCCGGTGGCGCAAGGATGCCTGGTCACCACGGATTCGGCGCCCCGCCAATCCGTGTATAATCCCCACCACTGTACAAAAGCTCAGGAGTGGCGATGGAGATTGAAACCCTGCTGGACGGCCTCAACGACAAGCAGCGGGAGGCGGTAGCCGCCCCGCTGGAGAACCTGCTGGTGCTGGCCGGCGCCGGCTCGGGCAAGACCCGGGTGCTGGTGCACCGCATCGCCTGGCTGCTGGGGGTCGAGCGTGCCTCGCCTTACTCCATCCTGGCGGTGACCTTCACCAACAAGGCGGCGGCCGAGATGCGCGGGCGGATCGAAGCCCTGCTGGGCAGCGACCCGGGCAGCCAGCACCGCGGCCTGTGGATGGGCACCTTCCACGGCATCGCCCACCGCCTGCTGCGCGCCCACCACCTGGACGCCAAGCTGCCCGCCGATTTCCAGATCCTCGACAGCGACGATCAGCTGCGGCTCATCAAGCGGGTGATCCGCGGCCAGAACCTGGACGAGAAGCAGTGGCTGCCCCGCTCGGTGGCGGGCTTCATCAACGGCAAGAAGGACGACGGCCTGCGCCCCCGGGACATAGACCCATTGGGGGATCCGGTGGCCAAGACCTACCTGCGGCTCTACCAGATCTACCAGGAGACCTGCGATCGCGCCGGCCTCGTGGACTTCGCCGAGCTGCTGCTGCGGGCCCACGAGCTGTGGCTGCACAAGCCGCACATATTGCAGCACTACCAGCAGCGCTTCGCCCACATCCTGGTGGACGAGTTCCAGGATACCAACGCCATCCAGTACGCCTGGATCCGCCTGCTGGCCGGCGATCGCAACCACGTGATGATCGTCGGCGACGACGATCAGTCCATCTACGGCTGGCGCGGTGCCAAGGTGGAGAACATCAGCCGCTTCCTGAGCGACTTTCAGGGCGCCCGCACCATCCGCCTGGAGCAGAACTACCGCAGCACCGCCACCATCCTGAGCGCCGCCAACCTGCTCATCGCCAACAACGCCGAGCGGCTGGGCAAGGAGCTGTGGACCGACGGTGCCGAGGGCGAGCCCATCTCGGTCTACGCCGCCTTCAACGAGCTGGACGAGGCCCGCTTCGTGGTGGGCCGCCTCAAGGCCTGGAAGAACGAGGGCGGCACCCTGGACGAGTGCGCCATCTTGTATCGCAACAACGCCCAGTCCCGGGTGCTGGAAGAGGCCCTGATGCAGGAGCGGCTGGCCTACCGCATCTACGGCGGCCTGCGCTTCTTCGAGCGCCAGGAGATCAAGGACGCCATGGCCTACCTGCGCCTGCTGGGCAACCGGGGGGACGACGCCTCCTTCGAGCGGGTGGTGAACACCCCGACCCGGGGCATCGGCGAGCGCACCGTCGGCCTCATCCGCGAGGCGGCCCGGGATCAGGGCCTCAACCTGTGGCAGGCCGCCATCGCACTGTGCGAGCGCAAGGTGCTGGCCGGCCGCGCCGCCAGCGCCGTGAGCCAGTTCATCAACCTCATCAACCTGCTGGAGCGGGACACAAGCGAGCTGCCGCTGCACGTGCAGATCGACCGGGTGGTGCGCCAGTCCGGCCTGTGGGGCCTGTACGAGGCGGAGAAGAGCGAGAAGGGCCAGTCGCGCATCGAGAACCTCGAAGAATTGGTCAACGCCGCCCGCACCTTCAGCCCCGACGAAGCCATGGCGGACTTGCCGCCCCTGACCGCCTTCGTCGCCCATGCCGCATTGGAGGCAGGGGAATCCCAGGCCGACGAGTTCGAGCCGGCGGTGCAGCTGATGACGCTGCACAGCGCCAAGGGGCTGGAGTTCCCCCTGGTGTTTATGGTGGGGGTGGAGGAAGGCATGTTCCCCAGCCAGACCTCCGCTGAGCAGAGCGGCCGGCTGGAGGAGGAGCGGCGCCTGTGTTACGTGGGCATGACCCGCGCCATGCGCAAGCTCTACATGACCCACGCCGAGAGCCGCCGCCTGTACGGCAAGGAGATGTACCACAGACCCAGCCGCTTCCTAAAAGAGCTGCCCAGCGAGTGCCTGGAAGAGGTGCGGCTGCGCACCCAGGTGAGCTGGGCCCAGCCGGTGGCGCCGCAGAGCCGCTTCAACCCCCGGCTGACCCAGGAGAGCTTCAACGACACCGGCCTGCGCCTGGGGCAGCGGGTGCGCCATGCCAAATTCGGCGAAGGAGTGGTGCTCAACTACGAAGGCAGCGGCCCCCAGTGCCGGGTGCAGGTGAACTTCGACGAGGCGGGGAGCAAGTGGTTGGTGGCCAGCTATGCCAGGTTGGAGGCGCTGTAGGCAGCGCGGCACCTTTGATGCCCGGAGCGGGCCGGTCCGCTTGACGGCTTCCCTCCCCTGGCAAGGGAAGGGTTAGGGTGGGGTGGCGCTGCGGGCCGCGGCGGCTGGCTGACGGTCATGTTTCGGTTTGTCCGTTGCGCCCTGCTCGGCGCCGAGCCTTTCCAGCTTCCCGCTTGGCGGGGGCGCGCAAAGGGGGATTGTGCCATCCCCCTTTGCAATCCCCGGCACTCCCCGCTGTCTGGGCCTGCGGCTACCCTCGTCACCAGTGCCGGGCTGTCAGGACCGTTATCGACATGCTCCCGGCATGACGATAACTGGCTCGGCGTCCTGCCTCGCCTCCCGCCCGTCCCCGCCTCCTCGGCCAGACAGAGGGGAGACGGATCCCGTTAGTCAGTCCGCAGGCAGATATCGTTGCGTGGGTAGTTTCCCATACGTGCGATTACGCTAACGCTAATCGCACCTCATGTACAGGATCTTTAGCAGCAACAAATTGAAATAGATATAAAAATGGCTTCGATTGTGATCTGATTTTATCGCCAAACAAAACCGCCACGCACGAAGCCATGACCATTATCGATGCCAACCACTATCTTGAGCAACTTCTCTCTCCTGCCGAACTCGACCGCATTGCCCGTGACTGCCAATTTTGCTTGCGCAAACGAGCCATTACGCCTGCCATGCTGGTGACTGCACTCTTGCGGGCACTTGGCTGCGACCAGGTCGATGGTATCGCTGGATTGCACCATCATTTCAATGCCTTGCAACTGGTTGATGCCCATCAGGTTTCCTACAAGCCCTTTCACAACCAGTTGCGCAAAGCGTCGTT
>JAJOIN010000118.1 GCA_021209335.1 Aeromonadaceae bacterium
CAAAAATTTCAGCAAAGGCATCCAGTTGCATTGATGTACTCCCAGAAAAGGAAGTATCAGATCACAACCTGATCCCCAGGTCAAAATGTACTGTGCTCGGTTAAAAAACGTTCATGATCTTGCCCTGCTACCGAGATTACAGATAAAAAATTGTTAAGAGATATTGAAAAACAAAAATATGACGCCTGGTTAATAGTGGTTGATGAGAGTGGTGAAGTGATTCAGATAACCAAGTTGGATAAATCTGCCAATGCGATAGGCACTATCCCGGTCAAGTAGGAGTAGAGAATGAGTTCGTTTATTGAGCAGCGTCGAGATCCGCTGTTATCTGAGGATTTCTTCTTGGTTCAGCTAGAAGACTACAAAGAATCACTCTATTTCGACCAAGAGTGGTGGAGTTGGATAAATGATCCTCACCATGAACGTTGGAGTGACCCAGCAGGATTGCCTACTCGCTCCGGGGCCAGTGAGGGTATGTTTAGAAATAATTTTAAACATACCATTCTTGTATACTCTGGCGGACGGCAGCATGAAGAGGTGATTGCTCAGTTGCAAGTCGCCAATAAAGAGTTTTTGCGCCATAAAAACGAGTTTCCTGACGATCTGTTTTACTATTGGGAACAAGATGCCTATCAGTATCTGCTGTGGATGTTTTCATTAAATATCCTCTATGGCCAAGATGCGATGGTGCCTGAGATGGTGCGTTATATCAGCAAGAATCCGGAAGGGGATGATGACCCGCTCTGGAGTGTATTGCTGGCACGTCTCGGTTATCCCGGCTTTCCTCGTGGTCCAGAAACGTATATTCCAGAGACTTATCGCCCCCTGTTTGAGGCCATCAAGGGCGATGGCGTTACCCCCAGCAAAGCCGAGCGGCAAGCCAGCCTCAAGCAATATCTCAAGGGTTGGTACAAGGGCTGTAAGGATTGCTTTTGGTACGATTGGCACAAGGCAAAGCATGCCATTTATTTTGGTTATTGGGCCTTTGAGGCAGCCTTGATCACCGTGCTGTATGAGCTGGACGACAGCAGTTATCGGGATATGCGTTACTACCCCAAGGACTTGGTCGATTACGCCAGAGCCAACGGCGTGGCTGACAAATGGCAGTCATTGCGCGTCCCGCAGCACCTGATCGCCATGCCGGGGAGTGCAGTGGAGCAAGATGGTAACTGGCGCTGCAATCTAACCAATGAGAAATGGCAACTGCGCAAAGGCCAGCGATTACCTTCGCAAACCCATATCAACAAGGACGATATGTTGTTCTGGATTAACGAATAACTCAGCCGTTGTCCCTCTCGGCCAATGGATAAACAGCGGGTGCAGACCCCTTATGGTTTTGACATCGAGCTGCAGTGGCCAGTGGCTCTCGGGCCTGTTCTTTGCCCCCGACCCCAAACGCAGTGAGCAGCTGACTCGAGCGCTGAAAAAGGGAGCGCTACCCGCGCTGGCGCACTACGGCTTTGATATCGAGGTTAAAAAAGAGTTGGATAGCCAGCCTGGCTGGGTTGGGGTGGGCAATATTACCGCGGCCTCCATTGCCCTGGCAGGGTTGGAGGCGATTGCCAGCGATGGGCGCTTGAGCGAAAGCAAGCTGTTTGGCGGGCTTCACGAAGGCGCCCAGGCGACCCTGAACGCCCTCAAGCAGGCCATTGCCGGGCCTGCCATCATGGTGTGGCAGCAGACCAGTGAGCTGCTGCAACCGCATCTGCTTGGTGGCGAAAAGCTCGGACGCACCTTGGGCCTGGTGGTGCTGGAAGGGCTCCTGACCGCCCAGCAGGTGCGCATCAACGGCGCATTCACTGCCGAGAGCAAGGCCTTTGTGGCCCAGGTGCAAGGCAACCTGCTGAATAAGCTGGCCGCCACCCCGGGCATGAAGATGACAGAAGGCCACCTGGCCCGGATGCAGGCGGCCGGGGCACAGTGGCAGCAGCTTAAATGGCCCCGGCTGTTGCTGCTGGAGGAGAGCTTGCAGCAGGAGTTTGAGCGCAGAATGGCCAGCTACCTCACCCTGCAACGGCAAGGGGCCCGGGGGGCGCAGGCGGCAGCCCGGGTATGGCAAGGGTGGGGTAACTTTGGCGGGCTGGCGGCGCTGCTCAATATCGCCAACCTGATGGTGGCGCTGCAAGGGTATGACGAGCGCGTCAGAACGGGTCAGGGCAACCCAGCGGCGCAACGGGAGGTTGGCCGCAACCTGGCCTATACCGCCGCCTGGACCGGCAGTGCCATGGTGGCCGTTAAGCAGGGGCAGGTGGTGGTGCCAAAGGCCTTGCTTCCTTTACGGTTGGCTAGTGCTCAGGTTGAAAACCCCGCCTTGGTGCGCCGCTTTGCCCTCACCACCGGCTGGATGACCGGACTGGGGCTGCTGGCGGCGGGGCTGGAGGCATGGGAGACAATTGACAAGCTTGGCGATGAGACCAATTCAGATATGGAGCAATTTGGTTACGGGTTAAAGCTGGGGGGTTGGGGGTCCAAAGTGTGGCTATGGGGCGCTCCCTTATGCTTTTAGGCAGGGGAGCCTCACTTGGCGCAATCTGGGCTCCCTGGATGGTGGTGGCCATGGGTATCGGTACCCTGCTCTATCTGGTGGCCACCTTGATACTGGCTAGCAATGCGCGCCTGCCTATCGAGCGCTGGCTGTTGCAATCCACCTGGGGCGTCAAGCCGGCGGGATGGCCGGCGGCTGAGGAGCTATATCAATATGAACGGATCGCCAGCCAGCCGACGGTACAGCTGGCGGTGGACAAGCTGGTGGTCGAGGTACCCACCCACCTGAGCAGCCTCACCCTGCGGTTGTCGATAAAGCGCCTCGGTTATGAACTGGCCAAGCAAAGCTATCCGGCCTCCGTGGTGACGCCGGTGCTGGGGCCGGCGCAAGAGGCGGCCATCCAGGTCGCCAGTAAAGGCCCCGGGCAGGTGAGCCTGGTGATTGCCGCCAGTCAGGCGGGTGAGCTGCTGTTGCAGATTGGCTACCCGGCGGCGGAGAGTTTAAGCGGCCAGTCGCTTTGACGCCTGGATCAGGCGTCGCGTCCCGGGTCAACCACTCATTCGGCCGGTGGGGTGGCGGGGCGATCCAGGTGGCCCAGATCCCGCGCCGGGTCGATACAGTCCCGCACCCGCTGCTTCAACTGCTTCACATCGGGGAAGCCGCCATCGCGCTTGCGCTCCCAGATGGTCTCGCCGTTCACCAGAATTTCGAAATGCCCGCCGGTATCCGGGTGCAGGGTCACGCTGCCCAGCTCCTCGCTGAAGGTGTGCAGCAGCTCCTGGGCCATCCAGCTGGCCCGCAGCATCCAGTTGCACTGGCGGCAGTAGTAGATGTCGACCCTGGGCTTGTCGGCGCCGCTCATGAGATCAGCTCCACGTCTTCACCGGCTTGGCTGGAGCAGGCGGCGGAGAGCAGTGTCATCAGCTCGTTGCCTTCCCGGTTGTCGATCCAGGCGCCCTCCTGATAGGCGAAGTGAAAGCCGTTGGCGCGGGTGGCTACCCAGATCTGGTGCAGGGGTTCCTGGGTGTTGATGATGATCTTGCTCTTGTTCTCGAAAGTCAGGGTCAGCACATTGCCCTGGCGCTCGCAGTCGATGTCCACGCCGCTGGCTTCGATCCCTTCCTCGATGGCCTGGAACTGCTGCTCGGCCAGGGCGTGAAATTCGCTGTCTTTCATCTGTTACCGTCCTATTGCATTTAAGAGGATGAGTGCGATTATAGGGGCCCCTTTACCTATTTAGCACTAGCGCCATGAACAACGCCAAGCTGGCCTGCGGCCTGCTGTTGCTGGTGATGACCGGCCTTTCCGGTTGTGGCCTCAAGGGGCCGCTGCACATGCCCAGCAAACCGACGCCTGCCCAGGCTCAGGACGTGCCTGCCGCCCCCCAAGACAAGGAACAGAAGTAACATGGATTTTTTCAACTACCGGGATGACGGTGTCCTCTGTGCCGAAGGTTGTGCTCTGCCCGAGCTGGTCGCCCAACACGGTACGCCCCTGTATGTTTACTCCCGCGCCACCATTGAGCGCCACTGGCGCGCCTTTGACTCCGCCGCCGGTGAGGTGCCTCACCTGATCTGCTACGCGGTGAAGGCCAACGGCAACCTGGCGGTGCTTAACCTGCTGGCGCGCCTGGGATCGGGGTTTGACATCGTCTCCGGTGGTGAGCTGGCCCGGGTGGTGGCGGCCGGAGGGGATCCGGCCAAGGTGGTGTTCTCCGGTGTCGGCAAGACCGCCGAGGAGATGCGCTACGCCCTGGAGCTGGGCATCCTCTGTTTCAACCTGGAATCGGAGGCCGAGCTGGAGCGGCTCAACGCCGTGGCCGGTGAACTGGGCAAGGTGGCGCCGATTTCGGTGCGGGTGAACCCGGACATCGACGCCGGCACCCATCCTTATATCTCCACCGGCCTCAAGCAGAACAAGTTCGGCGTGCCCATCGAGCGCGCCATCGCCCTCTACCGGGTGGCGGCCCAGCTGCCCCACATCCAGGTGACCGGCATCGACTGTCACATCGGCTCCCAGCTCACCGAGCTGGAACCCTTCCTGGCCTCCATGGACAAGCTGCTGATGCTGATCGACCGCCTGGCGGCCGAGGGCATCCACATTCATCATCTGGACGTGGGCGGTGGCTTGGGGGTCAACTATGGCGACGAGAACCCGCCCCATCCCGAGCAGTATGCCGCCGCCCTCAAGGCGCGCCTGACCGGCCGGGATCTGACCCTGATCTTCGAACCGGGCCGCGCCATCATGGCCAACGCCGGCGTGCTGGTGAGCAAGGTGGAATACCTGAAGGCCGGCGAAGATCGTGACTTTGCCATTGTCGACGCCGCCATGAACGATCTCATTCGGCCCTCGCTCTACAGCGCCTGGATGAACATAGTGCCGGTGAACAAGGCGCTGGTGCGTGAGCCCAAGCGTTACGACGTGGTGGGTCCCATCTGCGAGACCGGCGACTTCCTCGGCAAGGATCGCGAGCTGACCATCGCCGCCGGCGATCTGGTGGCGGTGCGCTCCGCCGGCGCCTACGGCTTCTCCATGGCCTCCAACTACAACGCCCGCCCCCGTGCCGCCGAGGTGCTGGTGGACGGCGATAGCGCCCATCTGGTGCGCCAGCGTGAGCCCCTGGAGGATCTGTGGCGACTGGAGACTGTGCTGCCATGAACCGCGAGCGGGAGCGCGATCGCGATCGTGAGCGCAACGGCCAGACCCTGCACTTTGCCAAGATGCACGGCCTGGGCAACGACTTCATGGTGGTGGACGGCATCACCCAGAAGGTGTTCTTCAGCCCTGAGCTGATCCGCCGCCTGGCGGATCGCCACTTCGGTGTCGGCTTCGACCAACTGCTGCTGGTGGAGCCGCCCTACGACCCGGAGCAGGACTTCCACTACCGCATCTTCAACGCCGACGGCTCCGAGGTGCAGCAGTGCGGCAACGGCGCCCGCTGCTTCGCCCGCTTCGTGCGCCTCAAGGGCCTCACCAACAAGGATCGCATCGCGGTCAGCACCATGAGCGGCAAGATAGTGCTGACCCTGGAGCGCGACAACCAGGTGACGGTCAACATGGGGGTGCCGGAGTTCGAGCCCGCCAAGGTGCCGTTCCGCGCCCAGAAGGCCGAGAAGACCTACCTGCTGCGCAGCAACGAGCAGACGGTGCTGTGCGGTGTGGTCTCCATGGGCAACCCTCACTGCGTGCTGGACGTGGACGACGTCAAGACGGCGCCGGTGGAGCGCCTGGGCGCCGAGCTGGAGAGCCATGAGCGCTTCCCCGAGCGGGTCAACGTAGGCTTCTCCCAGCGGGTGTCCGCCGGCGAGATCAACCTGCGGGTGTTCGAGCGCGGGGCCGGCGAGACGCTGGCCTGCGGCACCGGCGCCTGTGCCGCCGCCGTGGTGGGCATGAGTCAGGGCCGGCTGCGGGACAAGGTGAAGGTCAACCTGCCCGGCGGCAGCCTGGTGATTAGCTGGCAAGGGCCCGGCAAACCTGTGTTCATGACAGGCCCGGCAGAGCATGTGTTTGATGGTGTGATCGAGCTATGAACGAAAGCGGGGTGTTGACCGAGATGAGTAAGGCGGCGGAAGTGGCCGAGTACCTGCGCCGCCATCCGGAGTTTTTCTTGCAGCACAGGGCCTTGCTGGATGAGCTGGTGATCCCCCATGAGACCTACGGCGCTGCCTCCTTGCTGCAGCTGCAGCAGGAGCGCTGGCGGGAGCGGTTGCATGAGCTGGAGCAGCAGCAGCGGGCCCTGCTGGCCAACGCCAGCCGCAACGAGCACATCTTCCGGGTCTACGGCGACGTCTACCCCGAGCTGTTTCACTGCACCACACTGCGCCAGCTGTGGAAGCGGCTGCACCACACCTTCCAGGAGCGGCTGCGCATCCCGGTGAGCGCCCTCTGGCTCAACGCCGGGGCCGTGCAGGTCAAGCGCTCCGACAAGGGCTTCGTGCTGCCCGCCGACACCTTCGCGCGCCTCACCCGTCAGCCCATGGCCCAGCGCACCATCTACCTGGGGCCCATCGGCGAGAGCGACAAGCAGATCCTGTTCGGCGCCGATGCCCTGGTGCACTCGGTGGCCCTGCTGCGCCTGGGCGATAACGGCGAGGCCGGTCTGCTGGCCTTCGGCCATGCAAACCCCCATCACTACCAGCCGGGCATGGACTGCCTGCTGCTGGAGCAGCTGGGCCGCTTCGTCACCCTGCTGCTGCCGGATCTGGTGCTGGGGCGTGCCTGAGACTCTGGCTCCGGCCATCGAGGCCTTCTTGCATCACCTGCGGGTGGAGCGCCAGCTCAGCCCGCACACCCTCACCAACTACCGCCGTCACCTGGGCGAATGCAGCGGCCACCTGGCGGCGCTGGGGCTGGATGACTGGCACTGGCTCAAGGCGCCCCTGGTGCGCGCCCTGGTGGTGCGCCTGCATAAGGGCGGCCGTCAGGCCCCCCGCACCCTGGCCACCAAGCTCTCCGCCCTGCGCAGCTTCTGCGACTACCTGGTGCGCCAGGGGGTGCTCAAGGCCAACCCGGCCCGGGGCTTGGTCACCCCCAAGCAGGGCCGCCCCCTGCCGAAGAATCTGGACGTGGACGAACTGCACCAGTTGCTCAACCTGACCGACGAGAGCGACCCTCTGGCGGTGCGGGATCGCGCCATCATGGAGCTGTTCTATTCCTCCGGCCTGCGGCTGGCGGAGCTGGTGGCCCTCAATGTGGCGGATCTGGTGCCTGGCGAGCGGCTGCTGCGGGTGCTGGGCAAGGGCAGCAAGGAGCGGGTGGTGCCGGTGGGCCGCCTGGCCCTGGAGTGGCTGGCCAAGTGGCTGGCCCTGCGCCCCAGCTTTCTGGCGCCGGGCAGCGCGGAGCCGGCGCTGTTCTTAAGCCAGCAGCACAGGCGGCTAAGCCCGCGCTCGGTGCAGAAGCGGTTGGCGGAGTGGGGCGTCAAGCAGTCGCTGGCCAGCCATGTTCATCCACACAAGCTGCGTCACAGCTTCGCCACCCACCTGCTGGAATCTTCCGGCGATCTGCGGGCGGTGCAGGAGCTGCTGGGCCACGCCGACCTGGCCACCACTCAGATCTACACCCACCTCGACTTCCAGCACCTGGCCCAGGTCTACGACCAGGCCCATCCCAGAGCCAAACGGCACAAGTAAGCCAAGCGCAGTCAGCCAAGCGTCATACGTTAAACCGCCTGCTCCTTGGTCGGGGCTGGCGCATCTTGCCCTCCCTTGTTGCAGGGGTGGTTTAGGGGGTAAGGCGGGTGATGCTGATGAATGGGTGCCATGACCGGTTGGGCCTAGGCCGTGGGCCTGCCCAAGGCGGCCAAGATTTGCGATGATAGTCACATTAGCCGCGAGATTAAGCGACAAAGGAGTCTGTAATGAGTGCGCTGAAGAGGTCGGGGAATCGGGCGCTCGGCCTGGTGGAGGATGTGGGGCTGCTGGTGGTGGGGGTGATGACGGTGATCGCCATGGGGCAGGAGGTGTGGACTGTGTTCCTCAACCGCCATGTCTCCCTGGCAGATCTGCTGTTGATGTTCATCTACCTGGAGGTGCTGGCCATGGTGGGCCTCTACCTCAAGTCCGGCAAGCTGCCGGTCAGGATGCCGCTGTATATCGTCATCGTTGCCCTGGCCCGCTACATGGCCTTGGACATGAAGAACCTGGAGACCTGGCGCATGCTGGGGCTGGCGGGGGCCATATTGGTGGTGGCCCTGGCCATCCTGGTGATCCGCTTCGGCCACGCCCGTTACCCTTACGATGAGACCGATAAGGGCAGCTGAGGCTGGGGGCTCAACGCGCTATCCCGTACGCTTCCGCCAGCCGTTGCAGGCTGCCGTCGGCCTCCATGGCGGCCAGTGTACTCTGCCATTGGGCACGGATGGCGGGCTCCGTGTTCAAGGAGGCGACCACCCAGGCCTGATAGTCGCTGAGCTTGAGCCCCTTGACGAAGGGATTGTCCGGCAGACCGTGCAGGCGGACAAAGAAGTTCACCGCCGAGCGGGAAGCGATCCAGCCCTGGATGCGGCCCGTCATCAGCTTGCGGCCGTTGGCATCGTCCGAGGTGATGAGCTCCACCCGCGTGAGCCCCTGGCGCTGGGCGGCGATGGCGTTGGCAGCACCAATATTGGCGCCTAACAGGGGCAGGGCCTTGGCCTCCGCCAGGGTGGCAGCATCAGGCTGGCCCTTGAGGGTATAGATGCTGAAATCATCCCGGATGATGGGATGGATCCAGTGCACCGTCTGCTCCCGTTCCGGGATGCGCCCCACCCAGAGGCCGATGACGTTGGCTTCTGTCTGTACGCTACGATTGGCCCGCGCCAGGGGTTGTACCCGTATCTGCCCCCGATAGCCCAGCCGGCGCATCACCTCCTGTCCCAGCTCGTAGGCATAGCCGCGATAGCCGCCCTGCTGCGCGAATACAAAGGGCGGTATGCTGGAGCAGACCACCTTGGGCTCCGCCGCCTGGGCCAGGGGCCAGAACAGCAGCCCCCACAGGGCCAGCCAGCCCCAGGGGCGACGCCCTCTGCTGAGCCGCAGGGGACGCCAACGGAAATAACCGGCCAGCCATACCATCCTTACAATCCGCCAATCTCTTATGGGTGTCTGACTGAATTGTAGAGGGCGGCACGGGCCTGAGCCGTGCGCCAGGTCAGTTTGGGCTCACTTGGCTCGGAGGGCAGCCGAGCGGTGGGCCGCCCGGCGTGAGGGGCTAGGTGCGCGGCGTGATGGCACGGGCCAGCTCTGGCATGAGTTCCGGCAGGATGGACTGCCAGTAGTGCCAGGTGTGGCCGCCCTCGGCATACTGGATGGCGGGCGTCAGGCCCGCCTGGCGCAGCTGCCGCTCCAGCTGCTGGTTGCTGGCCAGGCTGGTGCCATCCTGCTGACCACAGTAGAAGCGCAGGGGCGGCAT
This sequence comes from Aeromonadaceae bacterium, assembly GCA_021209335.1. GTDB lineage: Bacteria > Pseudomonadota > Gammaproteobacteria > Enterobacterales > Aeromonadaceae > Pseudaeromonas. Next base: position 9,374 of record JAJOIN010000118.1, read on the forward strand.
GGCCTGCAGACCTTGCGGCGTCCACTGGGTGTTGGGACCATGGGCGAAGTAGCCGGAGAGGGCCACGCCGCTGGCAAACAGCTGCGGGTACTGGTAGGCCAGGTGGACGACGCCATACCCCCCCATGGAGACCCCCAGCAGGGCCCGCTGGGCCGGTTGCTCACTCAGGCCCCACTGGGCCGCCTGGGGCAGCAGCTCCCGGATCAGAAAGCGCTCTATGGGCCCCTGATAGAAACTCTTGCCGCCATCCACCATCACCAGGGCCAGGGGCGGCATCTTCCCCTCGGCGATCAGGTTATCCAGCAGGACGGGCAGCTGGGCATCGTCCACCCACTGGTGGCGATCCATGCCATAGCCGTGCAGCGCCAGGGCCCAGGGCAGGGGCGTGTTGGCGGGTACTCCGGCCGGCCGGTAGATCAGCACCTGGCGCGGCCCCAGCTCGCGACTCTCCAGTGATACCTCCTGCAGCTGGCCGCGTTGGGCGGGGTTGCTTCTGGGCAAGTAGTTGGCATCCGGCTCGCCCAGCTGGATCAGGGAGTTGTAGCCGCCCTGGCCGTCGGACAGGCGGTGCGGGTTGGCCTCATCGGTGAGCCAGCGGCCGTCCTGTACCAGCTTGTAGGCCCAGCGCCCCGGGGCCAGATGCACCGTCAGACGCCAGTTGCCATCGGCCTGCCGGGTCAGCGGCAGGCTGTCCGGCTGCCAGTCATTCATCTCGCCGGCCAAATAGACCTGCTTGGCCTCAGGGGCATGCCAGACCAGGGTGACGGCCTGAGTGCCAGGGCCGGGTGTCAGGCAGGCTGGCGCCGCCACCGGCTGGCTGGCCCCGGCACGGGTCAGGGTCATGCTGCCTTGCAGGCGCGGGCTTTGATAGGTGAGCCGCATGTTGTCCTCCTCCGGCTGATAGGTGAGCGCCATGCTGCCGCCCTCCGGGTCGCCCTCTATGGTCCAGAACAGGCTCAACGGGTCGGCCTGGCGCACCTGGGCGATGGCATCAAACTGCAGTTCGGGCTCCTGCCATTGGGCATTGAGCTTGCGCCAGTAGTGCACCTGCATCTGGCCGTTCTCCGCGGGGCCCAGGCGCAGGGCATCCCGCTCCCCATCGTCCCAGCGGCCCTGCCAGCGGGTGTTTGTGATCTCTTGGTGGGCGGCCACCGCCAGGGAACCCAGCAGCAGGCCAAGACTCAGGTAGCGCAGCATGATCTCAACTCCTTTGGATAAACGCTGCGCAGACCTTATCCCGCGCGGCCATCCGCCGGCTTGATAATCCGCGCCAAGTCGCCGCTCACCAGAGTTGATAGCCGGGGCTGGGGGTGGTGCGCACCGGCAGCGTCAGCCCCAGGGCGGGTTGGCGCTCATCGGGCAGATGCAACTCGACGGGGGCATCGGCAAAGTGCCAGCCGCTGTGAAAGATCCACTGGGCAAAGCAGTGATAGAAGAACACCGGCAGCAGCTGCTCGTAGCCCCGGGTCCAGAAGCTGGCCCGGTAACCCGCCGGCAGCGTCAGGGCATCCAGCCCGGCCGGCGGCGCCCCCCGACCGGCCTCGATGGCCAGCAGCAGCCGGTAGTAGCGGCACTGCTGGGGCGCGGTTTTGAAGTAGAACAGCCGCGGCCGGATGGCGCGGCCAAACAGGCTCTGCAGATCCGCCTGCAGCTGGGCCACCTGGGCCAGCAAGGCGGGGCCGGCCATCTCATCGCCGGTCAGGGTACGGCCCAGTCCCCACAGGAGGTGGGCCGGCTGGTGGACAATCCGGGGCGGACGCTGACGCTGGCGGCCCAGCTCGCCCAGCATGGCCTCACCCAGCACGGGGCGGTAGTAGAAGTGCTGCTGGCTGCCCTGCTGGCGATACTCGCTGGGGGTCATGAAGAAGTGGCGCGCAAAGGCGCGGGTGAAGGCCTCGTGGCTGCCAAACTGACAGTCCAGCGCCAAGGAGAGGATATCGTCATGCCCCGCCACCAGGCGCTGCGCCGCCAGGGTCAGCCGCCGCCCGCGCACAAAGCTGGCCAGGCTCTCGCCCACCGTCTCGGCAAAGTGGCGCTGCAAGGAGCGCAACGACATGGCCGCCGCCTCCGCCACCTCCTCCGGCGCAAAGGGATCACCCAGGTGGGCCTCCATAAAGGCCCCGGCGCGCAGCAGACGTTCTGGGTTCACAGGGGGGCTCCTATTGGCGGTTGCGGGTGAATAATTACCCTGGGTTCACAGCACCGGCTGATTTTGGCATCCTTAACCAGCCTAATACCTGTCCCCCGTCAATAAACCATTGGCCAGCATGGTTAATCAAAGGGAATGATGCTCTTGATGATGAAAATGGCCCGGGGTTTTGCTGCACAATCTGTAATGTGTTGGGGTGC
>JAJOIN010000101.1 GCA_021209335.1 Aeromonadaceae bacterium
GACGCAAGGTGAGCTGCGGGAAAAGAGACAGTAAATGTTGAAAGGCTTGGGTATCCATGAATGAGGCCCTCAAGGTGATGACCTACTTCAAGATTAGCCTTCCAACATGTAACTGGGACATAGCCTTGAATTTGGGGGTGTTGGGGGGGGATGCGACCATCAATCAACTCCCGACTTGCCTTTGATGCGCCTATTGCACACCCTGTAGTCACTACAGGGTCAAGCCGGAGAGCGATATGAAAATAGGCGAGCTGGCCCGCCAGGCGGGCTGCGGGGTGGAGACGGTGCGCTATTACGAGCGGGTAGGTCTGCTGCCGCCGCCGACGCGGGATGGGCAGAACAACTATCGCCACTATCAGGCCCCGCATCTGCAGCAGCTGCTGTTTATCCGCCGCTGCCGCACCCTGGATCTGACCCAGGAGGAGATACGCCAGCTGCTGGATGCCCGCAAAGAGCCCGATGCCGGCTGCGAGATCATCAATCAGCTGGTGGACGCCCATCTGGCCCAGGTGCGGGCCCGGCTGGCCGAGCTGCAGGCCCTGGAACGGCAATTGATGGAGCTGCGCGGTCAGTGCCACGCCAGCCTCACCACCCGGGAGTGCGGCATCTTAAAGGAGCTGGAACAGGGCGCCGCCCCCTGATCCACCACCTGTTGCCATATGACCAATGGGGGTATGCTGGGCCTCCTGTTCAGCTGCCCCTTGGAATGGACTCATGGCTTCTGGCTCCCCCGCCCCCTCCCCCAGCCCCGGCTGGATGGCCTCACCCTCTTGATGTTGCTGCTGCCGCCCCTGTTCTGGGCCGGCAACTTTATCGTCGGCCGCGCCATGCGCGATGCCGTGCCGCCCATCGCCCTGGCCGTCGACCGTTGGCTCATCGCCTTGCTCTGCCTGCTGCCTTTCGCCTGGCGGGCCCTGCGGCGGGAGTGGCGACACTACTGGCCACATCGCTGGCCGATCCTGGGAGTCTCGCTGACCGGGGTGGCCGCCTTCAACGTACTGGTTTACCTGGGGCTGCACTCCACCAGCGCCGCCAATGGCATGCTGCTCAACTCCTTCATTCCCTTGCTGGTGGTGGGGCTGGGCGCCCTGCTCTACCGCCAGCCGCTGGGATGGCGTCAGGGGCTGGGCATCCTCATCTCCTTTGCCGGTGTGCTGACCATAGTCGGCCGCGGCCAGTGGGCCGTACTGGCAGGACTGGCGGTGGCACCGGGCGATCTGCTGGTGTTTTTGGCCACCGTCTGTTGGGCGCTTTATACCCTCTGGCTGCGCCTGATCCCACCTCAGCTGGATCGCCTGGCGCTGATGCTGGTGCAGATAGTGCTGGCCCTGCTCCTGCTGCTGCCCCTGCTGCTGTGGGAACGCCAAACCGGCGCCCGGCCCCACTGGACCCCGGACGCCCTGCTGGCCATCGGCTACATAGGCCTCTTCCCCTCTGTGCTGGCCTTCTTGCTCTACAGCGGCGCCGTGGCCCGGGTGGGAGCGGCCCGCGCCAGTTTGTTTATCCACCTGATACCGGTATTCGGGACCCTGCTGTCGGTGCTGTTGCTGGACGAAGCCCTGCACGCCTATCAGCTGGCGGGCATGACCGCCATCTTCGCCGGCGTGGCCTGCGCCAGCCTCAGCCCGCCGCAAACGGCCAGCTGAGCCGGCGGTTTACCTGTCCTCCAGCGGCTCGGCCGGCGGCGTCTCGCCCCGCAGGCCTGACGAAAGCCACGGATGGCGCCGCCCAGATCCGCCCCCAGGCTGCCCAACCGGCGGGATCCAAACAGCATCAAGACGATGCAGGCCAGGATCAGCAACTGCCAGACTGAAATACCACCTAATCCCATAGCTCCCCCCTAGGTATGAGCCAGCCGCTCAGGCGCTGGCCTGGCTCAGCCAGCGACGCCACAGGCCATTGACGGCGACCTGAGCGCCGTCCTGATTGACGGTGAGCTCGTTGTCCGCCAGCCCGGGATCCACCGCCAGGGCATAGAGCGCCTGCCCCAGCATGGCGGTCTGCGCATCCGGGTTTTGTGCCAGGGCGGCCAGCTGGCTCAGGGTGGCGGCATCGGGGGCCTCATCGCCCCGATAGTGGGCCACATGCAGGCTGGCGGCCAGGCCGGCCAGCTGTTGCAGACTCTCCCCGCTCACCCCCAGGTTACCCAGGTAGTGGGTGTAGAGGCTGTACATGCCCTCCAGGACGAAGCTCGCCTGGTAGCTGGCAAAGTCACTGATGGAGGCCAGGCGGTCGACGAAGAAGCTGCGGATCTGGTAGGTGCCGGCGGCCACCGACAGATCCACCAGCCGCCAGGGACAGGGGGCGGTGACACAAGAGCCGGTCTGGACGTCATACATCTGCTGGCTGCCGTCGCCGTTATAGTCGGCCAGCGCCACATCCTGGGCGTGGAAGTGGCCGGTGAACACCAGGTTGAGGCCATATTCGGACAACAGCTGACCCACCGTCTGGTACTCCGCCAGCAGGTACTCGGCAAAGAAGTCCGCCTGGCTGGCAAAGTGGGCCACCACCCCGTGGTGCAGCATGCCAAACACCCGCTTACCCTGATGCTGGGCCTCGGCCAGCAAGGGCTGCAGCCAGCCCAGCAGATCGTCGGAGAGGGCGCCGGCCGTCACTGGGCTGCCCAGGCTGGCGTTGTCCTGGTACTGGCAGGAGTCCAGCGCCACCAGCTAGACGCCGGGCACCGGCTCGGCAATGTAACTCAAGGAGTTGTCGTGCCGATGCCGGGCGCTGGCGTAGCCAAAGTCGCCGTACAGGCTGGCAAAGTCGTCGGGGCTGATGTTCTCCACCGCCCGGGTGCTCTCGCCGTCGAAGGCCAGCGCATGGGGATTGTTGATGTCATGGTTGCCCGGCACCACATAGACGGCGATGCCCGCCTCCCGCAGGGGTTGCAGCAGGCGGATGACCAGCTCGTGACAGACCCGCTCGCCGTCCTTGGTCAGATCCCCGGGTATGCTCACCATCTGCAAGCCGTCCACCGCCAGCAGGCTCGCCACCATGCTCTCGAGGATCTCGCGGCTTTGCAGCAGCATCTTGCGATCGGCGGCCAGATAGCTGTCGAAGGCGCTGCCCGAACTGCCCAGGCTGGTGTCGTAGATATGCAGATCCGACAGCACGGCAAAACGCAGCGAGCTGGCGGTCGGTGGCGGGTTGTCGTCATCCTCACTGCCACAGGCGGTCAGCCCCAGCCCCAGGGTCAGGCTGGTGCCGGTGAGGGCAAGGGTCTTGAGAAAGGTGCGGCGCGTCAGTGGCGTCATGGTGTCATCCTGGACAAAGGCACTAAGGTGTCTTGCACCCTAGACGCCAGCCATGGCAAGACCATGATTTTAGTGTGACAACCCAACGCCAAGGCGCCCCCCTACCCCTGGCGTTGCAGCATCATGGCCGCCCGGGCTCATAATCAGTGGTGACGGCCGCTGCGCATGGCGGCCCACCCGCAACCGCCATCCCAAAGGAGTCACTATGAAATCCTGTCTTGCGCCCCTGCTCTGCCTGCTCACCGGCCTGGCCCAGGCCGCGCCTGCCACCTGGTATGTCACCCCCTTTGCCGGCTATGCCAGCGAGCTGGACTTTAACAGCCAGGAGGATACCCCTGGCCTGCACGCCGAGTCCGCCGGCCTGTGGGGACTGGCCCTGGGGCGGCAGACGGACGATCCCGGCAGCATGGAACTACTCTTCTCCCAGCAAGTCTCCCGCCTCTCCCCGGCGCAGCCTGACCGGCTCACCCTGCGCTACCTGCACTTTGCCGGCGCCCTGCATGCCGACTCCTGGCTCAAGCCCTATGTCAGTGCCGGAGTGGGACTGACCCATTTCCAGGCGTACCAGAGCAAGCTGCGCCCCTCCCTGGCCCTGGCGGTGGGCATTCAGCCGCATCTGGCCCGCCAACTGGCCCTGCGGGCCGAGCTGCGCGGCTACGGCACCCTGATCGATGACGACAGCCAGTTTCTGTGTGATCCCCAGCAGTGTGACCTGCGGATCCAGGGCGAGCTGCTGCCCCAGCTGCAGGCCAACCTGGGACTGACCTTCTTGTTCTAAACCGGCGGGCGGGCCCGCATCGGCCGTCCTGATGAGGAAAAATGAGGTTCAAATGACGAATATTTTTTCTTCAATAGGGTGACATTCGTCACAGAATGATGATAATACGCGCACTTTTTATCCAAATGAGACAGGAGACATCGTGGATCTGGACGCCTTGACCGATCAGCAGCTCAATGCCCTGGTAGCCAAGACACTGGGAATCAAGCATGCCAACTTCGCCCCCTGCGACAACTGGCAGGATGCCTGGCCCCTCATCCAGCGACACAACATCGCCCTGATCCCGGATCACTATCGCCAAGACTGGATTGCCATGGCGTACCCGGGATTTTTGGATCATACGGACATGGTGGTGGAGATGGTGGGTCGTCAGATGAAACATACCAACCCATTGCGCGCGGCCATGCTGGCCTACCTTAACGTGCACCGCACCCTGCGGCTGGGGTCGGCCCACTAAGGCCGCCACCTCAGGTCCGGCCGGGCCGTCTAATTCAGCAGGTGGAGTTCGTCGTCCCACCGCCTGTTTAGCATCACCCTCTCATCCACCTCGGCCATAAGCCGCCAGAAACACCCGCACCGCCCGGCGCGGCAGAGGCTAACCGACGTTGTTAGCTAGATCAGTCCCTTAAGACGCAGCAATCCCAGGGCGGCGACCGTGGTGGCATCCTGCAGTTGACCCGAGCGCACCTGCTCCAGCACCGCCTCGATGGCAAAAGGCCGACAGATGAGCCCCTGCTCTTCCGGCTCCAGGGCCTGGGGCCCCTGACTGAGTTCTGTGGCCAGGAACAGATCGTAGGCCTGGGTACAGAAGCCATAGGCCAGGTAGAGGTGGCCCACCCACTGCATCTGCGCCGCCCGCAGCCCGGTCTCCTCCTGCAACTCGGCCCGCGCCAGCCCCAGGGGATCCGATTCGTCCTTGTCCCAGGTGCCCTGGGGCAGCTCCCAATGGCGCGCCGCCACCGGATAGCGGTACTGCTCCACCAGGTAGATCTGACCGTCCTGCAGCGCGGCGATCACCGCAAAATCGGGCTTCTCCACCACGCTGTAGATGCCCTCCTGGCCGTCGGCGCGGCGGATGCGATCCTCCCGCAGCCGCATCCAGCGGTTGGCGTAGATCTCCTGGCTCTCCAGGGTGGTGATTTCTGCTGTGGGCAATCCATGCATGAGTCGCTTATCCTCCGAAATCAGGCCGGCCGGCAGCGACCGGGCCCAGACACCATGATGCCCGCCCAGTGTGACAAAGCTTGCAGCAGCCAGGGGCGGGCTAGCCCGACCAGCATACGGGCTGCCGCACAAAAGGGGAAAACCTCGGCGACACAGTTAACCATGTTTTCCAGACGACGCCGGGCGCATAATGTGGAGCGCAACCGGTTTCTCAAGGAGTGTTTCATGCGCTGTAAAGGTTTCCTGTTCGATCTGGACGGCACCCTGGTCAATTCCCTGGTGGTGGTAGAGCGGGCCTGGAGCAACTGGGCCCTGGCCCATGATCTGGAGCCCCGTGTGGTGTTGGACTTTATCCATGGCAAGCAGGCCATCACCTCCCTGCGCCATTTTCTGCCCCAGGCCGACGAAGCCAGTCTGCGCCAGGAGTTTCTGGCGCTGGAGCAGGTGGAGGCCGAAGAGACGGATGGCATCACCGCCATGCCCGGCGCCCTGGCACTGCTCAACCGGCTGGATGAGCTGGGCGCCCCCTGGGCCATCGTCACCTCGGGCTCGGTGCCCGTGGCCCATGCCCGTCATGCCAAGGCCGGCCTGCCGCGCCCCAAGGTGTTTATCACCGCCGAGCAGGTGAGCCGGGGCAAGCCGGAGCCGGATCCCTACCGGCTGGGCGCGCAGCAACTGCAACTGCCGGCGGAGTCTTGTCTGGTGGTGGAGGATGCGGCGGCGGGCCTGCGCTCCGGTCTGGCCGCCGGTTGCCGGGTACTGGCGGTGCATGCCCCGGCGGACCTGCCGGAACTGGCTCAGGTCGATTGGGTGCTGCCGGGCCTGGACGGTCTGCAGATCCAGGCCGAGGCAGACGGCTGGTTTCGCCTGCGACACGCTTGACTGGCGGTAAGCGGACTGTCTTGAATCCGTTGATTTTGTATCGGGCCGGCAAATGTAATATGGTCGGCCCATCCCTTGCCTAACTGTGACTCTCCATGCTGGCCTTTGTCCCCCCCACAGTCCTTGCCCCCCTGCTCAGCCTGCTGCTGTTCATCATAGGCCACGGCCTGCTCTCCACCCTGCTGACCCTGCGCCTGAGCGCCGAAGGGGTCAGCGCCGGCTGGATTGGCCTGGTCTCCACCGCCTACTTCGCCGGCCTGGTGCTGGGCTCCTTCGTCAATGCCCGCCTGATTGGCCGGGTCGGCCACATTCGCGCCTATGCCGCCTATGCCTCCTTGCTGGCGGCCCTGGCCCTGTGGCACGGTCTCCTGGTGGATCCCCTGGCCTGGAGCCTGCTGCGTCTGCTGGGTGGCTTTGCCACCGGCGGCCTGTTCGTGGTCATCGAGTCCTGGATGCTGGTCTCCAGCTCCCCGGCCACCCGGGGCCGGCTGATGGCCCTGTATATGATACTGCTCTACGGCGGCCTGGCTGGCGGCCAGTGGCTGCTGCGCTACATTGACCCACTGGCCCTGAGCCCCTTCGCCCTGGTGGCCATCAGCGCCTCTTTGTCGGTGATCCCCCTGGCCCTGACCCGGGTGGGCATGCCTCAGACAGAGACATACCGGCCACTGGGGTTTTTTACCCTCTGGCGCCTCACCCCGGCCGGCATGGGCAGTAGCCTGGCCTCGGGCCTGCTGCTGGGGGCCCTCTATGGGCTGCTGCCGCTGTTTTTCACCCGCCAGGGCCTACCGCTGGAACAGGTCGCCAACCAGATGGCGCTGGTGATCCTAGGAGGCGTCTGCCTGCAATACCCCTTGGGCCGCCTGTCGGACCGTGTCGACCGCCGTCGCATCCTGGCCCTGGTAGGCACCGGACTGGCGGTACTCAGCCTGATCCTACTGCTGCTCAGCCAGCTGGTACTGCCGGAGGTGCAGGCCGGCCTCATCTTCCTGTTTGGCGGTCTGGTCTTCTCCCTCTACCCCATCAGCCTGAGCCACGCCTGTGACGAGCTGACGCCAGAGCAGATGCTCAGCGCCAACCAGGGCATGCTGCTCTCCTACAGCCTGGGCTCCACCGCCGGCCCCCTGCTGGCCTCCCAGAGCATGGCCAGACTGGGCTCCAGCAGCCTGTTTGGTTACTTCGCCCTGTGTGCCGGCGGCCTGGCCCTCTATCTGGTCTGGCGGCAGAAGGTGCGCTCGGCGGTGCCCCTGGCCGAGCATCAGAGCTATATGCCGGTGCCGCCCAACACCCCACTGGCGGCGGATCTGGATCCCCGCATTCCCACTGAGTCCACGCTGGAGCCCCAGGCGAGTCAGAGCGACATGGCGTCCCCCGAGCCGAACCGGCCGCACTAGGCCAGGTGCAAATAATGATTGCAGCAGGAGCGCCACAGGCATATAAAGTGGCATATGCCAATTAATGAGGAGCCCCTGCCATGATCACCCTGCTACCCATGGAACAAGACCAAGTCGCCAAACACTTCACCAAGGCACCTGAACTGCTGTTTATCGATGAACAGGGCAAGTCCCTGGGCCGGGTGGCCAACCCCGCCCTGGATAGCGACTGCGCCGGCAAGCAGGCCCTGCTGGATCTGATGACCACGGCCCGGGTGGATCGGGTGCTGGTGCGCGGCATCGGCCAGCAGATGCTGGGCAAACTGCTGGCGCGCAAGCTGCTAGTGCAGGAGATCACGCTGCGCCAGGCCCGGCCAGAGCAGCTGGCCAACCCCCAGATGGCGGGCCTGCTGACCCTCACCGACGCCAGTCAGGGCAAACCCTCCATCAACCATGCGGCCAAGGGGGCGTGCTGTCATCATCAGGCTGACATGTCCGCCGAGCAGGCTTGCTGCAAACAGGGTCATGGGCCACAGGGCGCCGGCAAAAAATGTTGTCAACACTGAGTCAGTGGCTGCTGGGCGGCCTGTGCAGCCTCTTGTTCCTGTTTGCCGGTAGTCTCATCTTCTGGCTGCGCCTGCAGGGGCGCCGGGCACCGGCCGATGGCCGTCTGTGTGGCTGTCACACCCCCTGCCAGGATCATCTGTACCAGATCCGGGAACCCGCCAGCCCCGCTTCGATGAATAAGGAAACCCCATGAGCAAGTCCTATCGCCAGATCAACCAGGATCAACGGGAACTGGGCCGCGCCTACCGCCAGGCTAGCCCGGATACCTTCAACGCCTTCCTCGGCCTGCATCAGGCGGCCATGAAGGACGGCGCCCTCAGCACCAAGCATAAGGAGCTGATCGCCACCGCTATCGCGGTGGCGCCCGCTGTGACGGCTGCATCGCCAGCCACGTGGCCGCCGCCCTCAAGGCGGGCGCCAGCCGGGAGGAGATGATTGAAACCATCGACGTGGCCATCCTGATGGGCGGCGGCCCCAGCCTGATCTATGGCGTGCAGGCCCGCGCCGCCGTTGATGAGCTACTGGGCGCATGAGCCTGGACCCCCTCTATCAACAGACCCGGCAAATCCACGCCGACTGCCACCTGTGCGGCGATCTGGGCCCCTTGCGGTTTGCCTTGTCGGGCCCAGGGCAGGTCAGTGCCGACTTCACCGGCCGGCATCATCATCAAGGCTACCCCGGCCTCATCCACGGCGGCATCATCAGCAGCCTGCTGGATGCGGCCATGACCCACTGCCTGTTCAGCCTGGGTCATCAGGCGCTCACCGCCGAGCTGCAGGTGCGCTTTCTGGCGCCGGCACCGCTGCAAACGCCGCTGCGCCTCACCGGCCGTCTGCTCAACCGGCGTCGCCAGCTGTTCCAGCTGGAGGCTGAGCTGTGTCACGGGGCGCATCCCCTGGCCCGGGCCAGCGCCAAGTTCCTGCTGCCAGCCCACCCCCTGGCGCGCCCGGGAGCGCCCCATGACCGCTGAGCTGACCCTGCAGGTATTGTGTGACAACCAGGCCCGCCCGGATCTGCTGGCCGAGCACGGCTGGAGCTGCTGGCTGGATGACGGTCAGACCCCCTTGCTGTTCGACGCCGGCAGCGGTGCCGGCCTGCTGAGCAATGCTCAGGCCCTGGGCGTGGATTTGACGCTGGCCCGGCGCATAGTGCTCAGCCACGGCCACTGGGATCACAGTGGCGGCCTGGCCACGCTGCCGGAGGCTCTGCTCTGCCGGGTGCAGGGCCATCCCGACTGCCTGCGCCCACGGGTCAGTCGCCATGCCGGCAAGCCGGTACGCCAAATCGGCATGCCGGCGAAGCTGGCCCGTCGTCTGGGCCCGCTGGGCCAGTGGCAGTCAGTCCCATTGCGCTTCTCGGCTAGCATGGGCAGCAGCGGCCCCATACCACGGCGACATGCCATCGAAGATGCCGGCGGCCCCTTCTTCTGGTATGAGGCAGGCCAGCAAGCCGATCCCATCCCCGATGATCAGGCCCTCTGGCTCGCCACCCCGGCCGGCCTGGTGGTGGTGCTGGGCTGCGGCCATGCCGGTTTGGTCAATACGGTGCAACACCTGCTGGCTCTCACGGGTCTGCCCCGTCTGGCCGGCGTGATTGGCGGCCTGCATCTGCTGCACGCCAGTGAAGCGCGCCTGGCTTTCACCTGTCGCTGGCTGCGCCACTGGGCACCGGACTTTCTCTATCTGGGTCACTGCACCGGCGAGTCGGTGATCCCGCAGCTGGCGGCGGCCGTGCCAACCACAGAGTTGCGGATCACCCAGGCGGGGCAGTCATACCGCTTAGCGCTGTGCCCCCTGCCTTGAGCCGGTTGAGCCTGCCTTTATAACAACAAGAAACCCGGCCTGGACCGGGTTTCTTGCCTGGTGAAACGCCTGGAGGATGGCGCCGAGTTAATGGTCCAGATACAGGTAATGCATCCAGCCGGTCATGCGCAGCAGCACCTTGCGCATCACGGCCACGTGATGCATGTGCTGGGTATAGATGGCCACCTGGGCCGCCACGCCATCCGGCAAGTGGTAAGCATCCACGGCCGGATCCAGCTCTATCTCGGCCAGTATGCCGTTACGCCCATCGAAGGTGATGGTCTGCAGGGCAAACTGGGCCTGATAGACCCCCTCCGGCACCACAGGCAATACCTGCTTCACCTTGCCTTGAAAGACGGTGCCGGGCACGCCGGTAAACACCACCTCAGCCTCATCTCCAGCCTTAACCCGCAGCAGGGAATTTTGACGGAAGGAGGCGATCACGCGACGACCCTGCTCCGGGATGAAGAACATGGCCGGTCGGAAGGGCATGCTGTTGACATAGCTGCCCTTGTCCAGCAACACCTGAGTCACGTAACCATCGCTGGGCGCACGCACCAGGGTTCGGTCCAAATTGTATTGGGCCTCCTTGAGCTGAGCGCGCAGGCTGACGATGCCGGCATGCTCGCCATTGACGATGGCATCCAACTGGCTCTGGATCTGCCGCTGCTGCGCCTCGGCGGCACTGAGCCTTGCCTCCTGGGCCAGGTACGCCTGGCGGGCATTGGTGGCTTCCTGTTCGGTAAAGGGGTTGACCGCCTTCCTGGCGGCTTGCTCATAACGGGCCAGATCCTTGCGTGCCTTGTCTCTATCGGCCCGCACCTGAGCCACCTAGGCCTGGGTGACGCTGAGTTGATCACGCTGGGCGGCGACCGCCTGCTCAGCGGTCACCAGATCGGCCTTGAGACGATCGACTCGCGCCTGATAGACGGTGGGGTCGATACGAAACAGCTCATCGCCGGCCTTGAGTGGCTGGTTCGGCTGCACCGGCACCGCCTCCACCACCCCGGCCACCTGGGCAACGATGGGAACACCGAGCACCGCCTTCTGGGCCACATAGGTGTAGGGATGGTTGTAGTTCATGGTCAGCACCAACCCGGCGACCACAAATACGCCGCCCAACACGGCGGTGGGAACCGTCCATTTGTTAACCGGGATCTTGAAGACTTTGAAGCAACCGTAGGCAAAGGCCGCGTAGGTCAAAATAATCAGTAAATCCATGAGTTAAACCTCCTTGTCCACGGCCGGCAGCGCCACTGGCTCGCTCGCCTTGGCACAGGGCGCGGCGGCGGACTGCTGTTCCAGCTGCCGCGCCATCCTGGCCAGTTGCTGCTCCAACTGACTGAGCCTGTCCTGCTCCTGCCGGACCATGCCCCAACCACGATCCTCGCGATACAAGGTGGCCCAGATCCACAGGAAGGGCCAGAGGGCATGCAAGGTAAACAGACTCACCCAACCGGCGATATGAATGGCATCCTGATGGGGATGATTGCGCTTGACGGAAATCTCGTAGGGGATGTCGTGAATGGCGATCACCCCGTAAAAGCAGATCAGCAAGACCAATACCAACACCACCAAAGCAAAGTAATCCAGAAACATGTCTCACACTCCTTGTTCTCATGGTGAACTCCAGCCTAAATAGCTGATCCTAATTCCGCTCCAGTTGCATCAGCCCATGTCCGTTGCCAGGGAACGGCGCGGCATTATCCAGGAAGCAGCGCACACGATGTAACAGCTCGCCGAATGTTCGGCATTGGTGGTTCCGGGTAATGGTTTCATGGAGCGCATGCCACAGGCGCTCAATCCGGTTTACCCACGGTGAATACACCGGCTGGAACAGCACGATGAACTTCGGATTGCTTGCCAGCCATCGCTGCGCCTTCTTGCTCTTGTGGA
>JAJOIN010000094.1 GCA_021209335.1 Aeromonadaceae bacterium
TCAATCAGCAAAGAAGCCTGTAACTCATAGCCGACGTCCAGTGCATGCGACATATGGGTTTTGTCTAACTTACTATTATGCTTACGAAAATTACAGCGGCACCAGTCATGGGCCACTAATAAAAAGGGGCTATTCGACGTTGTTGCAGCCTCACGGGCCAGAGCAAATAATGGCTCAGCCAGCATAGGAAAAGTGACGTTGTCATTGTTGAAGAAACGCCAAGCCGCCTGAGTGAAACTCCAGGCCTGTTGATGATTGGCGAGGGCTTTGACGCCCGGAGCGTTAGATGGATTCACAATGGTATGCTCTTTGACCAAGGTTTCGTACCGCCTGAGTAAGCGGGGTTCGAGATTGCAGGGTAATTCGAGTTCAGTAAAGAGTCCCATAAATGTGCAGCCGGTGAAAGATGACTGCATAGATAGATCGGTGATCCTTGGATCAGTTCCAGGATCGGTAAATTTATTTTTGGCTGGTCAAATATTGTTCAAAAAGATGTGTAGATTCTTATGCACCTGCCTGGATATGTGTGTATCTTGCCAACATGCGAACATCTTTATGGCCTGATACCGCCTGTAGCTGGGGAGTGTTCAAGCCTTTAACTGCATACTTGGTGATTGCCGCATGTCTAACATCATGGAATGTAAACCCTGAGATTTTGGCCTGTGCGGCTGCCCTTCTCCAAGCAGTACTGACACTGTGGGGATCATACTTCCAAGGTGCATCCCCATAACACTCAAAGCTATCTCTTAGGATCTCGATTGCCTTTAAGGATAAGGGAACCATTCGACTACACCCGTTCTTCGTGTAGACCAAGTGGATAACCCGTTGTTGAAAATTGACCATTTGTTTGGTGATCGAGCATAACTCCATGCGCCGCATAGCTGTCTCATACCCAAGCAGCACAAGGGCCCGCATCTTGGGCCGCATATACCCGGCGATCTGTTGGATTTGGATCGCATTAAGTGTTTGCGTTTTGAGAGGGGTAGCCCTGGGATAGACGAAATCCCGCATTAGCTCCGAGGTGTCTATCTTGTGGTGGATTCGAGCATGTTTCAGCAATCGGGATAACTGCTGACACTCAAGGCGGGCTGTTGAACCGGCAACCTTAGCAACTCGCCTGTCTCTGAATTTGCAGATGTCTTCAGGCGTCAACTTGCGAATTTCTTTGTTGCCCATCGCTTTCAAGATGACCTTGTGGATGTGTTCAAACCTGTCATAGCCGCCCCTGTTCTTCATGAACATGGACAGATAGGTATCCATGACGACACTCAGGCGGATCTGTGTTGCTCGCTCCTTAACTTCAATCTTGTCTGCCCAGGCCTCAGCCTGTTCTCTTGATGGAAATGTCTTCGATTGACTCTTTCCGTTTAGTCTGATGACCGCTTGGGTTCTACCGCTAGGAAGGTCTCTGAAAGTAGCCATTTTTAGCTCCAAAATGTGTGTTTTCAACACATTCCAGAGAGCCCATTAAACACCACAATCTGCTTTAATATCAATATATTACAAGTAAGTCATGGGGTGTCAGGGGTCGGAGGTTCAAATCCTCTCGCGCCGACCAAATAACCCTCAGAAAAGCCTAGCGATTTCGCTGGGCTTTTTTGTTTTCTGATTGCGCCCCCTAGCCCTGTTACCCCATACCTCGCGGCTGGCTCTGAATGGCCGCATCGCCCAACGCATCAAAAAGTAAGGGTGGCCAATGGCCACCCTGGCTAACGCACACATCGACAGAAGAAGATCTATCTGAATTTGGGCAAGACACCCGCCGCTAGCCCAATGAATTCTACGGGATATCGGCTATCACGTCCGCCAGATTAAACCGAAGATG
Source organism: Aeromonadaceae bacterium (assembly GCA_021209335.1). Lineage (GTDB taxonomy): Bacteria > Pseudomonadota > Gammaproteobacteria > Enterobacterales > Aeromonadaceae > Pseudaeromonas. Next base: position 1,826 of record JAJOIN010000094.1, read on the forward strand.
TCATAACTGACACTTTCGTCTGAAAACCGTAACAGCTTCGTTTCGCTTAGGACTCATCCTCTGCCACTGCACGTGATAATTGTGAGAGAGATCGTTTCCCCCACCCTATCGGATCCTTAGACTAGGCCTGGTACCGATTTCAGCAATCCGCATTCAGGGACAGATGATGTTTTCGTTTACCCCCACCCTTGCCAGCCTCTACGAGAAGTATGGCGCCAGTGCCGAGGATGCCCGCCTGGTCCATGGCCTGTTTGGTCAGCGTTTTACCGAGTTAGTCCAACAATTGCGACGGACCGGCGCCGCAGATGACGCCAAGGCGCTGGCGGCCGTGCAGATCGCCGATGATGCCTTCTTCGCCACCCGGGATCACCCCGATGGGGTGCAGTGGACCTTCATCAACGAACAAGAGGATTTCAACCAGCTGCTAACGGCCACCCGGGCGGCGGGGCTGTGTGCCGTGGCCCTCTACACCCACTATTTTCGTCAGGATATCTGGCAGCCCTATTGCGAAGCCTACGAGATCTTTTTACTGGAGGCGCAGCGTCAGGGACACAAACACGGTCATCACTTCGAGCTGGACGAGTGGTTACTGCCCTTTTGCAAGGGGGCCGCACTGATCAGCGGCGCCCTCAGCGTCACGGCCTGAATCGCCCCCGCCACCTCAGGGGTGGCTGACACTGCAGTTGCGGCTCACCTTGGCCGCGTAAAGATATTGATCCGCGCGGCTAATCAGACTCTCAGCCGACTCGCCTGGTCGCAACTGGGCCACCCCCATGCTGACGGTCAGCCTAATCCCCTGGGTAAACACCTCGACGGCCAGACCTTGGCGCAGTCGCTCAGCCAACCCGACGGCCTCTTCTCGCTCGGTACGTGGCAGCAGCAGGATAAACTCCTCGCCACCCCAGCGGGCAAATGTATCCGTCTGCCGCATCCGCGCCGCGATCCAGCGGGTCAGGCCAATGAGCACCTGATCCCCCACGGGATGACCATGCTGGTCATTGATGCACTTGAAATGATCGATATCGACGATCAGCAGGCTCAAGGGCTTGAACCCCTGGTCGGATTTTTCCAGCTCATCGGCCAGCACCAGCTCTAACTTTCGGCGGTTGAAAATATCCGTCAGACTGTCACGGGTGGACAGCCGGGTGATCTCGGCCAGTTGGCTACGTAGCATGGCATTGGCCCGCTCCAGTTCGCGGGTTCGCCGGCGCACCAGATTCTCCAACTGCAGGTTGAGGCTCTCCAGCTGTAAGGTCTTCTGCCGCAGCGCCAGCTCGGCCAGCTTACGTTTGTGCACATCCTTGAGACTGCCAATCACCCGCATGGGCTGGTCAGACGCCTTGTCTGACACCCAGAAGGCCTCATCCTCCACCCACAGATAGCGGCCATCGGCTCGCTTGCAGCGAAACTCCGCCACGCAGGTTCCGCGACCGCGTTGCAAAAATTCGGCAAACAAGCCAGCTACCCGCTCCCGATCCTCAGGGTGAATGAGCAGCAAAAACCCCTGTGGCGTATCCGGCACCGCCGCGGCCGCATACCCCAACATGCGGTAAAAGCCCGGGCTGCGCCAGACCTGGCCACTGGCCAGATCCCAATCCCAAAACCCTTCGGCCAAGATCCCCATGGCCAGCTCGAGCGTCTGCAAGCGCTGACGAAGCGACCACAAGGTCTCCTCGGCGGCCGGATCCGGTAAGCAGAGCGCAGGCTGAGGTGGCAGGAGGTGGGACATAGCGCCAGCCCAAACTAAGGGTTCACCCTAATGGTAGTCGCCGGGCACTATTCGAAACAGGCCGCCCGCTCGGGGCACTCATCGCAGCTGGGGGCGCGACAAACATACTCGCCACCGGCCTGACACAGTTGACGGTAGAAGAACTTTTTCCAGCGCATCTGCTGGACATTGAGCCGCTCCAGCGATGGGAAGCAATCGGCCATCAGACAGCGCAGATCCGGCCGGCTGGCCAGCCCCAGATCTTGCCACAGATGGTGAAACCCCAAGGCGGCAGCGGCCAGGATCTCCGCCAGGGGCGCCGCTCCCGGGGCGGCATGGAGCAGCAGCAGATCCCGGATCTGCTGCCATTCATGCTGGCGCATGGCCAGCAATTCGGCCCTGAGCTGCATGGCGGCATGCTCGGGCCCCTTGGGCTGCCAATCGGCCAGCGCCTGGGAGGAGGCCAGCAACCGGCCAAACTGCGCCGCACTCAGGCCCATGTACAGGGGCAGGGCCGCCCGCCCCGCCACAAAGGCCTGCAGCAGATGATGGAGCCAGTACGACACCTCCCTGGCCGAGTCCATCAGGCCACCCGCGCGCCGCGGTTGTGCCAGCCTGGGCAACTGCTGCCACCATAGGGCCAGCGCCTCATGCACCGGCTGCCAGGCATACTCCACCACCGGCTGAATGCCGGCTTGCTCCAGCTTCTCCCAAGGCTCCAGCCCCAGGCGAGCGCAGAACACGGCATCCATGTCGGCCAGCAGACTCAGCAGCTGAGCGAAGCGATCCTCGCCCTCATCACACTCGTTGGGTCCCTGACAGTAGACGGGGGTCAACCGCTCACCCACCCGTACCACGCCTTCGGAGCTGACACTGTAGATATGGAAGCGCTTGGCATGGCCAAAGTGCAGATCCACCAGGTTACCTCCCTCGCTGGCCACGGCCACCAGCTTGGCGCCCTCTTCCTCCGAAGCGCCCTGGCTGGCGATGGCCGCCTGCAACAGGGTGCGTCGCTGCATGGTGGTCTGATACGGCTCGCTGCGCTCCGGCAGCTGGTTCAAGTTGAACTCCTGGCTGCGGTCTTCGCCCAACATACCCACCGCATCGGCCCGGCACTGCTGGCAGTGGGCCATCTGCGGCATATGGGCACTGCACAGCTCACGGATCTGGGACAGCTCATAATCATGTGGCTCCCGCTGGCCGTTCAGGCCAAAGTGCGTACCATGTTCCGGCTTGGCGATCAGCGGCATTATATTGTGCAAGAAGGCGCCGGCCTGCCGCACCGCCTCGCTGACCTCCAGCAGGTGCACGTCATTGATACCGGGAATGAGCACAGAGTTGATCTTCACCAGCACGCCCCGCTCAATGAGCTTGCTGATGCCTTCGAGCTGCTGGTCGATGAGCAGCTGGGCTCCTTCCTTGCCGTAGTAGCGCTCGCCGTCATAATCCACCCAAGCGTAGATCTGCTCCGACACCCGGGCATCAATGGCATTCAAGGTCACGGTGACATGATCCACCCCCAGTTCCACCAGCCGATCCACCGACTGGGGCAGCATGAGGCCATTGGTGGAAACGCACAGCTTCACATCCGGCAGCTGGCTGCGCAGCCCTTCCAGGGTATTAAAGGTGCGCCCCAGGTTGGCCAAGGGGTCGCCGGGGCCGGCGATGCCAATGACCGATAGCTGGGGAATGGCCGCCGCCACCGCCTGGGCCTTACGGATGGCCTCCTGAGGCGAGATCAGCTCGGACACCACCCCCGGCCGTGACTCGTTGGCACAATCAAACTTGCGATTGCAATAGTTGCATTGCACGTTGCAGGCCGGCGCTACCGCCAAGTGCATGCGGGCATATTTATGATGAGCCCCCGGAGAATAACAGGGATGCTGAGCCACCTTGTCAGCCTGCGCCCGGGTGAACTGAGTGGGGCGGGCAGACGTTCCGCAACCGCCCTTGCTGCCGCTGCCGCCGCAGCCGCCTTGATTGATACCAGTCGATGCTTTCATGTGACTCCGCCTTAATCCCTTAGGGTCGATGATCTGGGCGGTGCAAGAGTCAAACCAGGGTATACCAGATGAAATTATCCTTTTAATTTCAGGTTATTAACTAAATTTGCCAGTCCTGGTACCGCCCCCGTGTCAGACAAGCCCCTCAACAATGTGACAAACCCCACACTTGGCTGGTCACGGACAGACCTGAGCGCATGATGGGCGAAAACGCCAGCCGGCGAGGCGGGCGCCAGAGGCAAATCAGCGGAGTTGACGGCAGATAAACCGGTGTTTACTTGGCAAAACGTTGCGGGCTGGTTATGGGCTTGTACCGGTAACGTAAAGTAAATGCCCCGTAATGGAATGTTTCAAAGAATCTTAAAAATAAAACTGTGAAACTGGTTTCGACGGTGATCAATTTCAAACAATCTCTGTATAATGCGCCCCAGCTTACAGTTTCGCATAAATCTTGTTTCTCATTTGGAGACCTTTGTCCATGAAAAAGACCAAAATCGTTTGTACCATCGGTCCGAAAACCGAATCCAAGGAAATGCTGGCTAAGCTGCTGGACGCCGGCATGAATGTCATGCGTCTGAACTTCTCCCACGGTGACTACGAAGAGCACGGCACCCGGATCAAGAACGTCCGTGAAGTCTGTGCTGAAACCGGTAAGAAGTGTGCCATCCTGCTGGACACCAAGGGCCCGGAAATCCGTACCATCAAGCTCGAAGGTGGTAACGACGTGGATCTGGTGGCCGGTCAAACCTTTACCTTCACCACTGATCAAACCGTGGTGGGCAACAAGGATCGCGTAGCCGTCACCTATCCTGGCTTCGCCGCCGACCTCAAGGTGGGCAACACTGTGCTGGTGGACGACGGCCTGATCGGTCTGGAAGTCATCGAAGTGACCGAGCGTGAAGTCATCTGTAAGGTACTGAACAACGGTGCCCTGGGTGAGAACAAGGGCGTCAACCTGCCGAACGTCAAGACCCAGCTGCCGGCCCTGTCCGAAAAGGACAAGAAGGACCTGGTGTTTGGTTGCGAGCAAGGCGTTGACTTCATCGCCGCTTCCTTCATCCGTAAGAAGGAAGACGTGCTGACCATGCGTGAGCACCTGAACGCCCATGGCGGTCAAAACATCCAGATCATCTCCAAGATCGAAAACCAAGAAGGCCTGGACAACTTCGACGAAATCCTGGAAGTGTCTGACGGTATCATGGTGGCCCGTGGCGACCTGGGTGTCGAAATCCCGGTACAAGAAGTTATCTTCGCCCAGAAGATGATGATCCAGAAGTGTAACAAGGCCCGCAAGGTGGTTATCACCGCCACCCAGATGCTGGACTCCATGATCAAGAACCCGCGTCCGACCCGCGCCGAAGCCGGTGACGTGGCCAACGCCATCCTGGACGGTACCGATGCGGTCATGCTGTCTGGCGAATCCGCCAAGGGTAAGTACCCGCTGGAAGCCGTGACCATCATGGCCACCATCTGTGACCGTACCGACGGCGTCATGCCCAGCAACCTGTCTGCCGCCAACGACAGCGTCAAGCTGCGCATCACCGAAGCCGTGTGCAAGGGTGCCGTTGAAACCGCCGAGAAGCTGTCTGCTCCGCTGGTGGTGGTGGCTACCCAGGGTGGTAAGTCCGCCAAGGCCGTGCGCAAGTACTTCCCCAAGGCCTTCATCCTGGCCCTGACCACCAACCCCAAGACTGCCCAGCAACTGCTGCTGTCCAAGGGTGTGGTACCCATGCTGGTTGAAGAAATCGCCTCCACCGACGATTTCTACCGCAGCGGTAAGGAACTGGCCCTGCAATCCGGTCTGGCCCAGAAGGGTGATACCGTGGTGATGGTGTCCGGCGCCCTGGTTCCCAGCGGTACCACCAACACCTCTTCCGTACACGTGCTGTAAGCGCGGCTCGGACTCCAAAAACGGCGCCATCAGGCGCCGTTTTTTTATTTCTGCCAAACCGAAGCCACCACGAAAATTCCGACCCAAGCGCGGCTAACAGCCCCCTCCTCTGTCTGCCGGCTCGTGATACACTGCTGGCTCATCCTCTGCCTGAACAACCGATACACCACCATGATGCTATCTCGTTTACTGCGCCCCCTGCTTTGTCTGTGCCTGCTGCTGCCCACCCTGCTGGCCGCTGCCAACTTGCCGTCGGCCAGCAGCGTTCAAGCCGCGCTGGATACCCTGGACAAGGAAGAAAACCTCACCGTCAGCCAGCAGAAGGAACAGGACGACCTCAAGGCCGTGCTGGCCAATCTGGATGCCATCGACAAGGAACAAGCCAAGCTCAAGCAGCAGCAAAGCAACCTGAGCAGCCAACCGAGCAAGCTGCGGGAGCTGGAGCGCCAGATCAAACGCCTGGGGCCGGAGCCGGCGGCCGACAGCCTGGCCAGGCAGTACGCCGCCATGCATCTGACCGAGCTGGAAGGCGAGCTGGACAAGCTGCATCAGCAGATGCAGTCCACCCAGCAGCAGCTCAATGACGCCAATGCCCAACTGGTGAGCCTGCAAGGGCTACCGGAGCGCACCACGGCGGAGCTCAGCCGCATCAACCAGCGCAATCAGCTGCTGCGCAATGAGTTGGGTGGCCCCAACGAGAGCAAGCAGAGCAATCCTGCTCGTCAGCGGGCCAGCAGCGAGCTGGCGCTACTGGAGCTACAACAGAAATTCCGCGAGCAGGAGCTGGATAACCGCACCGCCATGCTGGAGCTGGCAAACAAACAGGTGGAGCTGCTCAACCTGCAGCTGGCCCGTGCCGGGGTCGAAGCCCAGGTGATGCAGCAGCAGATCAACAACAAGCGACTGGCCCTGGGTACCCAGGCGCTGGATCAGTTGGAACCTGAGCTGGCCAGCCAGGTGGCCGAGGATCCCCTCTATCGCAAGGAGCGCAAGCTCAACCTGCAGATCAGCCGCCAGCTCATCGCCTCCACCGAGGAGATACAGCGGCTTACCGAGGAGAACATCAAGGTCAAGGGCTGGCTGGAGCGGGTCTCGCAAACCGAGCAGACCATCAACGAGCAGATCGCCATACTGCAAGGCAGTCTGCTGCTCTCCCGCATCATCTACCAGCAGCGGCAGATGCTCATTGACCCCAACATCAGCAACAATCTGGAGGAGCAGATCGCCGATCTGCGCCTGGTGCAATTTGACGTCAATCAGCAGCGCGACCGCCTGTATGCGCCGGACAGCTACCTGGATGAGCAGTTGGCCCAGAGCGACCCCCAGCTCAGCGCCACCCTGCGTCAGGTGATTAGCCAACTGCTGGAGGCCCGGATCAGCATGCTGGAACAGCTCAATCGCCAGTTGGGCAACGAGCTGAGCCTGGCCATCAACCTGCAGCAGAACCAGCATCAGCTCACCCAGATCAATGAATCCCTCAAGTTCACCCTGCAACAGCAAATCTTCTGGGTCACCAGCAACAAGGCACTGGATTGGAACTGGCTCAAGAGCTGGCCCGCCGCCATCTTGGAGCAATTGACCGACCTGATGAGCAAGATCAACCCCAACACCTGGTGGAAACAGGGTCTGCCCTATTGGCTGCTGAGCCTGCCTCTGCTGCTGGTAGCGGGGCTCTTGCAGTGGCACCGCAACCGACTGACCACCAAGCTGGGCAAGCTAAATAAAGAGGTGGGGCATCTGCTGCGAGACAGCCACCTGCACACTCCCCTGGCCCTGCTGCTGACCCTGTTGCGCATTCTGCCCGGTGGGCTGCTGATCCTGGTGGCAGGGCTGGTGACCGCCCCCTGCGGGCTGGCCGAACCCAAGCTCATCCTGCAATTGGCCTTGCAGATGGCGGTGGCCTACCTGGCCTTCGGCCTGCTGCTGCGCATCACCCGCCCCGATGGCGTGGCCATCAGTCACTTTGGTGGCAACCCGCAGAAGGTGGCCAACCGCCATCAGATCCTGCGCCGGCTATGGCGAACCCTGCTGCCGCTCATCGTCATCGCCAGCGTAGGCCGGCTGGATCCTTCCACCCTGGCCACGGATGTGCTGGGCCGCAGCATTACCTTAGTGATGTTGCTCATCATCAGTTATCAGTTGCTGCCCTTTGGCAAGCCCCGCAGCGGCACAGGCCAGAGACTCTTGCTGGTCGGCTGGAGTCTGCTGTTTGCCCTGGTGCCCCTGTGCCTGATCGGCCTGACGGTCACCGGCTACTACTACACGGCCCTGGAGCTTATCGCCCGCCTCATCAACAGCTTCTACCTGCTAGCGCTGTGGGCCATCGTCTACCAGACAGGGCTGCGTAGCCTGGCCCTGGCCGCCCGCCGCCTGGCCTATCGCCGTGCCCTGAGCCGACGGCAGCAGCAAAAGCAACAGCAAGAAGACGCCGACGGTGGTGAGGCGGTGGAGGAGCCGCCCATGTCACTGGAGCTCATCAGCAAACAGTCCATCCGCCTGCTCAATCTCACCCTCTTTGTGCTGTTTGGCATGGCGATCTACCTGTTCTGGTCCGATCTGGTGGCCATTCTCACCTACCTGGACAAGCTGCCACTCTGGCACCAGAGCGTGACGCTGGATGGCAGCACTGTGCTGCAACCGGTCAGTCTGCTGGACTTGCTCAAGGCCCTGACCCTGGCGGGCGTCGCCATCATAATGACGCGCAACCTGCCCGGTCTGCTGGAAGTCTTGGTGCTATCCAAGCTGCAACTGGCCCAAGGCACCGCCTACACAATCAAGACGGTGCTCTCTTACGTCATCACCGCCATCGGTGTGTTGGGCAGCCTGTCGGCCCTCGGCATGGACTGGAGCAAGTTGCAATGGCTGGTGGCGGCCCTGTCGGTGGGCTTAGGCTTTGGCTTGCAGGAGATCTTCGCCAACTTCGTCTCCGGCATCATCATACTGTTCGAGCGACCGGTACGGATCGGTGACACCATCACGCTGGGCGAGTTCTCCGGCACCGTCAGCAAGATCCGCATCCGTGCCACCACGGTCACCGACTTTGACCGCAAAGAGATCATCATCCCCAATAAGGCGTTCGTGACGGAACGGCTGATCAACTGGTCGCTCTCCGACACCGTCACCCGGGTGATAGTGCGCGTCGGCGTGGCCTACGGCTCGGATCTGGATCTGACCCGCCAGCTGTTGCTGCGGGCGGCTCAGGAGAGTGAGCGGGTGATGAAGGATCCCGAGCCCATCATCTACTTCCTCAACTTCGGGGCCAGCACCCTGGATCATGAGCTGCGCTTCTATGTGCAGGAGCTGGGGGATCGCAACCCCACCATCGACGAGCTTAACCGCCGCATCGACAAGCTGTTCAAGCAGCACGGCATCGAGATCTCCTTCAACCAGGTGGATGTGTTCATCAAGAACCTGCCCACCGGCGAAGAGCTGAACGTCTCCCCCACCGTGCTGGGTGCCGCCGCCGGCGCTGCCATAGAGGGGCAACCGCAGCCCCTGCCCCCGGCGCCGCCGCCCAGCGGTAGCCTGCCTTAGTGGCCAGCTAAGCGCCGGGATCACGCCAAAGGCGGGGCGAACAGAAGGCGGCGCTGGCCGCCGTTACAGGGGTAACAATAAAACCGCCACCGAAAAGAGGTGGCGGTTTTGCTGGCAAGCGTGCGGCGTCAGTCAAACCCAAGCGTGCCGACGCCAGGCAGGACGATCACCGCTCCATGATCTGCACCACATCCTCCTGCTTAATCATGGTCTCGCGCCCCACTTCATCATCATAGATATACATACCAGTACCTTCATCCAGCTTGGGTTTGCCCTCGGTGGCCAGCATACGGCCATCCTTGGTGCTGATAATGTACTGTGAACTGCAGGCGACCAGCCCTGTGATGCTCAGCAGGGCAACCAAGAAAGGCATAACAAATCGCTTCATGATGAACTCCTCGACTGTGATGGGATGACCCTCACCAAGCCGTCTCGTCACCAACGGATGTGACTAGGACAGGGCGGATGATGTCGTTTAAAGCCTAAATAGCTGATCCTAATTCCGCTCCAGTTGCATCAGCCCATGTCCGTTGCCAGGGAACGGCGCGGCATTATCCAGGAAGCAGCGCACACGATGTAACAGCTCACCGAATGTTCGGCATTGGTGG
>JAJOIN010000074.1 GCA_021209335.1 Aeromonadaceae bacterium
TCACGACCGGGAAGAGATCACCCTGCATGTCTACAACATGCAGCAACTGGTGCGGCGCAAATCCGGTGCCATTCAGTAAGCGGGCTGGTCAAGTCAGGGTGTGATGAAAAAGCGAGCCAGATGGCTCAATGCTCATCAGTTAAGGCGCCGTTGGCGCCTTAACTGTATCAACGGCACGATTTTTTGAGGCAAAAGCCAACCTCACCCTAACCCTCCCCTTGTTCAAGGGGAGGGAAAAATCATTCCTCCCCCTTACTAAGGGGGAGGTTAGGAGGGGGATGGCTTGCCTATTGGCGCCCATTCATGAGCATCTGCGTCTTAACTGACCTGCATTACCGCCAGTTGGCAGCCGTTTTGTTAGCGCTGGCGGGTATCAATAGACCTTGAGCCAGGAGACGGCGCCGGTGCGCTCCACCGTCGGATTGCTCTCGAACAGCTCGTCTTCACCGTCCAGCCGCACGCTGGTGGAGACCTCCACATCCCCATTGGGTTTGGGTACCAACTTGGGCACCGGCTTGCTGGGGATTTTATCCAGCAATTCCGAGTTCTCCTCCAGCCCCTGGTTGTCCCCCGTCAAGAGATTGATCTCCATATACCAGCCTTTGCCGCCACCGGAGCAGAGATCCTCATTGGGGATCAGGGTGGTCAGGTAGGCCTTGGTATTGCGCACCGCTATGTTGTTGACGATCCGCTCCCCTTCATTGCTGGTGGCATTTTTCACGATGAGATCCAGATGCCAGCCCTGCTTGGTGCTCCAGTCGATGCTGTGATGGCTCAGGGTCCGGTGGGTGGCTTGAGCTGTGATCTCCTGCTTCACCAGATTGGTGCGGGAGAGGGTGTCATTTGCGCCGTTATCCCAGAGGCCGTACAGGCTTTGGGTCACCTGGTTGGAGACACTGGTGTCGCTCTGTTCGAGGTACTTGCCGGTGCCGACCAGCACCATCAGGCCGCCTGCGGGGTGGAAGGCCACTGCCGGACGGGTGGTGATAGGCTGCGGCTCATAGGCCGGGGTGGTGTCGGTGGCATATTGGGTAATAAACAGGGGCTTAATAACACTGTCGCTCTTGATGGCGAAGTCCCAGTCGCTGATGTTGTCTTTGTTGACGTCAACTTTCCACAGATAGCCAAACAGGTCACCGGCATACAGGCGGTCGGCCACGCCGTTGAGATCGCTATCGGCGAACACCGGCTCGGCCATGCCGTTGGGGCGGGATTGTCCTGTCGGGTCATCACTCTTGCCCTTGGGGCTGGTCAGGGTTTTGAGCAGACTGCCGCTAAGCAGGTCGTAGACCTTGATGCTGCTGTTGCCTGCGGTGGTGCCATCGTTATAGCCGTTGCCAAACGCCGCCACCCAGCGCTGTTCGTCACCATCCTTGACCTTGGCGATGGCGGGCGGATAGGGCACATAGCCCAGGCTGTCCACCTGCCAGAGGATCTTGTCGGCCGCGCTCAATGTATTGCTGACACTGCTGAGGTTACTCAAGTCGAGCGCCCAGGCGCCCTTGGCTCCCAGGCCGAAGGTGCCTACGGCGATGACCCTGGACTCATCATCATCCTCCTTGATGGAGGAGACCTTGATCTCGCCATCCACATAGAACTGGTGGGCACTGTCGTAACCCACATCCGCCAGTTGGTTCAACTTGTCGTAGATGCCGTGGGGGATAAAGGCCAGTATCTCCTCGCCGGTATCGGCATGGAACACATGCACCATGCCATCGTTGGCCGATACCACCACAAAGGGCACGCCATCCACCGACTTGCCATAGACGGGGGTGCTATGGACTATATCCCCCAGACGGCTGCTGCGGGGACGGAAGTTGGTCTTGATGATGGGCACCTGCACGCCACCGGCTTCCTTGCTGCGATCGCCGCGCAGATAGTCCACCAGCGCCTGGACATAGCCGAGCTTATCGGCGGCACTCCCGGTGATCCCGGTCAGCAACTTATCAATCATGTCAGCGGAGAGGCCACTGGTGCTGCCGCTTAAACTGCTGGGTTGGGAAAACAGTCGCTTGCTGGTGCCATCCCAGGTGATGATGACCCGATCGCTCACACTGCTGCGGGCATCCAGCTTTTTGGCCGCACTCCAGCTGGGGTCGGTAGCGATGGCGCCGCTGGTAATGGCATGGGCCTGCAGATCTCCAGACCAGGTTTTGGCCTCGAACTTGGCCAGGAAGGCCTGGGCATCGTTACCCAGTTGATAACCGCTAAAGCTCACCGCACTATCTGAGCGGGCGTTTTCTGATGCGGCATTAAAAGCTTTTTTCAGCTGCTCCTCCAAGTCAGAGGCCTTGGTGACCAGCAAATAGTTATCTGGCTTACCAGCTTCTTCTGTGTCCCATTCGCCTTCATCTGGGAGGCCATTTTTATTTTTATCATTAAACCCCCCCCATTTTGCGGCATACCACAATGGTGATTCCAGAAGGCCTGCGGCTGTTTTTGTTGGATCGACGGTAAACGTTCTAGATTTCTCCAAGGGTAAATCAGTTTCACTATTGGATGAATCATATTTTCTGGCTACGTTCCCAACAGTGTCGAGGTAATAATTAACATGCGCCCCCGATTTATCCTTTACGTCAAGATAAAGCCCATCAGCAGTAGAGCCTGAAATTACGTATCCAGCGTGTTGGTCTATATTACCTGCGGCATATTCAGATATCAGTGTGATGGTAAGCTGGTTGCCAGAAACCTGGTAATGATATTTTACAATCATATCCATGTCGTGATCGGCACCCTGTTCCACATCCTCATAATTGACTCGGAATGTTCCTTCAGTGTCGCTCAATTTTTCGACATAAAAGTCAACAATAGTATTGGTCGGCTGGAAATCTGTTTCTAATGCGCTAATGTTTTGCCCACCAACTGACTTTGCATAGGGGATAAGAGTTATTTTCCCATTTCCGACAGGCAGTTCAAGTTTTGGTAGGTTAGATGCCAGTGCGACAACGATTGTTTGCGGCTTCTTATTACTTCCTGAGTTGATAACATTCTCATGCCCAAAATATGCAAGTCCTGCGGCATAGTAACTCCCCTGTTTGGTTGGTTCCATGGGAGATAAGCCTCTAATCGTATCCAGACTTGTTACAGTTTTTGCTGTTGGTGTGTTTTTTCCATCTGTTTGACCGGCCACTTCACCAATGAAGAAGCTCCCACCATTGATGCCTGCTTCATTATCAGATATTTTTTTGGTCCATTCGCTTACATTGACGGAAAGGTTACTACCAGTGAAGCCAGATTTAAGAAATGATGCATTTGCATGTGGAAGTTGGTCGGAGTCATATGAGGTTCCAACATCACTAATAACCAGGTTTATGGGTGCGGCACAGTAGTGTCTATTTTGATATGGGTCATCCCATGTATCTTCATGCAGATCAAGTTCGTCATCGGAAACCGAGAACTCTGGCGTAGGTGATTTTGCTCCTGCAAAGTACCGCAGACTTTCGTACAGCATTTCACCAATTGGATTTCCCCAGTTGGTACATTTCCCTTCCGGTAGAGCTTCAGTTTTTATCCAGCCACATCCGTCAGCTTCACGATATTGGTAGTCATTGCTACTAGCACTAAATGTGAAATTAGTGATCTTTAGCTTATTTAGTGCATCAATGATTCTATTTGATGAAGCAATGAATTTACCGGTGGTTGAGTTAATCTCGTCACTGATTTTTCCCATCTTGGCTCGCAACACACCACCTGATAAATTCTTTTTATATGATCCAGTAATTAGGCCAAACTCCATGTCTGGCTCGTCACCTTCACCATATTCTTGCAGAAGCCCAATTGGCATATATTTGTTGTTGCTGGCGCTGGAGCCATATTTTTTACAGTTCCCTTCCAGTCCGACTGAGCTATTACAGACTTGTACTCTGACTATGTAATCACTGATGTAATCATCAATGCCACCAGATACATTATCCATGGAGTTTGATGCAACAGGGCGTTCCTTACTAACCCAATTCCATATGTAAAGATAGTTAGATGCCGTTGATAGTGCATCAGTAGATGATGTAGCACTAGATAGTGAATATGCACCCGTCTGATCGTTGAATGTAACCTTATAGGTTCCAGCTGCGGTTTTTTTAATGTCAGTGGTCGCACCACTATTTGTTCCGGAGTCTAGTTCAGCTATACCATCTTGCTCTTTGTCACCATAAACAGTACTCCAATTACCATCCACATCAAATTTGAACTCATGTTTTGAACTTTGTGCGGGAAAATATACAGTGGCTTGCCATTTGTGATCGGCAACCAGGGACATAGCTGTTTTACCCCAATTATTTGGAGTGCCACTAAAATAAATTATTGATGATGGGTAGTTTGTGGCGAAGGCCACTGTGGAGTCATCATCTCTGCCCATTAAACTTGATTTAACTTTCAGTATTCTTAGTAATGGAGCACCAGTGGAGCTTGTCGAAGTGTTGGCGAAGAAGAAGCCATATTCACCATCTGCATCATCCAGCTCAGTATAATTGGAAATAGTTAATCCCTCTTGGGACATTACCAAAGGATCCCAAGTCTTCCCCCAGCTATGAGCGTCTTGAGGAATAAAAGATCTCTCTAAAATAGGGTGGTCAACATTGGACTGTTCGTTATAACGATATCCACCATATAAGACTTTTCTTAATGCATCGATTCGACTTGTTGTTAAATAGTTTAAAAAGTCACCACTCCATTTGTTTGAGCATGCATGTTTGGCCCCTGTTGATCCGACAGGGATAAACATATTGTTGCTATATTGGTAACATTTATCTGAATCGAAATAGCCATAATAGCCTTTAGTCAAATTTGGATTGTAATGGGTATCAATTTTGCCATCGTCATCCAGATCTGTGGCATCGTTATAGGCTTCGTAGTAGAGGGTATGATCCCGTCCCATCACCAGCATCACCAGGGGGGCCACCTGGCCCTGTACGAAGATGGGGCTGGTGGGCAGGCTGAGATCGGCCGCCTGGGTGGAGCCGAGCAGCAGCATGGACAGCAACGACAGTATGCCAAATTGTTTCATTGTGGTTCTCTCCATGGATCTACCAGCAGCCACTGGTGCTGGGGGTCTTGGCGCCGGCGCGGGTCAGGCTCAGGGTGCCGCAACTGTCGCTGCTCTGTGAGCCTTGTGGTACGGCGCTTAGGGTATAACTGGACTGGCTGGCACTGACCGTCAGGGTGTAGTAGCGCTCACTGCCATCGGCCGGTACCTTGTCGCTAAAGATGGTGGGGCTGCCGTTTGAGGCGGACTCACTGTATTTCATGTTTAGCGCGTAATAGCTTTCCATCTTCTGGGCGGCGGCCAGCAGGCTTTGCTTGGCCAGATCCCGGCGGGAATCGCGCACATAACTGAAATAGCTGGGTACGGCCACGGCGGCGAGAATGGCCACCACCACCACTGTGATCATCAGTTCCAGCAGGGTAACGCCCCGTTGTCCCATTGCCGATTTCCTTCTGTGTGCCGAGTTGTCGTTAACTTGAGGTTTTACGTGTGGTGGTGACCACAAAGTAGGATTGCAGCAGGGTGTGCGAGCCACCGGGGCCTTCGCCTCGGCTGGTGACGCGAAAGTACTGCCTGCCCTGCTGCTCCTCCACATCCGCCGAGATGGGCACAAACTCCCGCTCCTCGATGCGAAATTTCGGTGACCCTTCGGTGAGACCGCTGAAGCTGGTAGTGCTGCTATTGCTGTCCCAGTTGCTGTCCTCCCGCCACCAGGCGGCGTTGCTCTCCAGACTGGTGCTGATACTGCCGGAGGCGCCGGCAAATATCAGATCTATGTCCGAGGCGACGGTACTGCGAAACAGGGCCTCGGCGCGCAGCATGGCGGATTGAGCGATGGCCTGGCTGCGGGCCTGGTCATACTGGCTGGAGGCGGTCTGCTGACTGCGGATGGCGCTCTTGCCCACTGCCATGGCGATGATGCCAATCAGCAGGGTAATGATGAGGGCCGTGATAAGGGCTATGCCTTGCTGGGAACGGGTCATGGTTAGCCCCCCTGGTTGTGCAGTGTGATGTTGCCGCTAAATACCTGGCGCAGCAGCCGATCCCCCCCGGCGGTCACGCTCTTGTCCAGCAACTGATAGCTCTGGCTGGCGCTTTGGATCCCCTGGCCAGATGCCGCGCTGGCCAGGAAGGCATATTCCACGGCCATGACACCACTCCAGTTGGTGATGTTATCGGCGGTGACAAAGCTGGCCCCTGAGGTGTCGGGCAGAAAGCGGAACTGCAAAGACTCTATGCCGCTGGCCAGCACCTGGGTGTTACCTTGATCATCGGCACAGATGAGTTGCTTGGTCGGTGAGACATACAGGCTCAGGGTCACCAACTTCTGATTGTTCATGGCGTTGCCACTGCAATCGAACAGAAAACCATCTGGGTCGTCAGCAGTAATAGAGGGCGCATTACTATCGTTATCCTCAATACTGGAGCCGTAAAAGCGCATCAGCAGCACATCGGTACCTGCCAGCGCGGTACCAGTGCTGGTCAAGTCGTTGCTGCCTTCAACCGACTGTCCTAAAGCCCAGCTGACTGTCGGTGAGGCCACCGTCGCCACCGGCAGGCTGTTTTGGAGCCGTAGGCGTTGGTAGTTGATAAAACCGGCCTGGGCCAGGGTGTTTTGCAGCAGGCGGTTGACGCGGCGGCCGGCTTCGGTCAGTTGGCCGTTGGCCTGGGATAGGGCGTAGGTCTGTTGGCTGCTGCTGAGCATGCTGTAGAGACCGGCGATGATAAACAGACCGATGGCAATGGCGACCATCAGTTCCACCAGTCCAAATCCCTGTGCTTGCTTGCGTGGAGACATAGTTATCATCAACTGCTTACCCAGAATGTCAGTTGCTGGCACTGATGGCCGTCGATTTCATTAAGTTCATCGCACTTGCTGACATTAATGCCGCTGCCGGTCAGGGTGGCGTCCCAGGTCAGGGTAATGGTGACCTGGCGACCGCCTTCCAAGGACTGGCTGGCCACCGCAAAGCGCGGGGAGGGCAGGCGTGCACTCATGCGCTGATACCAGCTGTGCAATTGCTGTTTAGCCAGATCGGCGCCGGTGCAGGGGCTGCAGGGCATGGCGGCCGGGGTGCTGCCGGAGAGGCTGGCAAAATCGAAATTGCCACTGACGGTCAAATCAGCATGTTGCGTCATGGTTTCCGACAGCTCCTGCAACGACTGCACGGCCGCCTGATAGGCCTTGGCCTGCTCCTGGCGTTGCATGCTGTTCATCTGCAGGCTGGCAAAGCCGAGCAGGCCGATGGCGATGATGACGAGGGCAATCAGCACCTCGATCAGGGTTGAACCTCGTTGTCGACTAACTACAGGTAATTGCACTGCCGTCTCCTAGCGTCAGGTCGCCGACGCTGCTGATCCCTATCCGCCGATTACTGGTGCTCACCGAACTGGAGCAAAAACTGAAGGTGCGACTGGTGACAAAGCCATTGGGCTCAAAGGTAACAGTGTCGCTGGCGCCGCTGAGGCTCACCGTGATGCTGGCATCGTGCTGGTTGACGGCGATGATCTCCTCACCGCTGTCCAGGCTGCCGTTCCGGTCGCTGTCGATAAACGCCAGCCACCCGTTTGTCCAGCTGCTGCCGCAGCTGCTGCCATCGTCCGAGGCGCATAGCACCACGGGTTGCAGGCGGTTGAGGGCGGTTTCCCGGGCCACAGACAAGCCGCCCAACAGGGCATCGCGGCGCTCCATGACGCGCTGCTTTTCCATGAAACTCCCAAAGGAAGGCACACCTATGGTTGCCACTATGGCCAGGATGGCCACAGCAACCAGCAGTTCGATTAATGTAAAACCCGTACAGGATGGGGAGCGACAACCCGTCATACGCCCTCTTGTGTCACGACAATCCAAAATTCGGATTGATACAATCCTTATTCCCTGTGAGAGGTGGATCCCTTGTCAGATCTGCGGCGAAGAAAACCGCAGTTCGCGGCGAATTATCACCATAAGCCGCTGCCTTGTATACGGTTCGCGGCTCGTTCTGTGAGCAGAGAGTTATTTCTGCGAGAGGATAGCGGGAGGGTGTTCGCCTAATTCAAGCGCCTCGAATGAGCCATTCCAGGCTCCACTGTGCGCCATCCGCCTGGCGCAGGCAGTCGCACAAGCGTGGTAACAGGCGCGCCAGCTGGCTGTCCAGTTGCCAGGGGGCGTTGATGATGGCCAGCCCCGAGCCATTCATGCCCCAGTCATCCGGTTGCGCCGCCACCTCCAGCTCCACCTGGAGCAGGGAGGGCAGCGGCAGGGCGGCCAGGCGTTCGAGCATCTCCCGGCTGCGGTCGGCCTGCTTGCCGAGAATCGGGTACCAGAGGGCATAGATGCCGGTGGGCCAGCGGCGCAGCGCCTTGTCCAGCCCCTGCACCGCCTTGTCGTAGTCGGTCTTCAGCTCGTAGGGGGGGTCGATGAGCACCAGGCCGCGTCTTGGCGTGGGGGGGAGCAGGGCCAGCAGTCCCTCGAAGCCATCTCTGTGGTGGATGGCCACCCGGGGGTCGGCGCCCAGATGGCGGCGCAATATCTCCACCTCGTTGTTGTGCAACTCCATCAGCATCAGCTTGTCCTGCTCACGCAGCAGGTGGCGGGCCAGCTCCGGCGAGCCGGGATAAAAGCGCAGCCCCGGCGCATCGTTGAGAGCGGCGATGGCGCCCAGGTAGTCGGTCAGCTCGGGCCAGTCGGCCGGCTGGGGCCACAGGCGGCCGATGCCCTCTTCAAATTCGGCCTTCTTCTGCGACCATTCTCCGCTTAAGTCATAACAGCCGCCGCCGGCGTGGGTGTCGATGTAGCAAAACGGCTTGTCTTTGGCCTTCAAGGCCTCCAGCAACAGGCTCTGCACGGCGTGCTTGAGAACATCGGCATGATTGCCGGCGTGAAAGGCATGGCGATAACTTAGCATGGGGCGGATTCCGGGGCAGACGGGGTGGCCAGGGCCAGCAGCGCAGTATGCAGCGGGCTCTGATCCAGACCTAGATGAGTTAAATAGTCGGCCAGACTCTGGCCTTTGCCAAGGGTGAGGGCGCTGAGCAGGCCAGCTTGCGCCCACTGCTCCAGGGCCAGCTCATGGGCCAGCAGGGCCTGGTAGTCACGGGTTTCCACCCTGGCCTTGAGGCGGCGGCGCAAGGCGCGCCAGGGTTGCAGCACCGCCGCCTGACGCTGGCTGGTGGCCAGCAGTGGCGGCAGCCGGGCGCCCTGTCCCCCGCGGGCCAGCAGGACGAGCAGCAGCAGGAGATTCACATCGGCACCGGCCTTGTCCTGGGCTTGCAGGCACAGGGCCTCCACCCCGGGCTCGCGGTAGAGCGCCTGGGTGGCCTGCCACAGCTCAGCCGGGCTGGGCAAAACAGGCTCACAGGGCTTGGGCAAAGTCCTGCTCCTTTTGCTCAATCTCTTCGCCCAGGCTCATCCACTCCAGCTCGACCCCCTCCAGGGCTTGTTTCAGGGGGCCTTGGCGGCCGAGCAGGGCGGTCAGTTGGGGCTTGGCTGATTCCTGATAGATGGCCGGGTCGGCCAGGGCCTGTTCTATCTCGTCCAGCTCCCCTTGCAGGGATTCCAGCTGCTTCTCCAACTGGTCGAGCCGCTGCTTGAGGGGGCGCAGGCTCTGGCGGAACTCGGCCTCCCGGCGCTTGAGATCCTTGCGGGCGGCGGCACTGTTCTGGCTCGGCTCGCCGCTGCCTTGGGGGCTGGCCTCGGCCTTGTCCTGCTCCAGCAACCATTTGTGGTAGTCGTCCAGATCGCCATCAAAGGCTTCTACCCGGCCGCCATGGACCAGATAGAGATCGTCTGTGGTGGTACGCAACAGGTGGCGATCGTGAGAGACGATGACCATGGCCCCCTCAAAGCCCTGCAACGCCAGGGTCAGGGCCTCACGCATCTCCAGATCCAGGTGGTTGGTGGGTTCGTCCAGCAGCAGCAGATTGGGTTTTTCCCACACCACCAGGGCCAGCACCAGGCGGGCCTTCTCGCCACCGGAGAAGGGGGCCACCGGGGAGAGGGCCTTGTCACCGTGAAAGTCGAAGCCGCCCAGGTAGTTGCGCAGCTCCTGCTCGCTGGCCTGGGGCGCCAGGCGGGTGAGGTGGGCCAAGGGGCTCTCATCCCCGCGCAGGTATTCCAGCTGATGCTGGGCAAAGTAGCCGATCTTGACGCCCTTGGCGGGCTCCAGCTTGCCGGATAAGGGGGCCAGTTCGCCGGCCAGCAGCTTGATGAAGGTGGACTTACCGGCGCCGTTGCGTCCCAGCAGGCCGATGCGCGACCCCGGCACCAGATTGAGCTTGATCTGCTCCAGCACCCGCTTGTCGCCATAGCCGGCGGCCAGCTGCTCCATGCGCAGCAAGGGGGTGGGCAGGGCATCCGGTACACGGAAGCTGAAGTTAAAGGGGGAGTCGACGTGAGCGGGCAGGATCCGCTCCATCCGCTCCATGGCCTTCAAGCGGCTCTGGGCCTGACGGGCCTTGGTGGCCTTGTAGCGAAAGCGCTCCACATAGGATTGCATGTGGGCCAGGGTCAACTGCTGGCGCTCGTACAGCGCCTGCTGCTGGGCCAGCTGTTCGGCGCGCTGCAGCTCGAAGTCCGAGTAGCCGCCTGTGTATTCGTTGAGCTTGCCGTTTTCGATATGGATGATGCGCCCCACCACCTTGTCGAGAAAGTCCCGGTCGTGGGAGATGAGCAGCAGGGTGCCACGGTAGCTTTTGAGCCAGCCTTCCAGCCAGATCACCGCATCCAAGTCCAGGTGGTTGGTGGGTTCGTCCAACAGTAGCAGATCGGAGCGGCAGAGCAGGGCCTGGGCCAGGTTCAAGCGCATGCGCCAGCCGCCGGAGAAGGCGCGCACCGGAGAAAGCTGTTGCTCGGCGGCAAAGCCCAAGCCATGCAGCAGGGCGCCGGCCCGGGCACGGATGCTCCAGCCGTCGATTGCCTCCAGCTTGCCGTGCAGCTCGGCTACCTTGAGGCCGTCATCCGCTTCGGTGGCGGCTGCCAGGGCTTGCTCCAGCTGCCGGTACTCCTCGTCGCCATCGATGACGTATTCCAGCGCCGGCATGTCCAGCGCCGGGGTCTCCTGGGCCACGCTGGCGATCTGCCAGCCGGCCGGTACGCTCAGCTGGCCGTTGTCCACCTGCAGCTGCCCCTTGATCAGGGCAAACAGCGAGGACTTGCCGCAGCCGTTGCGTCCTACCAGACCCACTTTCTGGCCCGGGTGTATGGTGGCGCTGGCATCGTCCAGCAGCTTGGTGCTGCCACGCAGCAGCTCTATATGGGAGGCGAGGATCATGAGGCTAAACTCCGGTGGCCCGCCTGGGCGGGGGTGGGCAGGTAGCGCTGCACCAGTCGTTGATAGGCGGCCAGCCCGCCGAGGCCGGCTGCGAC
This sequence comes from Aeromonadaceae bacterium, assembly GCA_021209335.1. GTDB lineage: Bacteria > Pseudomonadota > Gammaproteobacteria > Enterobacterales > Aeromonadaceae > Pseudaeromonas. The sequence goes on from JAJOIN010000074.1 coordinate 11,328, forward strand.
GGCGGCCTGGGCT
>JAJOIN010000123.1 GCA_021209335.1 Aeromonadaceae bacterium
ACGAGGGTAGCATAGGAAACCTTTGCAACGATCGCATTAACTTGCTGATGCAGGAAGTTATCGAAGGGTTTAACTTCTGCTCCATGGCTGAGGCCGAGAAAGCTTTGTTGGCTACGGGAGAATAAACTTAGACGTCCAAACATCTGTTTGGCATGATGCCAGACCCGGTAAGTCAAGGAGCAAGGGATGAGTTTTGAGAGTGCACGTCAGGTGGAGGCGCTGAACCAGAGCCTGGCGGATTTGAACGGCCGCATCGATGTCTCTTTCGAGTTCTTCCCCCCCACCACAGAGTCCATGGAACAGACACTGTGGAACTCCATCGCCCGTCTGCAGACCCTGTCGCCTAAGTTTGTCTCCGTCACCTATGGCGCCAACTCCGGCACCCGGGATCGCACCCATAAGGTGATCAAGGAGATCAAGGAGCGCACCGGCCTCATCGCCGCGCCGCACCTGACCTGCATAGATGCCAACCGCGACGAGCTGCGCCAGATCGCCCAGGACTACTGGGACAACGGCATCCGCCACATCGTCGCCCTGCGCGGCGATCTGCCTCAGGGTATGGCCAAGCCGGACATGTATGCCGCCGATCTGGTGGGCCTGCTCAAGGAGGTGGCCGACTTCGACATCTCGGTGGCCGCTTACCCCGAGGTGCATCCGGAAGCCAAGAGCGCCCAGGCGGATCTGCTTAACCTCAAGCGCAAGATCGATGCCGGCGCCAACCGGGCCATCACCCAGTTCTTCTACGACGTGGAAAGCTACCTGCGCTTTCGGGATCGCTGCGCCGCCATCGGCATCGAAGCGGAAATCGTGCCGGGCATACTGCCGGTGTCCAACTACAAGACGCTGCTCAAGTTCGCCGGCTTCTCCAACGTCAAGATCCCCGCCTGGTTGCACCAGCGCTTCGAGGGCATTGCCGACGAGGATCAGATGACCCGCAATCTGCTGGGGGCCAGCATCGCCATCGACATGGTGCGGGTGCTCTCCCGCGAAGGGGTGAAGGACTTCCACTTCTACACCTTGAACCGCGCCGAGCTGACCTACGCCCTGTGCCACACCCTGGGGGTGCGGCCCAAGCCCAAGGCTTGAGGGCGTTCGAGTTGACCCACGCCAGCCTAAGTGCTGGCGTTTTTTATGCCTGGGTTTTCGCCAGGGCCTGCTGCCCGGCGGCCAGTATGGCTTGCGAGACCTGCTGATGGACGCCGCGGGCCAGCAGCCAGCGATGCCAGTAGAGGCGGCGGTGCAGGGGCGGTGCCGGCAGGCTGATGAGCTGACCCGCTGCCAGCTGGGGCCGGATCTGCAGCTCGGGGATCAGGGCATAGGCCACCCCGGCCAGGGCCAGATCGATGAAGGCTTCGGAGGAGCGCACCGTGTGGCAAGGGTAGCCGCCGGGGGGCAGGGCGAAATGCTGGCTCAGGTAGGTGACATGCATGTCGTCCCTGTGGTCAAAGGCCACCGCCGGGGCCCGGCTCAGGGCCGTCAGGTGCAGGCCATCGGCAAAGTAGCGCTGGGCAAAAGCGGGGGAGCAGATCAGCCGGTACTCCATGTCGCCCAGCAGGCTGGCCTCGCAGCCCGGCAGAGGCAGCGGCTGACAGCCCACGGCACCGAACACCTCCCCCTGGCGCAGCCGTTCCACGCTGCGGGTCTCATCCTCCAGCACCAGATCCAGCGCCAGGGGATGGCGCTCCAGCAAGGGGGTGAGGGCCGGCAGGAACCAGGTGGCCAGGCTGTCGGCATTGACGGCGATGCTGATGCGCAAGGGCTCGCTGGGGGCCTCCGGGCGCAGGCGGGGCAGCAGTTCGCGCTCCAGCTGGCTGACCTGACGATAGTGGCCCAGCAGCTGCTGTCCCAGCAGGGTGGGGCTGGGGGGCGAGCTGCGCAGCAGCACCGGCTGGGCCAGCAACTGCTCCAGCTGCTTGATGCGCTGGGAGATGGCGGGTTGGGTCAGGTGCAGGGCCCGGGCGGCGCGCTCGAAGCTTTGCTCCCGCACCACGGCATCCAGCGCCTGCAGCAGCTTGTAATCCAGGGGCAGCATCCGACTCATAAATATCTCTTATGAATTATCAAAATCATTAGTTTTACTGAAGATACGCCAAGCCCTAGGCTGACGCCATCTGTTGTGGAGGAGTCGTTATGTCGGTTGTCATGTTGCAGGGCTTCACCCTTGGGGCCAGTCTCATCATGCCCATAGGGGCGCAAAATGCCTTTGTGCTGCGTCAGGGGCTCAGGCGGGAGCGCCATCTGTGGGTGGCGGGCTTGTGCCTGCTGTGTGATGGCCTGCTGATCAGTCTGGGGGTGTTTGGCGGTGGTCAGGTGCTGGCCAGCCTGCCCTGGCTCAAGCTGGCCCTGACCCTGGGGGGCAGTCTGTTTTTGCTGGCCTATGGCGGCCAGTCCCTGCGGCGCGCCTGGCGCAACGCCTCGGCCCGGCTCGATCTGCAGGGGGCGGCTGGCGACAAGGCCATCTTGTTCACCACCCTGGGGGTAACGCTGCTCAATCCCCACGTGTACCTGGATACCGTCATGATACTGGGCAGCATGGCGGCCCAGTGGCCACACCAGGCCTTGCCGGCCTTCGCCCTGGGGGCCGTGCTGGCCTCCACCGTCTGGTTCTTCGGCCTGGCACTGCTGGCCGCCAAGCTGGCGCCCTGGCTCAGCCACCCTCAGGTGCCCAGGGGGATTGATGCCCTGGTGGGCCTCATCATGCTGGGGCTCGGCAGCCGTCTGCTGCTGGGCTTGATCGGCTGATTTTTTCACCAGGGATGGCTTGAAAAACCGACAACGAACCCCACCATTAGGGTGAGGGCCCGCAGGGCCGATCAACGCAAGGGGAGGTGTTTATGGCTATCGAAAGATGGAACCCCTTCCGGGAATTCGAAGACTGGTTCCGGGACTATCACAGGGGTTTTTTGAGCCGGTTGGATGACCGGCAGAACCTCAGCCAGAGCGACTGGCTGCCGGCGGTGGACATTGTCGAGACCGACCACCAGTATGAGCTGCAGGTGGAGGTGCCTGGCATGCCCAAGGAGGACGTCAAGTTGTCGGTGGACAACGGCATGTTGACCATCAGCGGTGAACGGCGTCAGGAACAGGAGGATCGCCAGCATCACAGAACGGAACGCTTCTATGGCCGTTTCAGCCGCAGCTTCAAGCTGCCGGAGGATGTGCAGGCCGAGGATATCAGCGCCCGCTTCCAGGATGGCATCCTGTATGTGACGCTGGCCAAGTCCACCCCGCCGCAACGGCGCCGGGAGATCGAAATCCACTAGAGGTTGTTTGACGGAACAAGAGCAAGGGGACCGGAGGGTCCCCTTTTTTGCGGGTGTGCCGGTGGGCGGCTTACTGGTACAGGTAGTTGGTGAAGATGAGTTCGCGGATCAGCTTGCGGCCGGTCTCTTCCACCAGCAGTTGGTTGAGCTTGGCCTGGCATTCCTTGCGGATCTCTTCCCGGCCCTTCAACGAGCGCACCTGCTCGGCGGTCTGCTTGCCCAGGATGCGATTGAGGGCGTCCCGGATCAGGGGGTCGTGTTTCTCCACCAAGGCCAGATCGGCATTGTTGTCCACCATGATCTCCACCTTGATGCGCACATAGCCCATCTGGCTGCCGTCTGTGATGTAGTTGGTGATGATCTCAGGATCCAGGGCGTAATAGGCATAGGCATTGGCGGGTTGCGCCGGTGCCGCCGCTTCTTCGGCCTGCACCTGGGCCGCCAACAACATCAGTAACCCGCAAGTGAGTCTCTTCAGCATGATTTCTCGTTATGTAAGTCGTGGAGGTGACTCAATTATTGTTCTGGTTAGTGCTGATGGCGTCAAGCGCGCACCGCCTTACATTTTTACCCCGCTTTCACCATAATGTCCGGAATTTTGACAGGAGACCCTCTCTTTGCATTGCGCTGCCCGCCTGCCCGCCTTGCCCCTGGATATGCCCGAACCTGCCTGGCAGGCGGCCGAGCGATGCCAGTTGTCCGGTCCCCTGGCCCGCTGGTTGCGGGACACCGGCTCCCTCACCGCCGCCCTGCGCGGCCGGCCCGGGCAATTCAGCGTCACCCTGCTGGGGCCTTCCTGGCAGGCCCAGGATGCCCACTGGCAGTGTCGCCAGGTGCTCCTGTGTCTGGATGAGCGGCCCCTGGTCTGGGCTCTGACCCGGCTGCCCGGTGCCCAGCTGGCTCAGGTGCCGGCGCTGGTCGGTCTGGGGGACAGACCGCTGGGGGAGTGGCTGTTCAGCCAGCCGGATCTGCAGCGGGAGCCACTGGCCCTGGCGGACTTTGCCACCGTCCCCGCCTTCGTCGCCGCCCTGGCGGACTGGGGCTGCCCGCCGCCGACCGGCGCCTTGTGGGGGCGGCGCTCCTGGCTATCCAGCGGGCCGGTACGGCTGCAGCTCACCGAGGTGTTCCTGCCTCTTGCCCCACCCTACGAGGAGTGATCCATGACCCAGCTTGTAGTGCCGCGCTGGCGCGCCTTCTGGCAACTGGCCCGGCTGGACAGGCCCATCGGCTCGCTGTTGCTGCTGTGGCCCACCCTGTGGGCCCTCTGGCTGGCCAGCGCCGGCCAGCCCAGCTGGCATCATCTGCTGGTGTTCGTGCTGGGGGTGTTTGTGATGCGCTCGGCCGGTTGCGTCATCAATGACTTTGCCGACCGGCGGGTGGATGGCCATGTCAAACGCACCGCCGGCCGCCCCTTGCCCAGCGGTCGGGTGACCCCCAAGGAGGCGTTGATCTTCTTCTGGTCGTTGGTGGCGCTGGCGGTGGGGCTGGCCCTCACCCTGAGCCCCCTGGTGTGGGCTTTGGCGGTGGTGGGGCTGGGGCTGGCCATTGTCTACCCCTTCATGAAGCGGGTGACCCATCTGCCGCAACTGGTACTGGCGCTGGCCTTCTCCTGGGCCATTCCCATGGCCTGGGCGGCGGCGGCCGGCGGCCTGACGGCCCTGACCTGGTGGCTGTTTGCCGCCAACTGCCTGTGGACCGTGGCCTATGACACCCAGTACGCCATGGTGGACAGGGACGATGACCTCAAGATAGGCGTCAAATCCACCGCCATCCTGTTTGGCCGCCACGACCGCCTCATCATAGGCCTGCTGCAGCTGGCCACCCTGGCCTGCCTGGCCCAGGTGGGCTGGCTGGCGGCACTGGCCTGGCCCTACTGGGTGAGCCTGGCCGCCGCCGCCGGGCTGTTCGCCTATCAGCAGCGGCTGATCTGGGCGCGGCAGCGGCAGGCCTGCTTTGCCGCCTTCCTCAACAACAACTGGGTCGGTCTGCTGCTGTTTGCCGGCCTGGCGTTAAGCCTCCTGCTCCAGGGCCGCTAGGGTGCGCCGCAGGGCGCTGGGTAACAGATCCTGCAACTGGGTCAGCAAGCGGGCCAGGGCCTCGGTCTGCCACTGCTCGTCCTGCCGGTAACCTTGGGCCTCCAGGGTGGCGATCAGGGTCTTGAACAGGCTGACATCGCTGAATTCGGGGGCATGGATGCCATGCAGGGTGGCTAGCCGTTGCGCCATCATCTGGCAGTCGGACTCCAGCTGGGGCAGCGGCGTGGTGGGTGCCTCCAGGATCAGGCCCAGGGACATGGCGTAGCGCAGCAGCGTCTCCTGAATACAGTGGGCCAGCAGCAAGAGCTGCGGCTGTCGGGCGGCGTGTACCCAGTAGCGTCCACCCCTGTCTTCCACCAGCCCCAGCCTGACGAAGGCCATCAGGTTGGCCTCCAGCTGGGCGGGCAGATCGTCGGCCGTATGGTGCAGGAACAGCTCGGCCTGGATCAGCGGGTAGAGCTGCTGCACCGCCTCGGTCAACTGCTCGGCCGTTTGCCCTTCCTGCCGCTCGATCAGGCGGGCCAGCAGGGCCGGCAGGGCGAACAGGTGCAGTATGTTGTTGCGGTAGAAGGTCATCAGTATGGCCTGATAGCGATCCATGGTGACGATCTGCCCCAGCTTGTCCTCGGCCACCTGGAACTTGCCCAGCTCCAGGGCCTGCTCCAGCAGCTCGGCGGCACCGGCCTCGGGCAGCACGCAGTGGCGACTGTAGGGGGCCAGGCGCAGCAGATCAAGATAGAGCTGGATCTGTTGGGTCAGCTGATTGCGGGGCAACGCCTGACGCTCGCTGGCCAGCAACGCCAGGGCGCACAACGGCAGGCCGTTGAGGCCGGCGGCGGCATTGATGCGGCTCATCAGCTGCTGGGCCAGGGCATTCACCGTGGGGGCCAGCCAGGCAGGCTTGTGGCCTTCGGGGGTCTGGCGCCAGTCGGGCACCTGCTGCTGCAGATACTGGTGCAGGGTCAGGGGTTCGCCGAAGTTGACGTAGCTGCGGCCAAAGTTGCGCAGCTTGCCCAGGATCCCCAGCAGGTGCCAGAAGTTCTCCTTCTCCTTGCGGCTGCCCTTCAACTCCTTGAGGTAGGTGTTCACCTCCATCACATGGTCATAGCCCAGGTAGACGGGCACGAAGGTCAGCGGCCGCGGTATGCCCCGCAGCTGGGCCTCCAGCGTCATGGCCAGCATGCCGGTCTTGGGTTGCAGCAGGCGTCCGGTACGGGAGCGGCCCCCCTCGGTGAAGAACTCCACCGCATAGCCCTTGGTAAACAGCTGATTGAGGTATTCCCGAAACACGGTGGCGTAGAGCTTGTCGCCCTTGAAGCTGCGGCGGATGAAGAAGGCGCCGCCGCGGCGGAACAAGGGGCCGGCGGGCCAGAAGTTGAGGTTGATACCGGCGGCGATGTGCGGCGGGATCAGCCCCTGGTGATAGATGACATAAGAGAGCAGCAGGTAGTCCATGTGACTGCGGTGGCAGGGGATGTAGACGATCTCATGCCCCTCCCGAGCCAGCCGGCGCACCTGCTCGCCGCCATGCACCCGGATACCGCGGTAGAGCTTGTGCCACAGCCAGCCCAGCAGGGTGTCGCCCATGCGGATCAGACGGTAGGAGAAGTCGCTGCCGATCTCCTCCAAGTAGCCCAGGGCGCGCCGCCGGATCTGCTCCAGCGGCACCCCCTCTTCAGCGGCTTGTTGCGCCATGGCCTGGCGCAGGGGGTCGCTGGCCAGCAGTTGCTGGAACAGCGCCTGGCGGATCGGCAGCCGCGGGCCCTTGGCCGCCTGCCGCTGCCGGCTGAAATGGATGCGCGCCACCCGGGCCAGCTTGTGGGCCACCTGCTCGTCGCTGCCTCGCTCGGCGGCTAGGGTGCCCAGGGAGACGGGGGCAGAGAAGCGCACCCGGTTCTCCCGGCCATGCAGTAGCACCTGCCAGCTGTTGCGCCAGACGCTGGGCGTGGCCAGCGGCGGTTGCAGACGGCGTTTCTCGCGGCCCGGCGCCCGGTGCCAGAGCAGGGTGATGGGCACCAGCTGGATATCCAGTGTCGGATCCTGCCGGTGCAGCTGCAGCCAGTGGCGGAAGGTGGCCAGGCTCTGTTGGGCCGGCACCGGCTTGCCGCCCAGACAGGGCAGGTGATCCAGGCAGACATAGCGAGGCAGTGTCTGGCCGCCGATCTGCAAGGGGGAGAAGGGGCTGGGCAGCCCCAACTGGTTGGTGCACAGCTCCAGGGTCAGCAGATCGCTCAACGCATCGTTGGTCAGGGCGTAGACGATGGGGCGGCCAGGATCCAACCCCAGCTGGCTCACCGGCTCCTCCGGCAGGGCGGAATAGTTAACCAGCAGACGCAGGGGTAGGCGAAGCAGGGATCGGGCAGCAGCCTTGATGCGGGACATCCTAACAACCTCAAAAAACACGCAGGCAAAATAGCGGCGCCAGCATAGCAAAAGGGGATTTCCTTGTCGTGGTCGGACGTCGACAAGCCGGCCCCTCGATCCGGCACGGCACTTGCGCTTCGATTAACCCTGTATATACTCACAGGCATCTGTATATAAAAACAGGCGATAGCTGATGAAACTTCTCACCCCGCGCCAGAGCCAGGTTCTGGATCTCATCAAGGAGTACATGCAGGAGACTGGCATGCCCCCCACCCGGGCGGAGATCGCCGGCCGCCTGGGCTTCAAGTCCGCCAATGCGGCGGAGGAGCACCTCAAGGCCCTGGCCCGCAAGGGGGTGATCCACATCATGCCCGGCACCTCCCGCGGTATTCAGCTGGTGCAGGATGAGAGCACCGAGGAAGAGGAGAGCGGTCTGCCGCTCATCGGCAAGGTGGCCGCCGGCGAGCCCATACTGGCCGCCGAGCATGTGGAGACTCGCTATCAGGTGGACCCTGGCTTGTTCCATCCCAGAGCCGACTTCCTACTGCGGGTGCAGGGCATGAGCATGAAGGACATCGGCATTCTGGATGGCGATCTGCTGGCGGTGCACAAGACGGAGCAGGCGCGTAACGGCCAGGTGGTGGTGGCGCGGGTGGGCGAAGACGAGGTGACGGTCAAGCGCTTCCAGCGCCAAGGCAATCGGGTGCTGCTGCTGCCGGAGAACGAGGAGCTCAGTCCCATAGAGGTGGACCTGAGCTGCCAGCAGCTGCACATCGAAGGGCTGGCGGTGGGCGTGATCCGTAACGCCGACTGGTTCTAACCCTCAGCTCCCGTTTGAGCCTGGGCGCCGGCATAACCCAGCTGACGCCAGCTCTCATACACCAGCACCGCCACGGCGTTGGACAGGTTCATGCTGCGGCTGCCGGCCACCATGGGCAGCCGCAGGCGCTGTGCCGCTGGTAGGGATTCGATCACTTCCATGGGCAGGCCCCGGGTCTCGGGACCAAACAGCAGCACATCCCCCGCGGCGAAGGCCACCTCGCTGGGGATGGCCCGTCCCTTGGTGGTACAGGCGAACACCCGGGCGCCCGGCAAGGCCGCCAGGCAGCTGGCGAGATCCGGGTGACGACGTACCTCGGCAAACTCGTGATAATCCAGCCCGGCCCGGCGTACCCGCTTGTCGTCCCAGGCAAAGCCCAGGGGTTCGATCAGATGCAACTTGTAGCCGGTATTGGCACACAGGCGGATGATGTTGCCCGTGTTGGGCGGGATCTCGGGTTGGAACAGCACTATGTGTAGCATGGTGACTCCTGGCGCCGTGGGCTGAGCGGCCCGCTAGTGTAGCCGGATTTTCGCCGGGAGCCAGCTCAGCGGCGGCTTTATATGGCGGGGGCAGGGGGGTATCATAGGCCGCCTATGAGGATGCGGCCAAGGCGCCGCCTGTCGAGGAAGACCATTGATCCAGCAACGTTATTATCGGCTGGCCACCTTCGCCGGGGTGGCGGCCACCGTCACTGCCACCCTGCTGATCATCGGCAAGTTGATCGCCTGGCTGGCCACCGGCTCCTCCAGTCTGCTGGCCTCGCTCACCGACTCCCTGATGGACGTCAGCGCCTCACTCATCAATCTGCTGGCCATCCGTTATGCCCTGATCCCCGCCGATGATGACCACAAGTTTGGTCACGGCAAGGCCGAATCCCTGGCCAGCCTGGCCCAGGCGGCTTTTATCACGGGCTCGGCGCTGGTGCTTATCATGCACGGTATCGGTGCCGTGGCCGATCCTGTGCCCCTGCAACGGGCCGGCATCGGCATCTGGGTCACAGTGGGCTCGCTCATACTGACGCTGCTGCTGGTCACCTTCCAGACCTATGTGGTGCGGGTCACCGGCAGCCAGGCGGTGAAGGCCGATGCCCTGCACTACCGCTCGGATCTGCTGCTCAACGGCGCCGTGCTGTTGGCCTTGCTGCTCTCCATGCAGGGCTTCCACATGGCCGATGGCCTGTTTGCCATCCTGCTGGGGGGCTACATACTGTGGAGCGCCCTGCAGATAGGCTATGAGGCCATTCAGACCCTGTTGGACAGAGAGCTGCCGGAGGGAGAGTGTCAGCAGATCCTGGATATTTGTAACAGCGTGCCCGGCGTGCACGGCATGCACGACCTGCGGACTCGCCAGTCCGGGCCGGTGCGCTTCATCCAGTTGCATCTGGAGTTGGATGACAGCATGCCGCTGGTGCAGGCCCACGCCATTGCCGACCGGGTGGAGGCCAGGTTGCGTCTGGCCTTCCCGATTGCCGACATCATCATTCACATGGATCCCCTGTCCGTGCTGACGCCGCCGCCATCCGGGCCGGGTGTTGATCCCACCAGGAGTACGCCATGAGTTGTATCAAAGAGTCCACCTGGCAACAGATCCGGGCCGAGGCGGCCGACATGGCGGCCCAGGAGCCCCTGCTGGCCAGCTTCTACCATTCCACCATTTTGAACCACCACAGCCTGCAGTCGGCCCTGAGCTTCCAACTGGCCCACAAGCTGGGCAGCGCCACCATGCCGGCCATGGCCCTGCGGGAGATCATCGAGCTGGCCTTCAATGCCGAGTCAACCATCCTGGACGCGGTGGCGGCAGACATCTGTGCCGTCAAGGAGCGGGATCCGGCGGTGGACTACTATTCCATCCCCTTGCTCTATCTCAAGGGCTTCCATGCCCTGGAGGGCTATCGGGTGGGCCACTGGCTATGGAATCAAGGTCGCCGGGCGCTGGCCACCTACCTGCAAAACCAGATCTCCGTGGTGTTCGGCGTGGACATTCATCCGGCGGCGCGCATTGGCCGCGGCATCATGCTGGATCACGCCACCGGCATCGTGGTGGGGCAGACGGCGGTCATCGAGAACGATGTCTCCATACTGCAGAACGTCACCCTGGGCGGTACCGGTAAGGAGCACGGCGATCGCCACCCCAAGATCCGCGAAGGGGTGATGATCGGCGCCGGTGCCAAGGTGCTGGGCAACATCGAAGTGGGGGCGGGGGCCAAGATAGGGGCCGGCAGCGTGGTGCTCAATCCTGTGCCGCCGCACACCACTGTGGTGGGAGTGCCGGCCAAGGAAGTGGGCCACCCCCACTGCGACAAGCCTTCCCTCGACATGGATCAGGGCTTCTGATTGGCCAAGAAGCCGGCAGTTGCACCGCAGCGGCACTGCCTGCCTTGTTGCACAGGGGCAGGGCGGGTATGCTGGGGCCGTGCCATTGAAGGCCCCGGGCAGCCGGGGCCAGCCACGAGATACTAGGGTATGACTATGTCGTTAGAAATGTTGGAACAACTGGAAGCCAAGGTGCAAAGCGCCGTGGACAACCTGGCCCTGCAGAAGATGGAGCTCGAAGAGCTCAAGCTGGAGAACCAGCGCCTCAAGGATGAGAATCAGCAGCTGCGCAACGATCACCAGGCCTGGCAGGAGCGCCTGCGGGCCCTGCTGGGCAAGATGGATCAGATGGACGACGCCGTCTAAAGCCGCCTGCTAGGTGCCAATAAAAAAGGCTATGTCCCAATTACGTGTTGCATGGGGCGTCCCAGCGCCTCATGCAAGCAATGGGGGATATCAGCCTTTCGTCCATAGCGCTCCAGCATCCTCCGCCACCCTAGATAATTCCTCAGATAGCGC